>DATIFC010000179.1:0-22532 GCA_035455445.1 Gaiellaceae bacterium | reverse complement strand
CTGTGGAAGCGGATGAACGTCCAGTCGGTCGTCAGCTCGTGGGCCTGGAACGGCCGGCGCGGATCGTCGCCGATCACCAGCGCGACGCCGTGCCTCCGGAGCAGCTCGTAGACGGGCTCGGCGAACCACGTCTCGTGCCGGAACTCGAAGCAGTGCCGCCCGGGCGGCAGCAGCTCGAGCGCCCCGGCGAGGCGCGCGTCGTCCCGGCGGAACCCCGGCGGCAGCTGCCAGAGCACCGGCCCGAGCTTCGGCGAGCCGGCGAGCGGGCGGATGCGCTCGTAGAAGAGCGCGATGCTCGGCGCGAGGTCGCGCAGCCGCTTGATGTGGGTCGCGTAGCGGCTCATCTTGACCGCGAAGAGGAATCCCGGCGGGCTCTCGCGCACCCAGCTCGCGACCGCGCTCTCCCGCGGCAGGCGGTAGAAGGTCGAGTTGACCTCGACCGTGTCGAAGTGGCGTGCGTAGTGGTCGAGCCAGCGCCGAGGCGGGAGGCGCGGCGGGTAGAAGACACCGTTGCGCCAGTGCTCGTAGTTCCAGCCAGAGCAGCCGATCCGGATCGGCTTCACCGCGAGAGCGCGGCGAAGAGGCGCTCGCAGATCTCCGGGGTCGCGGCCGCGACGACGCGGGAGCGGCCCTCGACGTCGAGCGGCGCCGCGCCGAAGGGTGGAGCCTCCGGCAGGTCGATCGCGAGCCCCTGCTCGCGCACGAGCAGCTGCGCGGCGGCGATGTCGACCGCCCGAGCCGCCTTCAGCGAGCAGACGGCGTCGACCCGGCCGGCGGCGAGGTGGCAGAGAGAGAGCGCCAGCGAGCCCATCACGCGCAGCCGGTAGGCGAGCCCGACCATCGCGGCCGCCTTCTCGGCGATGCTCGAGGTCAGCGTCGCCTCGAAGGAGAGGATCTCGATCGTCTCCTTCGGCCGCTGAGCCGCGAGCTCCGCGCCGTTCAGGCGTGCTCCCGCGCCCTGTTCCGCGACCCACTCCTCGCCGCTGCCGAAGTCGTAGACGTAACCGAACACGACGTCGTCCATCGTCTCGCCCTCCGCCACGGCGATCGAGACGGAGAAGAACGGGATGCCGCGCTTGGCGTTGAGCGAGCCGTCGATCGGGTCGACGACGACCCGTGTGGGCCCGTCGCCGAGGATGCCGGCCTCCTCCGAGACGACGGTGGTGCCCTCGACTTCCTGCAGGCGGGCGAGGATGGCCCGCTCGGCAGCCGCGTCCACCGCGGTCGTCTCGTCGCCGCCCTCTCCGTCGCCGACGACCGGCTCGCGCTCGGCTCGCGTCGGCAGCTCCCAGAGCACGCCGCGCACGTCCTCGACCGCGGCGCGGCAGACCGCGAGCCAGTCGGTCACAGCGGCAGGAACAGGAGGCCGCTGACGAGCTTGGGGTAGAAGTACGTGCTCTTCTGCGGCATCGTCTCGCCGCGCTGGGCGACCGCGAAGACGTCCTCGATCCGTGTCGCGCGCATCAGCACGGCCACCTCGGCCTCGCCCTCGTCGACCGCGCGCACCGCCTCCCGCCAGTCCGGCGTGTAGGTGATGCCGTCGTGGCCGAGCCGGTCGACGAGCGCCACGTCCAGGTCGTCGCCGTCGACGGCGAGCTCGGTGCGGCCGCCGCCGCGGTACAGCACGGCGGCAGCTCGTCCGGTCGGCACCTGTTCGAGCGCCTGCAGCGCGGAGGCCGGGTCGGCCGGGCCCTCCTCGACGTCGAGGCGCTCCGCGGGCGCGCGCTCGAAGACGCGGTGGGTCGGGAAGATCATCAGCCCGGGGTCGTCGAGGCTGACGAGCACCGCCAGGACGTAGGCGCTCTCCGGCGTGCCCGCCTCGGCGTGGTAGGCGAGCGCGGTCTCGTAGCGGTGGTGGCCGTCGGCGATCAGCAGCTGTCTCCCGGCGAATGCCTCCTCGACGCCGTCCGGCGGGAGCCGCCAGAGACGGGCTCCCTCGACCTCCAGGTCCGGGGCGCGTCCGGGCCGCGTGGCGGGCGCCGCGCCCTCGTAGAGGAAGAAGAGCGGCTCGAGTTGCGCCTGCACCTCGCGCAGCAGGCGGAGCCGGCCCTCCTTCGGGCCGCGGTGGGTGCGCTCGTGCGGCAGGATCACCCGGTTCTCGTACGGCTCGGCGCGCAGAGCGGCGACGATCCCGTCGCGCGTGCGCGAGACGCCGTCTGGCCCGACGTAGTCCTGCGAGAGCCACCAGAAGCCCGCCTCGTCCTCGGCGACGAGCGTGCCGTCCGCGAGCCAGGTGCGCCACAGCCGACCGGCCTCCACCTCGCTCGGCGGCAGGGTCAGGTGCACGACGTTGCACTCGTTCCGGGCAGCGAGCTCCACGCGCCCGGGCGGCGAGATCACGTCGTAGGGCGGAGCGACGAGGGTCTCCAGCGAGCCGGCGCGCTCGCCGTAGCGAGCGGCGCGAAACGGCTTCACGTCGGCCACGGGGCCGGGAGCGTACCAGCCGCGCTCGAGCCTAGACTCGCGGCGTGAGCGCGATCGCAACGCTGGCCGAGGACCGGGTCGTGGAGGGCGTCTACGCGGTCGCGAGGAAGGAACGGCGGCGTACCCGCTCGGGCTCGCCGTACCTCGCGCTGGAGCTCGTCGACCCGAGCGGGCGCATCGAGGCGCGCGTGTGGTCGGACGTCGAGCTGCTCGACTCCCGCTTCGGCGAGGGGGACGCGGTGCGGGTGCTCGGGCGCGTGGAGCGGTTCCGCGACCGGCTGCAGCTCGAGGTGCGCTCGCTCGAGGCCGCCGCGGACGCGGATCCCGCCACGCTCGCACCGGCGCTGCGGCGTGACGCGGCCGAGCTGGACGGGTTCCTCGAGTTCCTCGCGGCCGAGATCGCCCATCCCGGGCTGCGGGTGACGGTGCGGCGCTTCGTCGAGGACGAGGCGCTGCGGACGGCGCTGCGCGGGCTGCCCGCGGCGGAGACGCATCACGCCTATGCGGGCGGCCTGCTCGAGCACACGGTGGGCGTGGCCACCCTGTGCCGCGAGGCCGCGCAGCTCCACCCCAGGCTGCGCGCCGACCTGGTGCTCGCGGCGGCGCTGCTGCACGACGTCGGCCGAACGTCGGAGCTGGAGCGCGGCCCGGCCTTCCGGGCGACCGAGGAGGGGCGCCTGCTCGGGCACGTCCACCTAGGGCTGCGGCTGGTCGAGGAACGGGCCGCCGCGCTCGAGACGGAGGTGCGGGCCGAGCTGCTGCATGCGATCGCCGTGCACCACGACTCGCGGGCGGCGCGGACGGCCGAGGCGTCGGTGCTCTACCACGCAAACCAGCTCGACGCGGCGGCGGCCACGCGGCCCGTCGAGTAGCCGCGGCTCAGCGCTTCGTGCGCACCGTGATGCTGACCGGGCTGCTCGTCGTGACGGCGCCTGTGTTGTCCGTCGCCCTCGCGGTCAGGACGTGGTTTCCGGGCGGGACGTTCCTCCACGTGAAGGAATAGGGCGCGCTGGTGTCCGAACCGAGCACGGTCGTTCCGTCGCGGAACTCGACCCTCGTCACGGTGCCGTCGGAATCGCTCGCGGTCGCGGTGATCGTGATCGTCGGCTTCCACGGGAAGATCGCGCCGTTCGCCGGCGAGGTGATGCTCACCGTGGGTGCAGTGTTGGCGGCACCGACCGTGATCGTCGACCCGCCGCTCGTCGTGACACCGCCCAGGTCGTCGGTCGCGCGGGCGGTGAGCGTGTAGGTCCCGATGCCGACGCCGCTCCAGGTGAAGGTGTACGGGGCGCTCGTGTCCTCGCCGAGCTTCGTCTGGCCGTTGAAGAACTCCACCTTGGTGACGCTGCCGTCGCTGTCCGACGCCGTCGCGGCGAGGTTCACGGTGGCGGGCGCGGTGAACGTCGCGCCGTTGGCCGGTTGCGTCAGCGTCACCGTGGGCAGCGAGTTCCCCTGGAGGCTCACCATGCGGGCGACCGACGGGACGCCGTTCGCGTCGATGATGAAGAGCATGTAGAAGCCCGGCGGCGCGATGTTGGCGTTGGCCGGCGCGGTCGCGGTGAGGCTCAAGGCCCCGACGGTGAACGTCAGCGGGATGTAGCGCTGCTCCATGTTGTTGGAGTGCGTGACGGAGCCCAGGCGGATCAGCGCGACCCTACTGATCGACGCCGGGTTCCCCGTCGAGATGTCCATCGACGCGCCGTAGAACGTGGCCGCGGGTGCGGCGTCGATCGTCGGCCGTGGCGCAAGCGTGCCGTCGGCCTGGAAGAGATAGGGCGGCGAGAAGACCTGGGCGTTCTTGGCGAGATAGCCCACCTGGTCGCACGTCCCGCAGATCCCGCCGCCGGACGAAAGCACGCGCCCGTCGGGCAGCAGCAGCGCGGTCGAGTGGTACTGGCGCGTGATCGACTCCGAGGCGAGGGTCCGCCACTGGCCGGTGGCCGGGCTCCACAGCTCCGCTGCGTAGACGCCGGCGTTCAGGTCGACGAGCCCCGCGCCAGACGAGTTGCCACCCGTTGCGAGGACCGTTCCGTCGGCGAGCACCGTCAGGTTGAACTGCCTGCGTCCGAAGGCCATCGGTGCGGTCGGCGAGACCTGCGGCGTCGCCCCCGTCACGTCCACGACCCGCGCGTCCTTCGTGGAGGGGCCGCCGCCGGCGACGAGCATCTTGCCGACGTCGTAGAGCGCGTGGCCGCCGTAGTCGCGGTTGATCGCGTCCCGCTGTCCGAACGTCTGCCACGCGCCGGTGCCGGACGTGTCGAGCGACCGCAGCGTCTGGTCGGGCCCGGAGTAGAACGTCCGTCCGTTCGGCGCGACGTCCATCCACGGATACAGCGGCAGGGTGAGTGCCGCGCTGCTGAGCGGTCGCAGAGTGCCTGCGGTCGTCCGAACCTCGGGCGTGTCGACGCGGCCCGACGTGATGAGCATCTCGCCGTTGCTGAGCGGGGTCACGGTCGGGTACCAGCGCCCGCCCAGCATGTTCGGCCCGAGGCTCCAGAGGTTCGTGACCGGATCGAAGATGTGCGTCTGGACGATCCCGTTGAGCTGCTGGTCCCGGTTGCCGCCCGCCATGAACATCCGTCCGTCGGGGAGGTGCGCGAGGCCGCTGCAGAAGATGTTGAAGCCGGTGTCGACGTCGACGGGTGTCTGGATCCCGGTCGAGGGGTCCCACAGCGTGGCGCGCGTGTGATCCTGCACGGGGTACGTCTCGGTGGCGTGGTCGCCGATCGAGTCGTAGGCGAGCACCTCGCCGTTCGGCAGCAGCGCGACGTGGACGCCGACGACCGGCCAGTCGACGACCGGGCCCCACTCGCCGACGTCCTGCGGGCCCCCGACGACGGCCGCGGCCGCCCGCGCGGAGCGCTCGCCGAGGGCCCTCGTGTGGGCATCCAGCGCCCGTTCTTGCGCGGCCGTGTGCGTGACCGCGTCCTCGGCCGCGTGACCCGCGGCGGTGTTGACGCCGTGGTGTGCCCAGGCACCCGGGGCGACGATTGCGGTTGCGCCGGCGAACGCGGCGAGCATGACGCCGAGTCGAGACAAGCCTGCCTCCCCTTCCGCAGATTGGCACGGACGGTATGTCGTGCACCGGGGCGCATCTACTGGCTCAAGGTCGAGGATCGCCCGCGGGGCTAGACGTTGAAGCGCACGGTCAGGACGTCGCCGTCCTGCACCTCGTAGGTCTTGCCCTCGAGCCGCTGCAGCCCGCGACGGGCCGCCTCGGAGTAGCCGCCGCTCTCGACGAGGTCGCTCCAGGGCACCACCTCGCAGCGGATGAAGCCGCGCGCGATGTCGCTGTGAATCGTCGCCGCCGCCTCGAGGGCCGTCTGGCCGCGCCGCAGCGTCCAGCCCCGCGCCTCCTTCTCGCCCGCGGTGAAGAACGTGATCAGGCCGAGCGCGTCGAACAGCCGGTGGACGACCTCCTCCAGCGCCGGGGGCCCTTCGCGAAAGGCCGCCGCCTCCTCCTCCGGCAGCTCCGCCAGCTCGGCCTCGAGCTTCAGGTCGATCCCGGCCGGCCCGTTCACCACCGGGACGACCGGCTTCGTGGTCAGCGGCTCGAGCTCGGGCGGCAGCTCGCCCTCCCACTCCCGGAGCGAGCGGCCAGCGTCGACGTGGGCCAGCACCTGCTCGAGCTGCCCGACCTCCGCCCGCAGCTTGGGGTCGCCCGACTTCGCCTGCCTGGCCACCCGCTCGAGCCGCCGCTCGACGTGGTCGCGGTCGGCCACCAGCAGCTCGAGCTGAAGGCGCTCGAGGTCACCGTCGGGGTCGGCCCCCGCGGAGAAGCCGTCCGCCACGGCGACCAGCGCGTCGACCCGGCGCAGGTTGCCGAGCAGCTGCGGCCCGGTCCCCGGGACGTCAACCAGCCGAGCGGCCGCCGGTGTCGCCTTCGCGGAGGTCACGACCCGCGCCACCTGCCCCAGCCGTTCGTCAGCGATCGGCGCCATGCCGACGTGCTCCTTGCCGAAGTCGGGCCCGACCCCCGCCCGGGTGAGCACGTTGAACAGCGTCGTCTTGCCCGCGGCCGGCAGGCCCACGATCCCGGCTTCCAGCATGGCTAGCCCTCCTCCCGGTGATGGGAGTTCGGCGCTCGGTCGCCAGCACCAAGCAGCGTGATAGCGGGCGCGAGACGGGCTTCCATTGTCGGGGGAGGGCTCAGTCTTGCGGGAGCTGCTTCTGCAGGGAGGCGAGAGCGCGATGCTGCAGCGACTTGATCGCGCCCTCGGACTTGCCGAGCACGGTCCCGGCCTCGCCGTTCGAGAAGTTGAACAGGAACTTGAGCATCAGCACCTGCTGCTGCTCGAGCGAGAGGTTCTCGATCAGCTCGAGCATGCTGCGCCGGCCGATCGACTGCAGCGCCTCCTCCTCGGCCGACGACTCGTGCGCATCCTCCGGCTCCGGGACCTCCTCCTCGGGCTGCCAGCGCCGCGACGCGCGGAAGTGGTCCATCGCCAGGTTGTGCGCGATCCGGAAGAGCCAGGCCGAGAACGGCGCCGAGCGCCAGCGGAAGCGTCCGATCGCCTCCAGCATCTTCAGGAAGGTCTGTGTCGTCAGGTCCTCGGCGTCGTGCCGGTTGCCGACGCTCATGTGCAGGTAGCTGTAGATCCGGTCGAAATGCAGCAGGTAGAGCGCCTCCAGCGCCTCGCGGTCGCCCTGCTGGGCGAGCTCGACGAGGCGGCGCAGGTCATCGGTTCCGCTGCTTGCGACCGCGCTCGGTGCCATCAGGTGACCTTGCCCAGCCGCTCCAGACCGCTAACGCCCGTCAGCCCGAGCTGAAGCCGACGCGGCCCTCGCGGTTGAACCGCTTGACGTAGACGACGCGGCCCAGGGCGACCGTGTAGCGGCCGTCCTCGGCCTCGAGCGGGAACGCTCCGTCGCGGGCGTCGCCGAGCGCGCGCTCCAGGCCGTCGGCCGCCTCGAGCTCGACATAGGCGCCCATGATCTGGCCGCCGTCGAAGCCGATCTCGATGCGCACGCGCTCCTCAGCCACGGCTGACGATCTCCGCGAGCACGCCGTGGACGGAGTCCGGGTGGACGAACGCGACCTGGAGCCCGAAGAGCCCCTGCCGCGGACGCTCGTCGATCAGCTCCGCGCCCTCGGCCGCGAGCTCGTCGAGCGCGGCGCCGACGTCCTCGACCTCGAAGGCGACGTGGTGCATGCCCGGCCCGCGCTTCGAGAGGAACTTGCCGACCGGCGTCTCCTCGCCGAGCGCGGCCAGCAGCTCGACACGGCTCGAGCCGATGCGTAGCGACGCCGCCTCGACGCCCTGATCCTCGACGGTCTCGCGGTGCTCGAGCTCGGCGCCGAAGAGGCGCTCGTAGGTCGCGAGCGCGCCGTCGAGGTCGTCGACGGCGACGCCGAGGTGGTGAATTCCGCGCGGCTCCACGCCGCCGATGCTAACGGCTCGCTACGAGTCGGCCGCGACGACCCTGACCGTGCCGATGGTCTCGGCGGACCGCAGCTCCGGCTCGACGCCGACGAGCAGCTCGTCGAGCTCGTCCTTCTGCAGCGTCTCCTTCTCGAGCAGCGCTCTGGCGATCCGGTCGAGCGCCGGCCGGTGCTTCTGCAGCAGGCGGATCGCGTCCGCGTAGGCCTCGTCGGTGAGACGCGCCTGCTCCTGGTCGCGCAGCTTCTTCGTCTCCTCGGAGAGCGCGTAGTTGTCGGCACGCATCGTCCGGGACGCCGACGCGTTCGACATGCCGTACTCGAACACCATCGCACGCGCCACCTCCGTGGCGCGCTCGAGGTCGTTCGCGGCTCCGTTCGTGACGCGGCCGAAGACGACCTGCTCGGCGGCGCGGCCGGCGAGGTAGATCTTCAGCAGGTCCGCGAACTCCTCGGCGGTGTGCAGGTAGCGCTCCTCGGTCGGCAGGTTGAGCGTGTAGCCGAGCGCCTGGCCGCGCGAGACGATCGTCACCTTGTGCACCGGCAGCAGGTCGCCGGTCAGGTGCGAGAGGACGGCGTGGCCGGCCTCGTGGTAGGCGAGCACCCGCCGCTCCTTCTCGGTGACCACGCGCCGCTGCTGCAGGCCGGCGACGACCCGCTCCATCGCGTCCTCGAAGTCCGTGCCCGAGATCTCGTCGTGGCCGACCCTGCCCGCGAAGATCGCGGCCTCGTTCGCGATGTTCTCCAGCTCCGCGCCGGTGAGGCCTGCGGTCTGCCGTGCGATCGAGCGGAGATCGACGTCCGCGGCGAGCGGCTTGCCCCGCGTGTGCACGCGGAGAATCTCCTCGCGGCCGGCGAGGTCGGGTGCCGCGACGAGCACCTGCCGGTCGAACCGGCCCGGCCGCAAAAGCGCCGTGTCGAGATCCTGGAGACGGTTGGACGCGCCCATCACGATCACCTGGTCGCGCGCCGCGAAGCCGTCGAGCTCGACGAGCAGCTGGTTCAGTGTCTGATCCTGTTCCCGGGAGAAGCCGTGGCCGGTGCGCTGGGCGCCGACCGCGTCGAGCTCGTCGATGAAGACGATCGCGGGCGCGTTCTTGCGCGCCTCCTCGAACAGCTTCCGGATCCGCGCCGCGCCGAGGCCGGCGAACATCTCGACGAAGGCCGACGCGCTCTGAGCGTAGAACCGCGCCCCAGCCTCGTTCGCGATCGCCTTGGCGAGCAGCGTCTTCCCGGTCCCGGGCGGGCCGTAGAGGAGGATCCCCTTCGGCACGCGCGCGCCGAGGCGGCCGAAGCGGGCCGGGTCGCGCAGGAAGTCCACCACCTCGCGCAGCTCGCTCTTCGCCTCATCGAGCCCGGCGACCTCGTCCCAGGCGACACGGGATTCGGCCGTGATCGTCTTCGCGGCGGTCACGCGCGGCATCACCTGCAGCGTGCGCCAGAGGATGTAGACCATCAGGACGAGCAGGACCGCGAAGAACAGCGGCAGCCAGGCCGCGATCCCGTCACGGAAGAAGACCAGCCAATCGCCCATTCCCTCCTCTCGTTATCGCCTGGTTCCGGCCGGGAGTCAACCGCCGCCGCCGATCGGAGGCGCCTCTCTAGACTGCGCGTGCCGTGCTCCCGATCCCTTCCCATTTCGATCCGGCGGCCGTCGGCGAGGTCTGGCGGGTGTCCTACGAGGACCTGGCGCAGGAGGCCGAGGAGTGGGCCGACGCGCACGGCCTGCGGCCGGCGACGGAGGACACCATGCGGATCTGCCTGGTGGCCGTCGACGTCCAGAACACCTTCTGCATCCCCGCCTTCGAGCTGTTCGTCGCGGGCCGCTCCGGCACGGGCGCGATCGACGACAACCGCCGCCTTTGCGAGTTCGTCTACCGGAACCTGGGCTCGATCACCCAGATTGTCCCGACGCTCGACACGCACCAGGCGATGCAGGTCTTCCACGCGATCTGGCTCGTCGACGCGGAGGGGAACCACCCGGAGCCCTACACGCTCGTCTCCTCGGACGACGTGGCCTCGGGGCGCTGGCAGGCCGATCCCGCGGTCGCCGAGGCGCTCGGGCTCGACGTCGACTACGCGCGCCGGCACCTGGCCCGGTACACGCGCGCCCTGGAGGAGAGCGGCAAGTACCGGCTCACGATCTGGCCCTACCACGCGATGCTCGGAGGCATCGGGCACGCCCTCGTCCCGGCGGTCGAGGAGGCGATCTTCTTCCACACCATCGCGCGCCACTCGCAGCCCGACGTGCGGGTCAAGGGGACGCTGCCGCTGACCGAGCACTACTCGGTGCTCGGCCCGGAGGTCACGGAGGGCGCGGACGGCGAGCGGCTCGGCGAGCACGACGTGGAGCTCGTCGAGAAGCTGCTCGGCTTCGACGCCGTCGTCATCGCCGGCCAGGCGAAGAGCCACTGCGTCGCCTGGACGATCGACGACTTGCTCCGCTCCCCGGCGATGGGCGAGAGGGAGCTTGCCGAGAAGGTCTACCTGCTCGAGGACTGCACCTCGCCCGTCGTCGTCCCGGGAGCGGCCGACTACACGGACGAGGCGGACGCGGCTTTCGCGCGCTTCGCCGAGGCGGGGATGCACGTCGTCCGCTCGACGGACCCGATCGAGGAATGGCCGGGAATGGCCGCCTCGGCCCGCGCCTGAGCCTTATTCGACGAGCTCGAGCCGGGGGCTCTCGCGGAAGCGGCGGCCGACCTTCGCCGACGGCCTGCCGTCGGTCATCACGATGTCAGCCGTGAAGTCGTTCTCGCCGCGGATCAGCGCCGAGCCGACGCCGTAGGAGTCGACCGGGACGCCGCGCTCCTCGAAGCCGCGGATCCGCTCGGCCGTGAAGCCGCCGGAGGCGACGATCTTCACCCGCTCGAAGCCGTCGCGGTCGAGCGCCTCGCGCACCTTGTGCACCAGCCGCTCGTTCACGCCGCGCGGGTCGAAGTCGCCCATCTCGCCCCAGAGCGAACGGTCGACGAGCTTCTCGGACGTGTCGAGGCGCACGCCCCACAGCCGCGGTCCGAGCGCACGCGCCACCTCGAGCGCCGTCTTGACCGAGTCGTTCTCGAAGTCGACCAGCACCGTGATCTTGATGTCGGGGTCGGCGTGCTCGGCGAACTTCGTGGCCGCGAGGACGGTGTTCCCGCCGTAGGAGGCGATCAGCGCGTGCGGAACGGTGCCGATCCCGCGGCCGCCCCACCAGGAGGCCTGCGCCTCCGAGGTGACGCCGA
The DNA here is from genome assembly GCA_035455445.1 of Gaiellaceae bacterium. Lineage (GTDB taxonomy): Bacteria > Actinomycetota > Thermoleophilia > Gaiellales > Gaiellaceae > AC-32. The sequence continues at coordinate 11,501 of DATIFC010000179.1, read as the reverse complement.
TCTCCGTCCCCACGATCTGGCCCGCGACGTACGCGGCGTAGCCGTCCCCGGTCTGGACGCGGTGGTGGTCGTGGCGGGCCGGCATGAAGATGATCGGCTTGCCGTTCGCGGCCTCCAGCACGTGCACGACGTTGGTCGTGATGAGCGTCCGCCGGCCGAGGACGCCGAGGTAGACGGTCTCCAGGTGGGCGAAGCCGGTGTAGTCGCCTTCGACGTGAAGCACCGGCTCGTACGGTTCGATCCGGTCGCCGTCGTAGAGCGCATGGACGGTCAGGTCATCCCAGTCGTCGGCGCAGAGCCTGAGCACTGCGATCGCCTCGTCGATCCCGCCGAGGTAGGAGTCGTGCTTCTGGAAGACCTGCATCACCACGCGCGGGTGGCGGCCGTCGCGCAGCAGCACCTCGCGCGTGTGGTTGAAGTAGGCGTCGGTGTAGTGGCCCTCCCGCATCTTCTCGACCGGGAGGTCGAAGATCTCGGGCGGCAGGCGCCTAGAGCGCGTCTTCTGCTGCATCGGCCTTCCGCTCGAGCTCGAGGCACGCGGCGAGCGCGGCCGCGGCGACCTCGAGCTGCGCGGGCGTCGGCTCGGCGGTGGCGAGGCGGTGCTGGAGCTCGTGACCCGGGCGGGCGAGCAGGCGCGAGAGGCGGTTCTCGGGATGCCGCGTCATCCAGCCGAAGAGCTCGGTCGAGACGGCCAGCGCGCCGACCTGTGCCGCGACCCGCGCCGGGCCGCGCAGGTGGACGGGCGCCTTCGCGGCGAGCGTCGCGCCGATCGCGGAGGTGGCCACGAGCGGCCCGAGCAGGTGCGAGCCGCAGCGCTCGTGCTCGCGGGCGCGCGGCTCGTCGTGCTCGTAGGTGCCGATCGAAATGTGCTCGGCGCCGTGGTACGCGGCGAGATCGTGGCTGCGGACCGCGAGCGCCGCCGGTGCCAGCGACAGGATCCCGCCGAGCAGCTCCCGCGCCAGCGGGCTCAGGCGCTCCGACTCCTTGACCGCGCGCACGACGACCGCCGTGCCGGCCATCGCCGCCAGCACCTGCGGCCGCTGGAAGGGCAGCCGCGCCTCGGGCAGCCGGCGCCGCACCTGCGGCAGGAGCCCGAAGACCTCCGCGATCCGGGCCGGCCCGCGCAGCAGCGGGTTGCCGACGTCGGCCGCGCGGAAGCGCTTGTACTCCGCCGCGACCTTCAGCTCGCCGTCGGCCCCTCGCACGGCACAGGCCCAGGAGCTCGGCCCGTGCACGAGCACGCCGTTGACGAGCGCCATCCCGCCGAGGCGGATCTTCTCCTCCATCGGGAAGAGCCTAGCTTCCGCCCGTTATCTCGACGGCGGCGTGGCGGAAGCAGTCGACCGCGAGGCCGAGGTCGTCCACCGCGACGCGCTCGTCCGCCGAGTGGATCAGCCGCGAGGCGACCTGCGGGTCCATCGCCCTGGTCGGGCAGAAGCCGTAGGCGACGGTGCCGAAGGCCTCCCGCAGCCAGTGGCTGTCGGTGAAGCCGGCGACGCAGACCGGCAGCACCGTCGCCTCCGGGTCGACCTTCGCGACGAAGCTCTCGATCGCGTCCCAGAGCGGCGTGTCGAGCTCGCTGCGCGTGCCGCCGCGCGACTCGACCCACTCGAAGTCGTAGTCGCCGTCCCCGAGCACCTCCCGCAGCACGGGCCCGACCTCGGCCTGCGTCTGGCCGGGCAGCAGGCGGCAGTCGACCTCGACCTGGCAGAGGTGCGGGATCACGTTGCGGCGCTCGGAGGCGCTGACCATCGTCGGGGAGACGGTGAAGGAGAGCAGCGGCTCGATCAGCTCGGCGGTGGCCGGGTCGGTCTCGCGCGCCAGCTCGAGCGCCTGGTACGCGTTCAGTCGCTGGCCCGCCACGGCCCGGACCATCGCCTCGGTCTCGGGCCCGAGCTGCAGCTCCGGGTCGTAGGCGGCGAGGCGCTCGATCAGCGGCGCCGCCTTGACGAGGGCGTTGTCGGCGATGCCCGGCACCGAGGCGTGGCCCGCCCGCCCGCGTACGAGCAGCCGGAAGGGCGAGCTCATCTTCTCCGCGCTCGAGCAGAGGTAGAACGGCCGCCCGAAGAGGTTCATCCGCTCGCCCGCGCCCTCGTTCAGGGCGAAGTCGGTGCGGACCGTGTCCGGGTGCTGCTCGCAGAGCCACGGCAGGCCGAAGCCGTCGCCGACCTCCTCGTCGGCGCACGCGGCGAAGACGAGGTCGCCGGCGGGCTCGAACCCCTCGCGAACGAGCGACGCGAGGGCGACGGCCTCGACCGCCACCTGCCCCTTCATGTCAAGGGCGCCGCGTCCCCAGAGCTCGCCGTCGCGCACCTCGCCCGACCACGGGTCGACCTGCCACTCCGCGGGGTCGGCGACGACGGTGTCCGTGTGCGAGAGCAGCAGCAGGCTGCGGCCGCCCCTGCTCCCCGGCACGCGCGCGACGAGGTTCGCCCGCTCGGGCACCTTCGCGTAGAGCTCGCTCGCCACGCCGTTGTCGCCGAGGTAGTCCCGCAGCAGCTCCGCGGCCCGCGTCTCGTTGCCCGGCGGGTTGACGGTGTCGAGCCGGACCAGCTCCTGCAGCAGCTGGACGGCCTCGTCGCGGAGGCTGCTCAGCGCCGGATCCCGATCGTCAGCAGGTACTCGCGCGGCGCCTCGATCCGGCCGTCGTGCCGGTGCCGCTCCATGAAGGCGATCCAGTCGCCGTGCAGCTCCTCGCGCCGCCGCCCGTCGAGCGAGTCGTAGAGCGTCTTCAGCGGCCCGAAGGACGTCACGAACAGTTCCCAAAGCTCCTCGGCGGAGTCGGCCACCTGGGGTGCGTCGGCGTGCTCGAAGCGCAGCTCGAAGGCGTCGCCCAGCAGGCCGCTCACGTGCTCCTCGCGGCCCCACTCGAGCGGGTTGCCGACCCCCTCCGGCGGGGGCGGCTGGTAGCCCGAGAGCAGCCGGAAGAAGTCGCCGACGCCGCCGGCCGGGTTCCACGTCACCAGCCCGAGCCGTCCGCCCGGCCGCGTCACGCGCGCGAGCTCGGAGGCCGTCCGCTCGTGGTTCGGCGCGAACATGGCGCCGACCGCCGAGCTGACCACGTCGAAGCTCGCGTCCCCGTAGGGCAGTTCCTCGACGTCCGCCACGTCGAACTCGATCGCGAGCTTGTCCGCCGCGGCGAGGCTCCTCGCGGTCTGGATCAGCGCCGGCGCGAGGTCGGAGGCGAAGACCTCCGCTCCGGCCCGCGCTGCGCGGACGGCCACGGCCCCCGTGCCGGTGCCGACGTCGAGCCAGCGCTCGCCCGGCCTCGGCGCCAGCTCGGCGACGAGGTGGTCGTGGAGGACGGCGATGTCCGCGGCGACGCGCTCGAACGGCGCCGAGCCCCAGATCTGCGCCTGGCGCTCCTTCAGCTCGTCGAAGGCCATCAGCCCTCCTCGTTCGCCAGGTCGGTGAGCCGGTTCCGTGCCTGCCAGAGCTCGGGGTAGAAGCGCTGCTTGATCAGGCTGCCGAGCAGCTCGACCGGCGTCCCCTGCGTGCCGACGACGCTGTCGCCGATCACCCGCGCGACCACCAGGTAGTGGCGCATGCGCCAGAGCGCGATTCGCTCGTCCCAGCCGATGAGCAGCTCGGCGAGCTGGTAGAGGTCCTCGTGCTCCCGCCCCCGGCGGTAGAGCTCGACCACGTTCAGGCCGGCCTCGCGCAGACGCGCGGAGAAGGCCTGTCCGAGCGGCGGCGTCACCCGCCGGATCTCGCGGAATCCGGGCGAGTCGAAGCCGCTGCCGTGCCCGAGCACCTTGCGGATCGCCTGGTACTCCCACGGCGAGAGCTGCTCGAGCATGTCGAGCTGGCGGACGACGTAGTCGAGGCAGAGATGCGCGCGCCGGAGCAGCCGCTCGGCGGCGGCGAGCTCGCCGTGCTCGATCAGCCGCGTCGCCTCCTCGACCTCGTTCCAGGCGAGCTTCAGCCAGAGCTCGGACGCCTGGTGCACGGTCTGGAAGAGCAGCTCGTCGCGGTGCACCCGCTCCTCGGGGGTCTTCTGCAGGGCGAGCAGGTCGTCGGTGCGCAGGTAGCGCTCGTAGTCGCTCGCGCCCTCGCCCTCGAGGACGGGCTGGCTGTAGTCCTCGGCCACGGCGGGAGCATACTTCCGGCGTGGGCGACCTTTTCGCCGATGCCGCCAGGGAGCGGATGCACGAGGTGGCGCCGCTCGCGCTGCGACTGCGGCCGCGGACGCTCGACGAGTTCGTCGGGCAGGACCACGTGCTCGGCGACGGCTCGGCCCTGCGGCTGGCGATCGCGGAGGACCGCGTCGGGTCGGCGATCCTCTACGGCCCGCCCGGTACCGGCAAGACGACGCTCGCGCGCATCGTCGCGCAGACCACGGGCGCGGCCTTCGAGGAGCTGTCGGCCGTCTCGGCCTCGGTCGCCGACGTGCGGGCCGTGCTCGCGCGGGCGCGCGATCGCCTCGGCGGCAACGGACAGCGCACGATCCTCTTCCTCGACGAGATCCACCGCTTCAACAAGGCCCAGCAGGACGCCCTCCTGCCGGCCGTCGAGGAGGGCCTCGTGACGCTGATCGGGGCGACCACCGAGAACCCGTACTTCGAGGTCAACTCGGCGCTGCTCTCGCGCTGCCAGATCTACGAGCTCGAGCCGCTGGGCGAGGAGGAGCTGCGCGTGATCGTGGCCCGCGGGATCGAGGCCCTCGAGGCGGAGGTACCGGACGAGGTCGCTGCCCTCGTCGCCAGGAGAGCGGGAGGCGACGCCCGCAACGCGCTCAACATCCTCGAGCTCGCGGTGCAGACGGCGCGGGCCGAGGGCGTGCCCGTGGACGAGCCGCACGTCGAGGACGCCGCGCGTAAGCGCCCGCTCGTCTACGACAAGGGCGGCGACGCGCACTACGACTTCATCTCCGCCTTCATCAAGTCGATGCGCGGCTCCGACCCCGATGCCGCCGTCTACTACCTGGCCGCGATGCTCGAGGGCGGCGAGGACGCCCGCTACGTCGCCCGCCGGATGATCGTGCTGGCCTCCGAGGACATCGGCAACGCCGACCCCCGCGCCCTGCTCGTCGCCGTGGCGGCCGCCCAGGCCGTCGAGCACGTCGGCCTTCCCGAGGCGAGGCTGAACCTCGCGCAGGCGGCGATCTACCTCGCGCGGGCGCCGAAGTCGAACGCCTCCTACGTCGCGTTGAAGGAGGCGACGGCCGACGTGCGGGAGCTCGGCCAGACGCGGCCGCCGGACGCGCTGCGGGACGCGAGCTACCACGGCGCGAGGAGGCTGGGCCGAGGCAAGGGCTACGTCTACCCGCACGACGACCCGAGCGGCCTCGAGGTCGACCACCTCCCCGACCCGCTCAAGGGCAAGACCTACTACCGACCGAGCGGCTCGGGCGAGGAGAGCGACTCGGGCTGAGGTGTGCTTCCATACCGGCCCGGGTCAATGAGACTCCGTGCCGCCATCGTCGCCCTGACGGCACTCGCCGTCGTCCTGCCGCCCGCAGCTTCCGCGAGCCAGTTCGTGGACCTCGTGCGAGCCCCCGCGCCCGTCACCCTCAAGGTCGACCGCGGGAATCGCGCGATGGTCTACTACCGCAAGGGCGGCGCGGCGCGCCACGTGCTCGTGACGGGCGCCGTCAACGCGCGCCAGCCGAGCCGGGCCGTCCGTCAGGTGCGCTTCCGGATCGACTACAGCGGCGGCTGGCGCACCAGCCGGAGGGCGCTCTGGAAGTCGTTCCCAGACGCCTGCGGCCCCTACGACGGCCCGGGACTGCCGCACCTCGTCGCTGCATGCAGGGCCCCGAACGGCTCCTACTGGGCCGTCCAGGAGTGGATGGTCGACCAGCCGAACTTCGGCGTCCTGCCGTGGACGGCGCGGCAGCACGCGTACTCGCTGCGCGTCTCGCACTGGTCGACGCCGGTCGCTCAGATCGAGCTGCACGCCGACTGGATCTACTCCGGGCGCTTCCACGAGGTCTTCGGCCGCGCCACCTACCTGGGCCGCCCGATCTTCGGCTTCAGCAGCACCTCGCGCGGGGCGCCGACCGACGGCTACGGACGCCTGCTCTACCTCGACACCTTCGGCTCCCGCTACGGCAAGGGCTGGCGGCGCGAGAACGCGTTCCTCCCGCACCGGCCGAACGGCGTCTTTTGCGCAGGCTTCTACCGCCACGACGGCCGGCCGCCGGGCAACGGCTCGCGGTACCGCGTCACGCTGATCGGCCCGGGCGTCACCCCGGACGTGATGTCCGGCGTGGGCGGCCTGCACAACTACCGCGGCTCGGCCGATGCGGGCTACGAGGCACAGCAGAACCGGATCCTCGACCGCCTCGCGGCCGGCGGCCGCTGGTGCCACCAGCACTGAGTCGCGCCTCGCTAGCCTCCGGCCGTCAACGACGAGGAGGTGCGAGATGGCGATCGAGCGACGAGCTCACGCGACGTGGGAGGGCGACCTGCGCAACGGGTCGGGGCAGTTCGACCTGACGAGCAGCGGCGCGGTGCGCGGCCAGGCGGTGACGTTCGCATCACGCTTCGAGCCCGAGGCCGGCGGCAAGACGAGCCCCGAGGAGCTGATCGCCGCAGCGCACGCGACGTGCTTCTCGATGGCGCTCGCAAACGGCCTCGCGCAGGACGGCCACGCGCCCGCGCGGCTCGAGACGGATGCCGTCTGCGCCCTCGAGCAGACCGACGCCGGCTTCCGCATCACCTCGATGCACCTCACGGTGCGCGGCCAGGTCGACGGCGTCGACGAGAGCGCCTTCCAGGCCGCGGCGGAGACGGCGAAGGACGGCTGCCCGGTCTCGAACGCCCTCGGCGGGGTGGAGATCTCGGTCGAGGCGTCGCTGGCCTAGACGGCAGCGGCGCGTCAGTCGGAGCCGCGCTCGATACGGCCCGCGGCCATCTCGCCGAAGCCGCCGCCCAGGGCGCGATAGGCCTCGGCGGCACGCTCGACGTCGTACCCCGTGCGGCGGAAGCGGAACTCGCCGTCCTGGTCGCGAACCGCCCACGCAGCGCGGCGGTCGCCGTCGAGCGGCATGCCCACGCTGCCCGGGTTCAGGAGCTCGGTGCCGTCGGGGCCCGGCCGGCGGAACTGCTGGTGGCTGTGGCCGAAGACGACGAGCCGGTCGCGCACGCCCGCCAGCAGCCGGTCCTCCCCCTCCTGCGGCTCCGGCGCGAAGCTGTCGTCGTCGGCGAGCGGCGAGCCGTGAACGTAGAGCACGCCGTCCAGCTCGGCCCGGGGCGGCAGCCTGTAGAGCCACTCGACGAGGCCCGCGGACAGGTCGCTCGCGAAGCGCTCGTACGTCTCGCCGATCTCGGGCCGGTCGGCCGGCGGCTCGCACAGCCAGCGTTCGCCGTTGCCGCGGATCCAGGTTGCGCCCTCCAGCTGCCGGAGCCGGTCGAGGGTCTCGAGCGGCCACGGGCTCGGCGTCCCGTAGTCACCGCCGAGCAGCCAGCGGTCGACGCCCTCGGCCCTCGCCTCCTCGAGCACCGCCTCGAGCGCGGGCAGGTTGCCGTGGATGTCGTAGAGGACGCCCAGCACGCCGGGATAGTCTGACCGCGATGCGCCTGCACGTGCACGAGTGGGGAAACGCGGCGGCGCCTCCCGTGGTCTGCGTGCACGGCGTCTCGGCGCACGGCCGCCGCTACCGGAGACTGGCCGAGGAGCGGCTGGCGGCACGCTTCCACGTGCTCGCGCCCGACTTGCGCGGACACGGCCTCTCCGAGCACGACCCGCCGTGGGACCTCGCGACCAACGTCGCCGACCTCCTTGAGACTCTCGACGAGGAGGGGATCACCGCCCCGGCCTGGGTCGGCCACAGCTTCGGCGCGCGCCTCGTGCTCGAGCTCGCCGCGGCTCGACCGGAGCGGATCCGCTGCGCGGTGCTGCTCGACCCGGCGATCCAGATCCTCCCGCACGTCGGGTACGACTTCGCCCAGGAGGCGGCGAAGGATCACTCGTTCACGTCGGTGGACGAGGCGATCGCGGCACGCCTGACGACCAGCGTGCTGACCCCGCGCGAGTTCCTCGAGGAAGAGGCGCACGAGCACCTCGTGCCGTCCTCGGACGGGCGGTTGCGCTGGCAGTGCAGCCGGGCCGCCGTGGCGACCGTCTACAGCGAGCTCTGCCGCGAGCCGCCGCCGCCGACCGTGCTGGAGGGCATCCCATCGCAGCTGGTGCACGCCGAGCAGTTCGGGCTCGTGCGTGAGGAGCAGCTGGAGGAGTACGAGCGCTCGCTCGGCGACGGCCTGGAGCTGGTCGCCGTGCCGGGCGGCCACATCGTCTACTGGGACGCCTTCGAGGAGACCGCGGACGCGGTCGAGAAGTTCCTGATTCGTCACGCTTCGGTTTCACACCCGTGAATCGCACGTGGGTACGCTGACTGCAGGGGGGAACACCGAGGGGGACCCCCGGGGGCAAGTTCACGCGCGTGTCACAGAATGCGCGCGCCGAGGGCGCTCGCGACCAGCTCGACCGCCAGCTTCGCGGTCTCGTTCTCACGGTCGAGGATCGGGTTAACCTCGACGACCTCCAGAGAATCGACCGTGCCGGCCTCGGCTGCGAGCTCCATTGCCAGATGGGCCTCGCGGTACGAGAGGCCGCCGCGGACCGGCGTGCCCACGCCGGGAGCAACCTCGGGATCGAGCACGTCCATGTCCAGGCTGAGGTGCACGAACCCCTCGCCGGAGATGTGTTCCAGCGCCTCGCGCATCGCCGTCTCGATGCCCATCCGGTCGAGGTCGCTCATCGTGAACACGCACGTGTCGAGCTGCGCCAGCACCTCTCGCTCGCCCGGATCGAGCGAGCGGACGCCCACCAGTGCCACGCGCTGCGGCTCGACCGCGGGCAGCGGATAGAAGTCGCTCTCGAACTCCGGCCCGGCGAGCCCGAGCGCGGCCGCCAGCGGCATCCCGTGCACGTTTCCGCTGGGTGAGGTCTCGGGGCGGTTGAGGTCGCCGTGCGCGTCCAGCCAGAGCACGCCGCCCGGCCGCCCGGCCGCGCGGGCGAGGCCGCCGAGCGTGCCGAGGGCGACCGAGTGGTCGCCGCCGAGCACGAGCGGGAAGACGCCGTCGGCGGCCGCGCCGGCGACGAGCTCCGCGATGCGCTCGCAGGTCGCCTTGATCTGGGGGAGGTAGCGCACGCGCTCGTCGACGACCGACGTGGCCTCGGCCACCGCGGTCACGACATCGCCCCGGTCCTCGCAGCGCCGGCCGAGCTCGGCGATGCGGTCGTCGAGGCCGGCGTAGCGAATCGCCGACGGCCCCATGTCGACGCCGCGGCGGCCCGCGCCGAGGTCGAGGCCGGCTCCGATCACGGCGACCGGCTGCGACTCTTCTTGAGGATTCACCGAAGCAAGGCTAGCGTTGCCCCTGATGAGTCTCGCGCCGTCCGACGACTCTCCGATTCGCGTCCTGATCGCCGATGACGACCCGGCCTTCCTGCGCTCGCTCGAGCAGCTGATCGACCGCCAGCCGGAGCTCTCGGTGATCGGAGCCGCGGGGGACGGGCTCCAGGCGATCGAGCTCGCCGAGCGCCTCGACCCCGACGCCGTGGTGCTCGACCTGCACATGCCGCTCCTGGACGGGGTCACCGCCACCGCGCGGCTGCGGCGGGATCATCCCAGCCTGTGCCTGATCGCGCTCACGGGCGACGCGGCGCCGGAGCTTCACCGCGCCGTTCGCGAGGCCGGCGCCGACGAGGTGCTGCTCAAGAGCGAGCTCGTCGAGGGCCTGCTCGAGCGGCTTGCGGGGGCACGCGTCGCAGGCTGATGGCGAGGGCCGGAATCGAACCGGCGACACCACGGTTTTCAGCCGTGTGCTCTACCAACTGAGCTACCTCGCCGCGGGTCGCCTAGTGTAGCCACGACCTCGCGAAAAAAGGACGTCCGGGCCGGTGCTACCGCGCCGCGAACGTCCTTGGTAGCAGGGAGCCTAGTTCCGATCGCCCTTCCGGGCAAGGAGCGCCGTCCCGCCGGCCGCCTCGAAGTCCGCAAAGTCCGAGAATCCACGCCTGCCGAGCTCACCGCGCAGCCGTTCAGGCGAGACCCAGATCGGGGTCTCGGGGCCGGCGGAGAACGACACGGCGACGTGGCCGCCCGGCGCCGCGACGCGCTCCAGCTCGTCGAAGAACGGGATCATGTTCGCGAGGATGACGAGGTCGAACGACCCGTCGTCGAAGGGGAGCCGGGCGCCGTCTGCGGAGAGGAAGCGCACTCGGGCGGCGAGCTCGGGCGGCGTCTTTCCCCGCGCCTCGGCGAGCATCCGCTCCGAGAGGTCGGCGCCGACGACCTCGGCTTCCGGGAAGCAGCGCGCGGCGACGAACGCCGCGGCGCCCGTGCCGGTGCCGAGGTCGAGCACCTTGCGGGGCGGGCTCCCCAGCGTGGCCAGAGCTTCGCCGAGCGCCGCGAAGGCCTCCGGCCGCCGCATCGCATGCCACTCCGGCGCGAGCCGGTCGAACTGCCAGCGGACGAGCCGGCGAAAGCCCGGCCACGCCCCGGGACGCGCGACGACGGCATTGGTCGCGAGGCGGTTCAGGCGGCGGCCGACCCTCCGCTCGAGGTCGGCGAGGCTCACGGCGTGCGGAGGTGGATCCGCACCTCGTCGCCGGGGTTGGCGCCGAACAGATCGGCCGCGCTGCCGACGCTGATCGCGATCGCGATGTTTCCGTACGAGTCCTCGTAGAGGATGATGTCGCCACGGCGGGCGTCGGCGAACGTGCGTGCAGCCGTCGCGAAGTAGCGCTCGAGCGCGAGCTCCAGCTCGACCTTCACGCCGGGCTGAACGCCCGCTGCCTCGAGGTGGTCCCGCTTCAGGTTGAGCTGGACGTTCCCGAAGTGGTCGACGTAGAGGACGACGGCCCGGATGCGGTTCTGGCCGACCTCCGGCTCCGGCAGATCGAGCTGGACGAGCGCCAGCGGATCGATCGGCGGCCCGAGCTCGCCCAGCTCGAGGCCGAGGGCGAGGTGCGCGGCTGCGGGCGCGAACAGGTCGCGTCCGTGAAAGGTGCGCGAGACGCTCTTGAGCGCGTACTCCGGGTTCGCGAGCTCGTGCGCCTCGGCCACGCCGCCGAGCGCATCGGCCGCCGGCAGGAGGAGCCCGTTGTCGGGGCCCACGAGGATCCGGCCGTCGCCGCTGCGCACCGCCAGAGCGCGCCGATGGCCGCCGACGCCCGGGTCGACGACCGCGAGATGCACGCCCTCGGGCATGTAGGGGAGCGTGTTCCGCAGGACGAGTGCGCCCTGGAGCACCTGCTGGGGCGGGATCCCGTGCGTGATGTCGATGATCTCCGCGCCGGGAGCGATCCGCTTGATCACGCCGTGGCACGTGCCGACGAAGTCGTCCTGTAGGCCGAAGTCAGAGAGGAACGTGATCACCACGACGCGGAGCCTACGAGCTAGCGGCCCGTGAAGCACGCGGCGAGCGGCTCGGACGGACCGAGCCCGAGCCGTGACTACGGTGGGCGCCGCCCGCTGGACACCTTTGCCGCGGCCCGTGCGACGGCTGCGACGAGGCCGTCGAGGTCGTGTGGGTCGGCCTCCTCGACGA
>DATIFC010000178.1:0-15952 GCA_035455445.1 Gaiellaceae bacterium | reverse complement strand
CTGCTCGCGCGGCTCGGGCAGCAGTTCGCGTGCCCGTCGCGCGAGTTCCGGGTCGACAAGCGCGAGCTCCGGGCTGACCGGCCCGAGATCGGCGTCGCCGGCCGAGACCGCGCCGAGCAGCGGCTCGTGCTCGGACTTCCGGAGCGCGTCGGGGCCCACGTCCACGGCCCGAAGTGTTACAGGCGCCGCGGCGAGCGGTCGGGGATATCCATATCGAGACCCCGGCCGGGTCGGACTCGAACCCGTGCACGCAGGCGCTGCCGTGCAAAGAGCCTGGCCCGCGGCTACACGGTCGCCGGCACCGGTCAGACAGTGTCGGTCGCCGCGGGCACGTATCCGAGCCAGGGCATCAGCTACTCGTCCGCCGAGGCGGCACGAACTCACGCGTCGTGGGTCAGTGCGCGCCGAGCTTCGGCTCGGTGATCGGCGCCAGCACGTCGGGCGTCTGCCTCAAGGGGCCAGCACATCGAGTTCGTCGGCTGCGACTACGCGGTGACTTCGGCGCGACGGCGGTCGACCGCAGCAACCCGGCGAGTCCCAACGTCGCCGACCTGGTCGTCCGCGACGGCTGCCGCCTGGACGGGGAACATCCTGGTAAGAACGACTTCCTCCAGTGCCGTTCCTGGAACTCCTGCTACGGGGGCAGCCTGGCGGTTCGGGCCGACACCAAGAGCACGGCCCGCTTCGTCAACTTCACCTTCCGCTTCGACTCCACCGACCAGTCGATCGTCTGCCCGGGTATCGACGTGGGCGGCACCGCGCGTCCTAGCGGGGTCGCGCTGGACGCGGAGGCGGACGAGCGTCAGGGAACACGACCGACTGACGGCCGTCTCCGAAACGACCGCGAGCTGCGGGAGACCCCGGCAGCTCGCAGTCGGCCGTCAGTTGGACCGCGCCCGCGTAGGCGGCCGCGGTCGAGTCGATTGTCGCACCTCAGAGCACAGAGAGGTAGCGCTCCATCTCCCAGTCGGTGAGCTGGACGCGGTACTCGTCCCATTCCTTCCGCTTCAGCTCGACGAACCGGTCGAAGATGTGCGGCCCCAGCGCCCTGCGCGCGACCTCCGAGCCGGCGAGCTCGTCGATGGCCTCGCCCAGCGTCTCGGGCAGCGAGACGATCCCGCGCTCGCGCCGCTGCTCCGGCGTGAGGTGGTAGAGGTTCGTCTCCATCGGCTCCGGGAGCTCGTAGCCACGCTCGATCCCCTCGAGCCCCGCGTGGAGCAGCGCCGCGAAGGTCAGGTACGGGTTGCAGGCCGGGTCCGGGCAGCGGATCTCCGCCCGCGTCGCCTGCTCGGAGCCCGGCTTGTAGAGCGGGATCCGGATCAGCGCCGAGCGGTTCCGCTGCGACCACGCCACGTAGACCGGCGCCTCGTAGCCGGGCACGAGCCGCTTGTACGAGTTGACCCACTGGGCGAAGATCGCCGCGATCTCGCGCGCGTGCCGCAGCTGGCCGGCGATGAACGCCTTGCCCGTGTCCGACAGGTGCCACTGGTCGTCGCCGTCGAAGAACGCGTTGCGCCCGTCCGTGAAGAGCGACATGTGGGTGTGCATCCCCGAGCCGTTCTCGCCGAAGATCGGCTTCGGCATGAAGGTGGCGTGGTAGCCGGCCTTCTTCGCGATCTCCTTGACGATCAGTCGGTAGGTGACGGTGTGGTCGGCCATCGTCAGAGCCGGCGCGTAGCGCATGTCGATCTCGTGCTGCGAGGGCCCGACCTCGTGGTGGACGTACTCGATCGGGATCCCGACCGACTCGAGCGCGCGCACCGTCTCCTGGCGCAGCTCGCTCGCGGCGTCCATCGTCGTCATCGCGAAGTAGCCGCCCTCGTCGAGCGTCTCGGTGCCGCGGTCGTCCTTGAAGAGGAAGTACTCGAGCTCGGGTCCCACGTTGAAGGTGTCGAAGCCGAGGTCGTTCATCCGCTCGAGCGCGCGGCGCAGGACGTAGCGCGGGTCGCCCTCGTACGGCTGCCCGTCCGGGGTGACGACGTCGCAGATCATCCGCGCGACCTTCGTCTCGCCCTCCTTCCACGGCATCAGCGTGAAGGTCTCCGGGTCCGGGATCGCGACCATGTCCGACTCCTCGATCGCGTTGAAGCCCGTGATCGACGAGCCGTCGAAGCCCATCCCGTCGTCGAGCGCCTCCTCCATCTCCGCGGGGGTGACCGCGAAGCTCTTCAGGTGCCCCTCGATGTCCGTGAACCAGAGGAGCAGAAACTCGATCTGCTCGTCCTTGATCCGCCCGAGCACGCGCCTGCGCGCCTCCGGATCGCTCGTCGCCCTCGGCTTGCTCTCGACCTGCGCCACCCTTCGTCCTCCCTTCAAACACAAAGGCCCCGAGCGCGCTCCGCGCCCGAGGCCCCGTCGCCTACGAACGGCGTCAGTCTACAGCAGCGGCCGCCGGGAGCTCCTCCAGCTCGGGCTCGCGGCCGTGGTGGGCGATCGCGCGTGCGTAGAGCCCGAGCGCGGGCGCGATCGCGAGCGCGCCCGTGGCCAGCGCGGCCCGGATCCCCCAGACGTTGCCGATCGCGCCCAGCACGGGGCCTCCGCCGGCCTGCCCGATCGCGTTCGCCTGCCCGCTGATCGAGAGCACCGTCGCACGGACGCTGGAATCCGTGATCTGCTCGTTCAGCCAGATCGTGTAGAGCGGGCCCGCCAGGTCGCGGGCAAGGAAGACGCCGAGCAGCGCGGCGATCGCGATCCAGGTCGAGCCGGTGAGCGCGAACACGAGCATCGTCACGAGCTCCAGCGCAGTGAAGGCGAAGAGGAAGCCGGTGACGACGGGGCGGCCGCCGCGCTCGACGCGTTTGATCAGCCGGCCGATCGCGATGAAGCCGATCGCCATCCCGGCCAGCCAGAAGATGCCGAACCAGACGACCGGGTCGAGTTCGCCGACGGCCGGAAGACCGACGTCGCGCAGGAAGTGTGCCTCCTTCAGCCGGTCGAACGCCTCGCTCGACGTGCCCATGAAGAAGTCGACCCCGACCAGCAGCATGATCACCGGCGCGGCCCACGCATAGCGGGCGCCGGCGACTGCGGTCGAGCGCATCTCGGCCAGTGCCGAGGCGCGCTCGGCGCGGGGACGGCGAACGAACCCGGTTTCCCGCATAAGGACGATGCACGCGAGCCCGCACACGATCGTGAAGACGCCGCCCAGGATCACGCCCGCCCGCAGCGAGAGGGCGCCGACAGCGACCTGCAACGCGAGCCCGACGACCGCGCCCGCCTGCCAGTAGCGCGCCGCACGCAGGAAGACCGTGCCGACCTTGTCCACGCCGACCTCGTCGGTGATCCAGGCTTCTTCGGCGCCGCTCGTGAAGGTGTACGACAGGCCCCAGACCGCCCAGAGCGCGATGATCAGCCACGGCGCCGAGACGAGCCCGACCGCGACCCAGGCCACGCCCATGCCGAGGTAGCCGATCACGAGCGAGAGCCGCCTGCTGTAGGTGTCGGCGACCACGCCGGTCGGCACCTCGAACAGGAAGACGGCGGCCTCCATGGCCGTCCCCATCAGCACGAGCTGCAGCGGCGAGAGGTGCAGCTCCTGCACGAGGTAGACGGCCATCACGACCCACGTGGGCATCCCCACGCCGAAGTTCAGGCCGTAGTAGACCGTCGTCGCGGGCAGGCGCCTCATGCCGGGCCGGTCACGAGGATCACCGGTGGCAGCGGCCGGTAGCCGAGCCGCTCGTTCACCGCGCGCATCGCGGCGTTCCCCTCCACCATGTCGGTCACGAGCTCGCGGTAGCCATGGTCGGCAGCCCAGCGCATCTGAGCCCGTTTGAGCGCGGTGGCGAGGCCGCGGCGGCGATGACTGCGCCTGACCGCGGTCAGCCCGTGTTCGAGCCTGTGCGGCAGCCCGGTCACGTGGAGTCGCGCGTAGCCCACCACGACGCCGTCGTCCAGAGCCACGAACGCCACGGGGGATTGGTTCAGCTCGCGCTCCAACCACTCGCCGTAGGGCGGCGCCTCGCCGGGCAGCGGCAGGTGGATCTCGGGGATCGTCTCGACACACAGCTCGTAGACCTGGTGCAGGTGCTCGTCACGCAGCTCGGCGATCCCGGCCACGATGTCGCCGTCACCGGGCTCCAGCTCGCGGATCACGACCACCTCCTGGGCGACCTCCGCGAAGGCGCGCCTGCTGAGGAATGCGAGCGACTCGGGGTCGCGCACGCGGCCCCAGACCGACTCCCGCCCCAGTGCGCGCGCCTGGATGCGAACAGCCTCGAGGAGCGCCGAGCCGATCCCACGGCGGCGCGAGTCCGGCTCCACGCGCACCATGGCGAAAGCGCTGCCGGTCACGCTCGACGGGCCCACGAAGGCGAACCCGCCGCCGTCGTGCAGGAAGCTGGTCCCGTTGCCGCTCGCAGCCTCGTCGGCCGTCATCACCCGGTCGGGCTCGACTGCGTTGTAGATCGCGGCGCAGCGCTCGAAGTCGGCGCGGCGGTCGGCGACGCGGATCATCCCGACCTCTTCAGCTTCCCGTGCTTCTTCGCGTAGCGCTCGCCGGTGCGGAACACCCACAGGCCGAGCGGCACCGACACCGCGCCGATCACGAGCAGGGGCCAGATGTCCGACCAGAGGTCGGTGATCCCCGCGCCCTCGAGAATCGCTGCGCGGCAGCCGCGCAGCGCGTACGTGGCAGGCGAGATCTTCGCCAGCCACTGCATCCACTCCGGCAGCACCGAGACGGGGTAGTAGACGCCCGAGACGACGAGCAGCAGGCCCTGGGCCACGAAGCCGAGCTGCGTGCCCTTCTCCGGCGAGATCAGCGGCAGGACCGCGGTCATCATCCCGATGCCGATGAACGAGATCGAGGCGACGATCAGCAGCACGAGCGCGGCCGCGTAGTTCGCGTCCGGGAGATGCAGGCTGAAGAACGCCGCGACCACGCCGAAGAGCAGCACCGCGCGCACGACGCCGTAGCCGACCGCGAACAGGCCCATGCCGAACAGGTGCACCGGCCGCGAGAGCGGCGCCATGAAGGTGTACTCGATCGTGCCCTCCCAGCGCTCCCAGGCGACGGTCTCCGTGAGGATCTCGAAGATGATCCCGAGGTAGGCCCAGATCACGGCGCCGACGAGCAGGATCGTCGTCACCCGCTCGACGTCGATCTTGCCGCCGACCGCCGGGATGCCCTTGGCGATGAAGACGATCGTGAGCGTGTTCGCGACCGTCCAGAGGAAGAAGGCGACGTCCCACCAGATGTACCGCTTGACGAGGTAGACGTTGCGCTCGATCACGCCGCCGAGGCCGACGAGCTCGTGCCGCAGCGCGAGGCTCATGGTGCGCATCAGTCGTCACCTCCGTGGCCGTTCTCGAAGGCGTGGCCGCTCGCGGCGAAGAACGCCTCCTCGAGCGTCTCCGAGTCGTACCGGCGCTTGAGGTCGTCCGCCGGCTCGAGGCAGAGCAGCTCGCCCCCGTCGAGGATCCCGACGCGGTCGGCGAGGCTCTCGGCCTCGGCCAGGTCGTGCGTGCAGAGCAGGACGGTGGCGTCGTGCTCGGCGCGCACCTCGCGGATGAACTCCTGCACCTCCTGCTTGGAGCGCGGGTCGAGGCCGGTGGTGGGCTCGTCCAGCAGCAGCAGGATCGGCGCGGTCAGCAGCGCACGCGCGAGCGCGACCTTCTGCTGCATGCCGCGGGAGAGGTTCTCCATCGGCTCGTCGCGGCGGTCTGCGGGGAAGCCGACCCGAGTCAGGATCTCCGGGATCTTGTCCTTCGTCTCGTGCGGCCGCAGGCCGTAGAAGCGCGCGGCGTAGCTCAGGTTCTCGATCGCGCTCATCTTCTTGAAGAAGCTCGCCTCGACCGACACGCGGTTGACCAGGCGCCGCACCGCGCGGGTGTCCTTGAACGCATCGTGGCCGAAGACGGTCGCGGTGCCGCCGTCGGGGAGGAGCAGCGTCGAGAGCAGCCGGACCAGGGTCGACTTGCCCGAGCCGTTCGGGCCCAGGATGGCGACGCACTCGCCGCGCTCGATCTCGAAGTCGACGCCTCTCAGCGCGGCCACGCGGCGCTTGCCGCGGCCGTCACGGCGGGTGAACTCCTTGCGCAGGTTGTGGACTTCGAGGGCGTTCATGGGTTGCTCCAACTCGACGGGACACGGACAGTGCGCACCTGCCTCGAGAGGCGGCGCGCGCAGAAACCGGAGTCAGCCGAGGAGCAACATCGCCGATCGAGGGTACCTGCGACCACCGCCTGCCGCAAGCAGCGCGGCCGTCAGAGCTTCGGGTAGGCCGCGAGGAAGACGGTTGCCTCGGGCGCCTCTCGCGGCCAGCGGTACGCGCGGCAGCGCGTGCCGGCGTCGAGGATCAGCTTGCCGAAGGGGGTCTCGCGAGTCGCGAGCGCCTCGCCCTCGAGGACCCTGAAGACGCGCACGACCGAATTCTCCCAGGCGGCTGGACGCCGTCCGTTCCTCCCGCTACGGTGCATCCAGCGTCCGTCGCGGAAGACGGGCGCGGAGGCATCGGGGCCTCGGGACTCTGCGAAGTCCTGGGCCCTTTTTCTTTGGTCCGAAAGGAGAACGGCATGGCGGCGGAAGAGGCGAGGCACTACCTGGCGAACGGCGCGGCGGAGCGGCCCGAGCCGAAGGAGACGCTCGAGTTCGCTGGGCGCACGCAGGCGCAGATGGTCGACCTCAAGTTCTGCGACCTGCTCGGCGCGTGGCAGCACGTGACGCTGCCGCTCGCGGCCTTCGACGAGACGGCCTTCGACGAGGGCCTCGGCTTCGACGGCTCCTCGATCCGCGGCTGGCAGGGGATCTCCGAGTCGGACATGCTCCTGATGCCCGACGCCTCGAGCGCGGTGCTCGACCCCTTCTGCGCGACGCCGACGCTCTCGCTCGTCTGCGAGGTGGTCGACCCGATCACCCGCGAGCCCTACGCGAAGGACCCGCGCCGGATCGCCAAGCGCGCCGAGGAATACCTGGCCGAGACGGGGATCGCAGACACGGCCTACTTCGGGCCGGAGTGCGAGTTCTTCGTGCTCGACACGGTCTCGTACGAGCTCGCCGACCACAAGTCGCACTACGAGATCGACTCGGCGGAGGGCCACTGGAACTCGGGCACTCCCGGGCTCGGCTACACGGTGCGGCCGAAGGAGGGCTACTTCCCGCCGGCCCCGCACGACACCCTCGCCGACCTGCGCACCGAGATGGTGCTGACGCTCGAGCGGCTCGGGATCCCGTGCGAGTTCCACCATCACGAGGTCGCCTCCGGCGGCCAGTGCGAGATCGACCTGCGCTACCAGTCGCTGACGCGAATGGCGGACCAGGTGATGACCTACAAGTACGTCGTCAAGAACGTCGCCGGCGCGGCGGGGAAGACGGTCACCTTCATGCCGAAGCCGCTCTACGGCGACAACGGCTCGGGGATGCACACGCACCAGTCCCTCTGGAAGGAGGGAACGCCGCTGATGGCTGACCGCTCCGGCTACGCGGGGCTCTCGCAGCTCGCCCGGGCGTACGTGGGCGGCCTGCTCGCACACGCGCCGGCGCTGCTCGCCTTCTGCGCACCGACCACGAACTCCTACCGGCGGCTGGTGCCGGGCTACGAGGCACCGGTGAACCTCGTCTACTCGCAGCGCAACCGCTCCGCGTGTATCCGGATCCCGATGTACTCGGAGTCGCCCAAGGCGAAGCGGATCGAGTTCCGCTGCCCGGACGCGGCCGCGAACCCGTACCTCGCCTTCTCGGCGATGCTGATGGCCGGCCTCGACGGGATCCAGAAGGGCCTCGACGCCGGCGAGCCGGCCGACTGGGATCTCTTCGAGGAGGACCGCGGGGTCGCGCAGGTGCCGGGCTCGCTCGCCGAGGCGCTGGACGCGCTGGAGACCGACCACGAGTTCCTGCTCGAGGGCGGCGTCTTCTCGGAGGAGCTCATCCGCACCTGGATCGACTACAAGCACGAGAACGAGGTCGACGTCGTGCGGCTCCGCCCGCACCCGGCCGAGTTCGCCCTCTACTACGACTGCTAGGTGATCGCGACCGCAGTCGAGATCAGAGACCTCCGGCATGGCGACTGGCCGGAGGTCTCGCGGATCTACGCCGAGGGGATCGCGACCGGCAACGCGACCTTCGAGACCGAGGTGCCGTCCTGGGAAACGTGGGACGCGGCGCACCTCGCGGAGCACCGCCTTGTGGCCGAGCGCGGCGGCGCCGTCGTCGGCTGGGTCGCGCTCCTGCCGGTCTCGGCCCGCGCGTGCTACGCGGGCGTCGTCGAGGTCAGCGCCTACGTCGCGGAGGAGGCTCGCAGGCGCGGCATCGGCGCGGAGCTCCTGGCGGCGGCGATCAAGAGTTCCGAGCAGGCGGGGATCTGGACGATGCAGACGAGCGTCTTCCCCGAAAACGAGGCGAGCCTCCGGCTGCTGCGGCGGTTCGGCTTTCGCACCGTCGGCATACGCGAGCGGATCGGCACGCTCCACGGCGTCTGGCGCGACACCGTCCTCGTCGAGCGCCGCAGCGAGGTGGTCAGGTGAGGAAGGTCGAGGCAGTCGTTCTGCGCGAGCGGGTCGAGATCGTGATCGACGCGGTCGAGGAGCAGACCGGCCACGTCGGCGTCACGGTCGTCGAGGCCGTCGGCCACGGGCGGCAGCGCGGGATCACGCACGAGTACCGCGGACGCGTCTTCGAGTCGCGCTTCCTCCCCAAGACGCTGCTGACGTTCGTCGTCGCCGACGAGCTCGCGGCCGCGGTGGCCGCGACCATCGCCGAGGCGGCCCGGAGCGGCAACGACTGCGGCGACGGCCTGGTCTGGACGACCCCGGTCGAGCACGTCACGCACCACCGCACGGGCCTCCCGCTGCGGCGCGTGGAGGGGGAGGCGGCGTGAAGAACGGCGACCTCCTCCTCGCCGCGAACACGCTCTGGGTGGTCGTCGCGGCCGTGCTCGTGATGTTCATGCAGGCCGGGTTCGCGTTCCTCGAGGCGGGCCTCACGCGGATGAAGAACGCCGCTCACATCGCGGGCAAGAACGTGCTGATCTTCGGCGTCTGCTCGCTCGTCTACTGGGCGGTCGGCTTCGGGATCGCCTTCGGCGACGGCAACCGCGTGATCGGGACGAGCGGCTTCGTGCCCTCGGTGGACTCGCTGCTCACGATCGGGCAGGCGCCGTACTCGTTCTTCACGACCGTCCCGGGCGCCGCGGGGTACCTGTTCGAGGTCGTCTTCGCCGGCGTCTCGCTCGCGATCGTCTGGGGCGCGATGGCCGAGCGGGCGAAGCTCTGGGTCTACTTCGTCTTCGGCGCGGCCTTCACGCTGATCTACTCGGTGACCTCTCACTGGGTGTGGGGAGGCGGCTGGCTCTTCGGGCTCGGGATGCAGGACTTCGCCGGCTCGACGGTCGTGCACTACCAGGGCGCGCTCGCCGCGCTCGCGGGCGCGCTGCTGCTCGGGCCGCGGATCGGCAAGTTCGAGGGCGGCCGCAGCAACCCGATCCCCGGCCACAACATCCCCTACGCCGTCCTCGGGACGATCATCCTCTGGTTCGGCTGGTTCGGCTTCAACCCCGGCTCGACGCTCGGGGTCGTGACCGGCGACCGGGTCGGCTTCTTCGCCTATGTCGCGCTGACGACGAACCTCGCCGCCGCGGCGGGCGCGGTCAGCGGCGCCGTCACCGCCTGGCTCGTGCTGCGCAAGCCGGACATCTCGATGATGCTGAACGGCGTGCTCGCGGCCCTCGTCGCCGTGACCGCGGCGTGCGGCTTCGTGGCGCCGTGGGCGGCCGTGGTGATCGGACTCGTCTCCGGCGTGCTCGCGGTCGTCGGAGTGCTCGCGGTCGAGCGGATCGGAATCGACGACCCGATCGGCGCGGTCGCGGTGCACGGCGCCTCCGGCGTCTGGGGCACGCTCGCGACCGGTCTCTTCGCGGTTCCGTCGCTCGCCGCGACGCTGAGCACGGGCCGAGGCGGCTTCGTCTACACGGGCTCGCTGCACCAGGTCTGGGTGCAGCTGATCGGCCTCGCCGCCGTCGGCGCCTTCACCTTCAGCGCGTCCTTCGGGTGTCTCTGGGCGCTCAAGCGCCTCTGGGGGATCCGCGTCGAGGAGGAGACCGAGACCGCCGGGCTCGACGTCAGCGAGCACGGCATGTGGGGCTACCCCGAGTTCTACATCCCGGTCCCCGGCGGCTACGGCACCGAGCCGCACGGCCACCTGCTCGGCCACGCCCACCCGCACCGTCCGCCGGCGCCGCCACCATCGATCGAGGAGGCCGCATGAAGACTGACGAGAAGTGCACCTGCGAGAAGCCTCTCCTGCGGGAGCGGTCCGATCAGAAGGGCTCGAGCCAGAGCTGGTGCGGCCGCTGCAAGCGCCCGCTCGGCCTCCGCCCGGCGGTGTTCCGCAGCGCGTTCGCCTGAACAAGTAACAGTCTGTTACTTGACTCGCAGCGCTCCGTGGATCCCAAACGGTGGCGCGCATCGAGGCCTCCTAGTAACAGACTGTTACTAGGACGCAGGCTGGGTCGGGGCATGCGGCGGTACCACTTGCCGAATAGAGACTTGACGCCTGGCCCGCCGCCGGGAGTCTCGGGAACGGACATGCCTCTGATGATCCCCGAGGCAGCCCTACCACCACTCGGAATCATCGCCTGAGTACCGTTCGCGCGATGCGGTACCAGTTCGTCGACTGCCGCTGGGAGCTCGGCTCGCCCGGGCGCGGGCGCGAGCTCTACCTCGCCGGGCACATTCCGGGCGCGTCCTTCCTGGATGTCGACGCCGACCTCGCAGCGCCCCCGGGGCCGCGCGGGCGGCATCCGCTGCCGGCCGCCGACGAGTTCGCCAAGGCGGCCTCGCGGGCCGGGATCGGCGACGGCGTCTTCGTAGTCGCCTACGGGAGCATGGGCGGCGCGGAGCGGCTCTGGTGGCTGCTGCGCCACTTCGGCCACGACGACTGCGCCGTGCTCGAGCTCGACGCCTGGCGCGGGCCGCTGCGCCCGGGCGAGGAGCACGTCGAGCCGGCCGAGCTCACGCCGCAGCCGCGCGAAGGCGACGCGATCGAGGCCGACGAGCTCGCGGCGCGCCTCGAGGAGCTCGTGGTCGTCGACTCCCGCAGGCCCGAGCGCTTCCGCGGCGAGCCGAACCCGATCGACCGCGTTCCCGGCCGCGTCCCCGGAGCGCGCAGCGCTCCGTGGGACGAGCCGCTCCCGGAGCTCCCCGAGGGCGAGCTCGTCGCGTACTGCGGCTCCGGCGTTACGGCCTGCATCACCCTGCACCGGCTCTGGCTCTCCGGCCGCGAGGGGCGGCTCTACCCGGGCTCGTGGAGCGAGTGGGAGCAACTCGGGCTGCCGCTCACGCGAGGCTGAGGCGCTCTCTTGCGACGCCGACCGTCGAGGCCGCGGCGGCTCAGCCGACGCGGCCGTCCAACACGCCGTGGCAGTGGCGCGACGATCCGCCCCTCTAACCCGACAGGCCGAACGTCACCGTCACGCCGGCCTGCACCTTCTGCCTGCCCGGCTCGACGGGCGTCGTGCCTTCGGCCGCGGCGCGCATGGCGAGCGGCATCGGCTCGGCGCTCACGGGCGCCGCCTCCTCGATGCGAAGCACGCGGCCGAGGCTCGAGCCCGCCTCGCCGGCCAGTGTCTCGGCCTTGAGCCGCGCCTCGGCGAACGCCTTCCTGAGCGCGTCGCGGTAGAGCGCGTCGCGGTCGCCCCGGTCGAAGCTCGGGCCGGAGGTCTCGGTCGCGCCGGCGGCCACGGCGGCGTCGATCAGGCGCCCGGCCTGCCGAACGTCCCGCACGTGCACCTGCACGGAGGTGTGCGCGGTGAAGCCGTCCTGCTCGCCGCGGTCGTTCCAGCGCGGCGAGACGGTCACGTCCTGGGTCTGCAGATCGTTCTTCGCGACGCCGGCCGCCTGCAGCGCCTCCAGCACGCGCGCAGCCTTGGTCGCGTTGGCCGCGAGCGCCGCCCTTGCCGTGGCCGCGTCGGTGGAGACCCCGGCGGAGAAGCCGGCCTGGTCGGGCACGGCCTGGACACTCGCCGTCCCGGTGACGGTGACGCTGCGCCCGTCCGGCGCCGAGCCACGCGCGGTGTCGGGCCGCCCGACCCCGGCGAACGCCACGGCCGCGGCAAGGGCGCCCACGGCGACGGTCAGATACACGAGTCTCATCGGGTCCTCCCGGTTCGGGTTCCGCAGGAGGTACGCCGCCGGCTCCCGCCGGCGTCACGTCAGCCGGTCGCCGCCGCGGGCGTGGTGTCGCCGAAACCCGTCAGGTACGGCTGCCAGCGGTTGGGAATCTTCGGCGTCGCGAGGTGGATGAAGAGCACCGGCGCAGGCGCGCGCGGCGGCTTTCGCAGCGTCATCTCGACCTCGTCCGGGAGGCGGTTGCCCTTGCGCATGTTGCAGGGCGCGCAGGAGGTGACGACGTTCTCCCAGACCGAGCCGCCGCCGCGGCTGCGCGGCACGACGTGGTCGAGCGTCAGCCGCCCGCTCGTCGTCCCGCAGTACATGCAGCGCCAGCCGTCGCGGGCGAAGAGCGCTCGGCGCGAGATCTTCCGCTGCAGCGTGCGCGGCACGCGCACGTACTGGACGAGCCGGATCACGTGCGGCCACGGAAAGGCCCCCGTCGCCGATCTGAGGGGCTGGTCGAGCTCCTCGATCACCTCGGCCTTGCCCTTGAACACGAGCACGTGCGCCCTTCGGACAGTCGTCACGTTCAAGGGCTCATAGCTCGCATTGAGTACCAAAACCTGCTGCAACGCCACGAATTTACCAGCCAGCGTGCAGCACTCGGCCGCAGGCCGAGTGCTCTGCGCGGGTTAGCCCCTAGGGCGTCTTAGCGGGACATGGCCCTCTCAACGGCTTCCGCTTCTTCCGGCGAGAGGGCGATCGAGGCCCGGCCGCGGTCGAGCTCCTTCATGTAGATCCGGGCGTAGTCGCGCCCCTGGATCGCCGTCACGACGACACCCGAGCGCGCCGAGTCGAGCACGGCCAGCGACGCCGACTGGTGGCCGCCGGTGTCCTCGTAGGCGTCGTAGCGGACGATCGAGGTGTTCGTGACCGAGCCGTCCACGCGCCGGTCGACGCGCACGAGGCCGGCCGCGATCTCGTCCACCGCGCGGTGGAGGTCGTCGATCCGGCCCTGCAGCGAGACGGCGAAGTCGACGAGGTCGGTCTTGCCGTCGCCGAGCAGCACGGCCTGGCCCTCCCGAAGCCGTCGGATGCGCGCGAGCACCCAGACGACGGCGGCGAGCGCGAGCACCGCGACGGCCGCAGCCGCGATCGCGATCCAGGCGGCGGTCGCGCTCGAGACGCTCACGCGCTAGGCAGAGAAGATGACGGGGTAGTCCGCCGAGTTGTTGTTCGTGTTGGATTCGTTCTGCACCGGCTGCACCTCGACCTTGATCGTCGCCTGCACGCCGAAGTTCACCGCCCCGAAGTTCGAGAAGGTGACGGTCTTCTCCTCGCCGGGGTTGATGAACGTGATCGTGGCCTTCTTGACGATGTTCCCGCTCGGCTGCTGGATCGTCAGCGTCACCGGGATGTTGGCCTCCTGCGAGTCGCCGGAGTCCTTCACGGTCACCTCGATCCTCATGCCCGTGCGCGAGACGATCGTGTTGGTCTGGGACGTGCTCAGCTCCTGGCCCTGCGGCTGGACCTTGGTCGAGACGAGGTTCGTCCCGCGCAACCCGCCCTGGCTCGGCGTGACCGAGCCGCCGCGGATCTTGCTCAGGACGGTGGTCATCGCCTGCGTCGTGACGAGGTCGGAGCTCTGCAGGAAGTTCGAGTCCGGCACGAGCGGGCCGCCGCTCTCGTTGGTGCCGGTGACGCCCTGGCGGTTCAGCTCTGCGGCGGACGGAGCCTTGAACGAGTCGTCGTAGATCACGTCGCTCGCGAGCAGGCGCTGCATCTGCCCCGCCAGCACGCCGCCGGCGCGGGTCGTGTCCTTCACGTTCGCTGTCGCGGCCAGCGCGCTCGCGAGGCCGCTCAGGCCGGAGACGCGGTACTGCAGCGCCTGGATCAGCGCGTCGTGCTCGTCGCGCAGCGTTCCCGGCGGAGTGATCTCCCGGGCCCGCTCGACGTCGAGCTGCTCCTGCCTGGCGAGGCCCGCGACGCGCTGCTCGACCTGCGCCTCCTTCAGCCCCTGGCCGACGAGCACCTGGCTGAGCTGCTTGCCGACCTGGGCCGACGAGCCCGCCACCTCGGAGACCTTGGTCATGTAGCTCTTGTAGGTCTTCTCCTTGCTCGCCTCCTGGCAGCTCTGCACCCAGAGCACGAGCAGCACGATGATCAGGATCGCGAAGGCGATCAGCCCGACCAGCCGCAGCAACGGCGTGAGGTTCGTCGGGCCGCGCGGAGGGCGCTTCGGCCCCTGCGGCCCCCGCCGCGCGATCAGCCGCTCCGTCCTCGACGACTCCTGCGTCGGCGGCTCGTCTTCGAAGAAGTCGAAATCGATGTCGGTGTCGTGCTCGCTCACGCCCGGCCTTTTGCAGGAAAAAGTCGGCTCACTCTACCGACTTCGTCGGCCGGGGCAGGACTCTCGGCCCCGCGTCGAAATCCGGGAAACCGTGGCGGAAGCTGCCCTCGCGCTGTCCTCGAACGAGCTCGTCGCCGGGCGCTACCGCCCCCTGCGGCCGCTCGGCAGCGGCGGCTCGGGCTCCGTCTGGCTCGCACGCGACGAGCGAACGGGGCTCGACGTCGCGCTGAAGATCGTCCCGCGGGAGGGCAAGGCGGCGACCCGCGCCGAGCGCGAGGCGCTCGCGGCGGCGCGGCTGCGGCACGAGCGCTGCCTGCGCGCCTACGGCTTCGAGCGCGACATGCGCAACGTCTACATCGCCTACGAGTACGTGCCCGGGCAGACGATGCGGCAGGCGCTGCGGGCCGGCCAGCTCGACGACGCGGCCGCCGTCGAGACCGCGGCGCAGGTGCTCGAGGGCCTCGCGCACGCGCACGCCCGCGGGATCGTGCACCGCGACGTGAAGCCCTCCAACGTGCTGCTCGCCGAGGGGGCCGGCCTCTCGGCGCGCCTGCTCGACTTCGGGCTCGCCCAGCTCGCCGAGGAGGAGACGCTGACGGCGACGGGGGACGTGCCTGGGACGCTCGCGTACGTTCCGCCCGAGCGCCTCGTGCACGGGGAGTCCGGCGGGCCGCCGGCGGACGTCTGGGCGGTCGGCACGATGCTGTGGGAGTCGCTTGCCGGCTGGCACCCGTTCTGGAACGGCTCGCTGCTCGAGACCGCGAAGCGGATCGAGTCCGGCGCAGCGCCGCTCGCCCAGGTCCGGCCCGACCTGCCGAAGCCGCTCTGCGCGCTCGTCGACCGGATGCTCGCGCTCGACCCGGCCGCGAGGCCCTCCGCGGCGCTGCTCGCGCACGAGCTGCGCGACGCCTTCGCCGAGCGGGTGCGGCGGCGGAAGACCCGCCCGACGATCCCGGCGCTGGGCGTCTCGCTGCGGCTCGCAGCTCCGGCGGCGGCGGCGCTCTTCGCAGGCTGGACGGCGGCAGAGCTCCCGTTCTACCCCCCGCTCTTCGCGCCGCTGCTCGCGCTGCTCGCGGGAGCGCTCACGCTCGTGCGGCCGCGCCTCGGGCTGGCCTTCGCGCTCGCCGTGCCGGTTCTGCCGCTCGGCAACGTCTCCTCCGGGCTCGCGCTGGTCTACGCGGCAGTCGCGTGCGCCTGGCTCGCGCTCTCCTGGCGCGCGCCGCGCCAGGGGCTCTTCCTCGCGCTCGGGCCGCTGCTCGCGCCCGTGCTCGCGCTCGGCTTCCTGCCGTTGGCCGCCCAGGGGATCGGCGGCCGCTCGCGCCGCGCCCTCCAGGTGGCCGCGGCGGTGTTGCTCGCCGCGCTCGTGGCGGGCCTGCGGCACGCCTCGCTCCCGTTCACGGGAGCGAGCCCGCCTAGGGGCCTCGGGATCGCCGGCAGCAGCGACGCGTTCGCAGTGGCGGAGGCGCTCCTGCGCGCGCTGCAGGCGCATCCGGCGCTCCTGCTCGAGGCCGTCGTGCTCGCCGCGGCCGCGGTCGCGCTCCCGCTCGCGCGCGAGCG
>DATIFC010000177.1:0-10281 GCA_035455445.1 Gaiellaceae bacterium | reverse complement strand
GTTCCGAGCGAGAGCCAGCCCTTCCGGCACACGTGTCGCACCGATCGAGACCCCGGCCTGACCAGGTCGGTGAACGACGTGATCTCGACTCGCAACGCCTCGGCCGCGGCGCCCGCGGGCCGCAGGGCGGTCAGGCAGTTTCCGTAGAGGTCGACCCGCGAGGGCTTCTGGGTGCCGTTGCGCACCGTGAACGCGAAGCCGCGCAGGCTCGACACGGCCCGCCGCAGGCTCAGGCCGTCACCGTGGAGGTCGACGCCGTAGCCCGCCGGCGTCGTCTGCCGCGGGCATCCGAGGACAGCCGAGGCGAAGCCGCCCGCAGGCACGACGAGGCGCCGTTCGAGCTGCGTCGGACGGAGCTCCGGGCCGTTCGCGCTCGATTTCCGGCACGCGACGGCGACCGTCACCCGGGCAGCGGCACCCGGGTTCTCGAAGCGAAACGCGAACGACCGTGCGTCGACCGGTTGGAGCGCGAGCAGCCGCGCGTCGCGCGCCGGCTTCACGACACCTCCGCTGACCGCGACGAAGCCGCGGCCGCACGAGAGGCCGAAGCCGGCCGTCCCGTGACCGGGCAGCCCGTGGGTGGCGTACGCGGTCGTCGCGACGACGACGTGCGCGCCCGCTGCGGCAGAGACGAGCACAGCGCTCGCCGCAAGCAGCGCGATCAGGCACCTCCCCATCTGCCGCAGTTCCCTCCGGGCGAGCGTACAACAGGGCGCCCGTAGAATCGAGCGTGTGATCCTCATCACGGGAGCGACCGGGTTCATCGGGCCGAGGGTGGTGCGCGCGCTGCGCGAGCGCGACCTGCCGGTGCGTGCGCTTGTCCGCCGCTCGGGCAGCGGAACGGCCACGACGCTCGCCGCCTGGGGCGCCGAGCTGGCGCAGGGCGACATGACCGACGCCGGAAGCCTGCGCCGCGCGGTCGAGGGATGCGACGTCGTCGTGCACCTCGTCGCGATCCGGCAAGGCCGCGCCGAGGAGTTCCGGAGCGTCATGGAGCAGGGGACGCGCGACCTCGTCGCGGCCTCGCGTGAGGCCGGCATCCGGCGCTTCGTGCTGATGAGCGCGCTCGGCACCAGCGAGGAGACACGGAGCCTCGTGCCCTACTACCACGCGAAGTGGGACGAGGAGGAAGCGGTGCGCGGCTCCGGGATCGAGCACGTGATCTTCCGGCCGAGCTTCGTCTTCGCCCGCGACGGCGGCATCCTCCCGACCTTCCGCAGGCTCGCCCGGCTGACGCCCGTGACGCCGATCATCGGCTCCGGCCGGCAGCGCATCCAGCCGATCTGGATCGAGGACCTCGCCGCCTACTTCGCCGCCGCCGTCGACCACGGCGAGGCGGCGAACCGGCTCTTCGAGCTCGGCGGGCCGGACGTCGTCAGCTGGAACGAGTTCTGGGAGCGGCTGAAGCACGCGCTCGGGATGCGGCGGCCGAGCGTGCACGTGCCGACGGGGCTGATGCGCGTGAACGCCCTGCTCACCGAGCGGCTCCCGGGGAACATCCCGCTGACCCGGGACCTGCTGACGATGCTCGAGCACGGCGACAACGTCGTCTCGAACGACGATGCGGTGCGCACGTTCGGCCTGTCGCTCGTGCCGCTCGACGAGCAACTTCGTCGAGCGGTGTAGCCGGGCAGTTCGTCGAGCGTCTCCGGCACGCAAAGAAAAGGGGCCGCGGCGAGGCGGCCCCTGATCCGGTTACCAGCGTCGAAGTGGTAGAGGCGCTTCCGGCCGTTCGAGATGATCCGGCGGCGCTACGGCATCGCGAGCGATGCCTCTGGTACGCGAGCCCCCTACGCTGGCTAGGCGGTTCCCCGTAGGTCCCGGGGACGCACCTCTACCCGCTGGTACCTCCACTGCCCGTACTTGATGAAATCACGCTCGGACCACCTCCTTTCCGCGGTACGCGCATGCTAGCGATTGCGGAGGACCGTGGAGAGCTCGAGCCCGCGGTCGAGGGGAACGGTCACGCTCTCGAGGTCGGGGTCGGACTGCCGCGCGCGGGAGTAGGCGCCGAGGGTCTCGCCGTGCGAAAGGACGTTGTCCGCGATCACGACTGCCCCCGGCTCGAGCTTCGAGCGCGCTTCCGCGAAGAGCCGCTCGTAGTGCTCCTTCTCGGCGTCGAGGAAGACGACGTCGAACACGTCCGCGATGCGGGGCAGCGTCTCGAAGGCGTCGCCCTCGACGAGCTCGGCCCAGTCGGCGAGACCCGCCTCCGCGACGTTCGCCCGCCAGGCCTCGACCTTCGCCGGGTCGCTCTCGAGCGAGAGCACGCGGCCGCCGAGGTTGCGCACCCCTGCCGCCAGCCAGATCGTCGAGTAGCCGCGTGAGCCGCCGATCTCGAGCACCTCGCAGTCGGTCTGCGGAGCGACGAAGGCGAACAGGAACCGACCGGTGGTGCGGGCGACCTGGCGCGCGCGTCGCTCGCGCGGCACGTTCCGCGCCCGCTCGTCCGCGTCCTCGGCCTCGAGGCGTGCGAGCACGGATCGGACACGGTCGTCCAGCACGCGGCCGAGCCTACGTCCTCTCCATGTTCACGCGCGCCCGAGAACTCGGGTCCCGACCCGCCCCCCTGCCATGGCGCCAGCCTAGCGGCGGGCGACGCGCGGATCCGTCACGAGGTCGTGCCGGATGTGTGACCGCTCGTCCCCGGAGTCCCGAGCGCGGACCGCTCGCGCTCGGCGGCGGCCCGCGCGGGGCACGTAGCGAGATGGTCGTTCACCACGCCGCAGGCCTGCATCGACGCGTACACCGTCGTCGGCCCAACGAAGCGGAACCCCGCGCGCCGCAGTTCCTTCGAGAGCGCCTCCGACTCCGGCGTCGTCGGACGCCAGTCCGCGTGCGAGCGCGGGGCGGGGCCGTCCACGCGGTACGACCAGACGAGCTCCTGCAGCGTCGTGCCCGCCTCGCGCAGCGCCAACACGGCCCGCGCGTTCGCGACCGTGGCCTCGATCTTGCCGCGGTGCCGAACGATCCCGGCATCGGCCAGCAGCCGCTCGACCTCGACCTCCCCGAACTCCGCCACACGCAAGGGCTCGAACCCGGCGAAGGCGGCTCGGAACGCCTCGCGCTTGCGCAGGATCGTCAGCCACGAGAGCCCGGACTGGAAGCCCTCGAGGCAGAGCCGCTCGTAGAGCCCGCGCTCGTCCACGACCGGCCGCCCCCACTCCTCGTCGTGGTACCGGTTGTAGGCCTCGTCCGAGCTTTCCCAGCAGCGCTGCGCCATCAGCTGATCGAGACCTTGACCATCCCGTCCTCGACCCGGACGGGAAAGGTGTCGACCGGCAGCACGGCCGGCAGCGACAGCGGCCGCCCGGTGCAGATCTCGATCCGCGCGCCGTGCCGCGGGCAGATCGCCACCCCGACGTCGGCTTCGAAGTCGCCCTCGCAGAGCGGCCCGTCGTCGTGCGAGCAGCGGTCCTCGATCGCGCAGAAGCGCCCACCGAGGTTGTAGACGCCGACCGAGATCTCGCCGGCGTGGACGATCTTCACCGTCCCCGGCGGCAGCTCGTCGACCGGCGCGACGTCGATCTCGGCCACGAGCGTTTCTAGCGAAGGTCGAGCTCGTCGAGCCCGGCCCACTCCTCGGGCAGCGGCGTCCCCTTCGCGCGGTGTAGCGCCACCTTCAGCACGCCGAGCCCCAGGAGCGCGCACTTGAGCCGCACGGGGGTCAGCGGGATGCCGACCTCGTCGAGCAGCTCCTCCTTGGGCAGCTCCGCGATCTCGCTCGCGGTCCGGCCCTTCACCATCTCCATCAGCATCGAGGTCGAGGCCTGGCTGATCGCGCAGCCGCGGCCGGAGAACTTGACCTCGTCGATCGTCTCGCCGTCCTCGGCGAACTGGACGTAGATCGAGACCTCGTCGCCGCAGAGCGGGTTGAAGCCCTCGGCCTGCGCGTCGGCGCCCTCGATCACCCCGTGGCCACGCGGGTTCTTGTAGTGGTCGAGGATGACTTCGCGGTAGAGGTCTTCGGCCATCAGAGCAGGATCTTCCTCGCCTTGTGCAGGCCCTCGACGAGCCGGTCGATCTCCTCCCGCACCGTGTAGAGGTAGAAGCTGGCGCGGTTGGTCGCAGCCACGCCGAGGCGCGTCATCAGCGGCTGGCAGCAGTGGTGGCCCGCGCGGATCGCCACGCCCTCGGAGTCCAGCACCTGCGCCACGTCGTGCGGGTGGATGCCGTCGACGTTGAAGGAGACGATCCCCGCGCGGCGCGCCGGCGGCGGGCCGTAGCAGGTGATGCCGCCCACCTCCGCGAGGCGCTCGAGCGCATACGCCGCCAGCTCGCTCTCGTACCCGGCGATCGCGTCCAGCCCGACCTCCGCCACGTACTCCATCGCGACGCCGAAGGCCACGGCCTCGGCGATCGGCATCGTGCCCGCCTCGAACTTGTACGGCAGCTCGCCCCAGGTCGTGCCCTCGGCGCGCACGGCCCGGATCATGTGGCCGCCGAGGTTGAAGGGCGCCATCGGCTCCAGCAGCTCGGCGCGCCCCCAGAGCACGCCCACGCCGCTCGGCCCGCAGAGCTTGTGCGAGGAGAACGCAAGGAAGTCACAGTCGAGCTCCTGCACGTCCACGCGGTGGTGGGGGGCGCCCTGGGCGGCGTCGACGACCATGATCGCCCCGTGCTCGTGCGCCCACGCCGCCAGGCGCGCGACCGGGTTGACCGTGCCGAGCGAGTTCGAGACGAGGTTCGTCGCGACGACCTTCACCCGCCCGTCTCCTGCCACCGAGTCGAGGGCGTCCAGCCGCAGCTCGCCGCCGTCGTCGATCGGCAGCATCCGGAAGTCGGCGCCGGTGCGCTTCGCGATGTACTGCCACGGCACGAAGTTCGAGTGGTGCTCGAGCTCGGTCACGAGCACGACGTCGCCCGGCCCGAGGTTGTCGAGACCCCACGCGTAGGCGACGAGGTTGATCGACTCGGTCGCGCTGCGAGTGAAGATCACCTCGCGCACGGCAGGCGCGTTGACGAACGCACGCGCCTTCTCGCGCGCGCCCTCGTAGGCCTCGGTCGCCCGCTCCGAGAGCAGGTAGACGCCACGGTGGACGTTCGCGTACGAGGTCTCGTAGAACTCTCGCAGCGCGTCGAGCACCTGGCGCGGCTTCTGCGAGCTCGCCGCCGAGTCGAGGTAGGCGAGCGGCTTGCCGTGGATCTTCTGCTCGAAGATCGGGAAGTCGGAGCGCAGCTTCTGCGCATCCAGCGCTGGGCGAGCCGTCACGGCCACGGGGCTATCGTACCGAGGCACCGGGTCATGAAGTTCCGCGCCACAGCCGCGATCGCGCTCGCCCTCGTCCCGCTCGTCGCCGGCTGCGGCGGCTCCGGCGGGGGCTCCTCCTCCCCCGGCGGGAAGGTCTTCGCAAGCGCCGGCTGCGGCAACTGCCACACCCTCGAGGCCGCTGGCGCGAAGGGCCAGGTCGGGCCGAATCTCGACGAGCTGAAGCCGGACGCCTCGACGGTCGCGCGCCAGGTGCGGGCCGGCGGCAACGGGATGCCCTCGTTCGGCGGCAAGCTCTCGAGGCGGGAGATCGCGCAGGTGGCCGCATTCGTCTCGTCCTCGACGCGCGGCTCCGGCACGAGCTTCGCCTTCGAGCCCGACGGGACGACGCTCTCCGACTGCGAGCAGAGCGGCAAGCCGTTCTGCTTCCGCCAGGCGTTCGGCAACCTCGCCTACCGGGACGGGCCGGTGAAGGCGCTCGCCCTGCTCGCCGGCGACGACGCGAGGATCGCCGCCGTCCACGCGGACTGCCACCAGATCTCGCACTGGATCGGACGCGCCGGCCTCGCCTACTACAAGCACGACGCCGGGCAGGCCCTCTCGCACGGGGCGATGACGTGCAACTCGGGCTACTACCACGGCGTGCTGCAGGTCGCGCTCGCCGGGCTTCCGCGCGACGTCGTCGTCAGGAAGGCCCGCACCCTCTGCAGCGCCCCCGCCGTGAACACCGAGGAGTTCCTGCTCTACCAGTGCGTCCACGGCCTCGGGCACGGGCTGATGATCTACAGCGGGAACGACCTGCCGTGGTCGCTCCGGACGTGCCACAAGCTCCGCACCGAGTTCGACCGCGTCTCGTGCACGGGCGGGGTCTTCATGCAGAACCTCGACACCACCATGGGCTCGTCGCGCTACCTGCGCGCCAGGGACCCGCTGTATCCCTGCACCGCCGTGGCCGAGCGGGACAAGGTCTACTGCTACCTGATGGTGACCTCCAGGATCCTCGCCCTCGACGGCTACGACTGGCGCAAGACGGCGGCCTGGTGCCGCAGGAGCGAGCCCGCCTGGGTGAAGACGTGCTTCGAGTCCTACGGCCGCGACGCCTCGGGGACGAGCCAGTACCAGCCGGCCCGCACGATCGAGCTCTGCCTGGAGGCAGGCCCGAACGCGGGCGACTGCATCTACGGTGCCGCCCGTGACTACGGCAACAACTACGCCGGCGGCCGGCAGGCCACGCGGCTCTGCGCCGCCGCCCCGGCGCGCTACCGGCCGCGCTGCTACGAGGGGATCGGGACGATCCTCGGCGCGCTCCACCGGCTCGGCCCCGAGCGCAGAGCCGCCTGCGACGCGATCACCCCGAAGCGCTACCGCCGCGACTGCTACCACGGCGCAGCCGTCACGTAGTGCTGACGGGCCTCGCCGCACGCGTGTCGCTCTGGAACCGGCGGCGCAAGTTCCGGCTCTTCATGGAGACCGTGCGACCGGGGCCGGAGACGCGGGTCGTGGACGTCGGCGCCGGCGACACGCCCTTCGGCACCGAGCCGGGCGTCGCGGCGACGCACAACTTCTTCGAGGCGCTCTACCCGTGGCCCGAGCGGATCACCGCGGTCAGCGACGTGCCGC
Organism: Gaiellaceae bacterium; assembly: GCA_035455445.1. GTDB lineage: Bacteria > Actinomycetota > Thermoleophilia > Gaiellales > Gaiellaceae > AC-32. The sequence goes on along the minus strand of DATIFC010000177.1, from coordinate 3,452 downwards.
TGCCCAACTTCGCGCGCGCCTTCCCGGGAGTGCGCTGCGTGACGGCGAGCGGCCTCGCGCTGCCCTTCGAGGACGACGAGTTCGACGTCGCCTTCTCGAACGCGGTCGTCGAGCACGTCGGCGGGCGCGAGGAGCAGCGGCGCTTCGTCGCCGAGCTCTGCCGCGTCGCGCCGCGCGTCTACATCTCGACCCCGAACCGCTGGTTCCCGGTGGAGACGCACACGCTCGTGCCGCTCGTGCACTGGCTCCCGCGGAGCGCGGCCGATCGAACGATGCGCGCGCTGGGCCGCGGCAACTGGGAGCACGTCGACCTCCTCTCGAAGCGCGACCTGCTCGCGCTCTTCCCTCCGGGGGTTCAGGCGCGGGTCGTCGAGGCGCGCATCACGATCAGCGTCACGGCGGACCGGAGGAGCAAGTAACAGTCTGTTACTTGGAGCTCAGGCCTGGGGGATGCGCTGCTCGAGCGCGGCCGTGACGGCCTCGCGGACCGGCTGGAGCTCGATCCGGTCGAGCACGTCCTGGAAGAAGCCGCGCACGATCAGGCGCTCCGCCTCGGCACGCGGCAGGCCGCGGGCCATCAGGTAGAAGAGCTGGTCGCGGTCGACGCGCCCGACGGTGGCGCCGTGGGTGCAGCGCACGTCGTTGGCGAGGATCTCGAGCCCGGGGATCGGAACCGCATGCGTCGTAGGCGAGAGCATCAGGTTACGGCACTCCTGGTAGGCGTTCGTCTTCTGCGCGTCCCGCTCGACGCGGATCATCCCGCGCCACACCGCCGTCGCGTTGTCGCGCAGCGCGCCCTTGAAGGCGAAGTCGGACTCGGTGTCGGGCGCGATGTGCTCCTGGAAGGTGTCGTAGTCGAGGTGCTGCTCGCCGTCCGCGAAGTACGCGCCGGTCACGCGCGAGGTCGCGCCGGGCCCGGCAAGGTCGTTCTGGATCCGCACCTTGCCGCGCTTGGAGCCGAAGCCGCCGCTGACCCAGTCGAGCTCCGCGTCGCGCTCGACCCGTGCGTGGTGCGAGGCGAAGTGCCAGGTCTCGCGCGAGAGGTTCTGCAGCGAGACGTACTCGAGCCTCGCCCCCTGCTCCACGAACAGCTCCACGACGGTGTTCGAGTAGCCCGGGAGCTCCGGCGAGAAGGAGTTCATCTCCTCGATCAGCGAGAAGCGCGAGCCCTCCCCCGCGACCACGAGCAACCGCCAGAAGAGCGCGCCGCCGTCGACGGTGTTGGCCACCCGCACGTAGAGCGGGTGCTCGAGCTCGAGGCCCGCCGGGATCTCGACGAGCAGGCCGTGCTGCCAGGCCGCGGCATTGTGCGCGGCGAACTTGTCGTCCTCCCAGCCGACGAGCTGCCCGAGCCGCTCGTGCGCCTCGGAAAGCGGCTCGAAGCGGATCTCCTTCGGCGCGCGGCTGATCTCGATCCCGTCCTCGGTCACCGTCGCGAGCGCGGCCAGGTCGAGCTCGAGCATCGACTCCCCGGCCACGGCAGGGGTCTGTCCCCCGTCCCGGCCGAAGGCGTCAGGGTCGAAGCCGCGCAGGTCGGTGAAGCGCCAGTGCTCCTCGGTCGTGGCGGGAACCGGCAGCGAGCGGTAGCGCTCGAGCGCCTCGGCCCTACTCATACGGCTTGTACCTCCGGTGCAGGATGACCGCGTTGCCGTCGGGGTCGAGGCAGACGGCCATCTTGCAGACACCGGTGTCGCCGGAGCCGACGAACTCGACACCCTTCGTCTCGAGGTCGGCGCGCGCCGCCTCCACGTCGGCCACCCGCAGCGCGAAGCCGCCGATGCTCGGCTGGAAGTCGATCCCCTCCTCCTCGGGGTTCCAGAAGCAGAGCGTGACCTGGCCGGCCGTCAGCTCCTCGGGGTTGTTGGCGTCCGCCGGAAGGCCGAGCACCTCGCCGTACCAGGCACGCGCGCGGTTCGGATCGCGCGTCGGGATCGTGATGAAGTCGACGCGCTCTACCTGAAGCGCATCAGCCAACCGAGCCTTCCATCTGCAGCTGGATCAGCCGGTTCATCTCGACCGCGTACTCGAGCGGCAGCTCCTTCGTGATCGGCTCGACGAAGCCGGAGACGACCATCGCGGACGCCTCGGCCTCCGAGAGCCCGCGCGACATCAGGTAGAAGAGCTGCTCCTCGCCGATCTTCGAGACCGTCGCCTCGTGCCCGATGTCGACGTTGTCCTCGTCGATCTTGATGTACGGGTAGGTGTCCGAGCGCGAGGCCTCGTCGAGGATCAGCGCATCGCAGACGACCTTCGAGCGTGACCCGGTCGCGCCCTTCGCTACCTCGAGTAGCCCGCGGTAGCCGGCGCGACCGCCGTTCTTGGAGATCGACTTGGAGGTGATCACCGAGGACGTGTTCGGCGCGACGTGCACGGCCTTGCCGCCGGCGTCCTGGTGCTGGCCGTCGCCGGCGAAGGCGATCGAGAGCACCTCGCCGTGCGCGCCCTCACCGAGCAGCCAGATCGCCGGGTACTTCATCGTCAGCTTCGAGCCGAGGTTCCCGTCGACCCACTCCATCGTCGCGTTCTCGTAGGCGACGGCGCGCTTGGTGACGAGGTTGTAGACGTTGTTCGACCAGTTCTGGATCGTCGTGTAGCGGCAGCGCGCGTTCGGCTTGACGATGATCTCGACGACCGCCGAGTGGAGCGAGTCGGACGAGTAGATCGGAGCCGTGCAGCCCTCGACGTAGTGCACGTAGGCGCCCTCGTCGACGATGATCAGCGTCCGCTCGAACTGGCCCATGTTCTCGGCGTTGATCCGGAAGTAGGCCTGCAGCGGCATCTCGACCTTCACGCCCGGCGGCACGTAGATGAACGAGCCGCCCGACCAGACGGCCGAGTTCAGCGCGGCGAACTTGTTGTCGTTCTGCGGGATGATCGTCCCGAAGTACTGCCTGACGAGCTCCTCGTGCTCGCGCAGCCCGCTGTCCATGTCCTTGAAGATCACGCCCTGGGCCTCGAGGCTTTCCTGGAGCTTGTGGTAGACGACCTCGGACTCGTACTGGGCGCCGACACCGGCGAGGTACTTCTTCTCCGCCTCCGGGATCCCGAGCTTGTCCCAGGTGTCCTTGATCTCGGGCGGCAGATCCTCCCAGGAGTTGGCCTGCTTCTCGGTCGGGCGGATGTAGTAGAAGATGTTCTCGAAGTCGATCTCGGTGAGATCGCCGCCCCACTCGGGCAGCGGGCGCGCCAGGAAGTACTCGAGCGACTTGAGGCGGAACTTGCGCATCCATTCGGGCTCGTTCTTGTGCTCGGAGATGGCCGCGACCAGCTCCGGCGACAGCCCGCGCCCGGACTTGTAGAAGTAGTCCTCGATCTCGTGGAAGCCGTACTTGTAGTCGCTGCGGATCCCCGCGACGACTTCGGTTTCAGGAGTTGCTGCCATTGCTCCTTCCGTTTGCGCCGAAGCCCTCGTAGCCCTCGGCCTCGAGACGGTGCGCGAGCTCCGGACCGCC
>DATIFC010000176.1:0-18505 GCA_035455445.1 Gaiellaceae bacterium | reverse complement strand
AAGGAGCTGCACCGGCTGGTGAAGGGATCGGCGCTGCTGGATGCGGCGAGCGGCGAGGGCTCGGCGAGCGAGCTCGTCTACGGGCGGCTCCTGGACGAGCTCGCCCAGAAGAACCCCGAGCAGCTGCGGACGCGCGTCGTGGTGGACGTGATCGCCGGCACCTCGGCGGGCGGGATCAACGGCGTCTGCCTCGCCAAGGCCCTCGCGCACAACCGCTCGCTCGACGACTTCCGTGACCTCTGGTTCGACAAGGGCGACATCGACGGCCTGCTCGCCGCGCCGCGCTGGCTGGCGTGGCGCCCGCTGAAGGCCGCCTGGGTGGCGCTGCGCGGGCTCAAGCACGCGCCGCTGCGCGGCGACCTGATGGCGCAGTGGATCTACGACGCCTTCGACAAGATGGACCGGAAAGGCTCGTCCCCGGCCGGGATCGACACGCTCATGCCCGACCGCCACAAGCTCGAGCTCTTCGTCACCGCCACGGACTTCTACGGCTACGGGCGCCAGGTGCCCTTCGCCGACCCGAACCCGATCCAGGACCGGCGGCACCGCCACGTGCTCGGCTTCCGCTTCGGCGGGGACGACGGCCGCGACGACTTCGACACCAACTCGAACGGCGCCCTCACGTTCGCCGCGCGCACGACCTCCTGCATCCCGGGCGTCTTCCCGCCGGTCAGCTTCGACGCGCTCAAGGGCTGGCTCGGCGACGGGAGGCCGGTCGACTTCGACGACCTCGACCGCCGCTTCTTCCGCCTCTACGAGCTGGCGAAGTTCCCGGCCGCCTGGACGTGGTTCGTCGACGGCGGCGTGCTCGACAACAAGCCCTTCGGCCCCGCGATCGAGGCGATCCGCGAGCGGCCTGCCGACCTCCAGGTCGACCGCAGGCTGCTGTACCTCGAGCCGGACCCGGGCGTCGGGCTCAGCCCGACGCACCGCAAACCTCCGTCGACGCTCGCCGCCGCGGTCGGCGGGCTGACCGGCCTGCCCCGCTCCGAGCCGATCCTGGACGACCTCGTCGAGGTGGGCGCGCTGAACGAGCGCGTACGCCGCATCCAGGACATCATCGAGACGAGCTGGGACACGATCGACGCGCGCGTGCGCGAGATCGCGGGCCCGCTGCCGGCGATCCCCAAGGACCCCGCCGACCCGCAGCTCGCCGAGATCCGCACGAAGACCGCCGAGGAGGCGCGCAAGAGCGCCGGCTTCAGCTACGCGACCTACGTGCGGCTGAAGATCAGCGGCGTCGTCGACCACTACGCCGAGACCGCGTGCCTCGTCGCCGACCTGCCCCCCGACTCGACGCATGCGCTGATCGCGCGCAGCGCGCTGCGGCGCTGGGCCGAGGACCGCGGCCTCTTCGAGCAGCGGATCGAGCCCTCCAAGGAGCAGATCGACTTCCTGGTCAACTTCGACCTGGCCTTCGCCGAGCGGCGGCTGCGCTTCGTGATCGACGGGCTCAGCCACCTCTACCCCAACGCGGGCAAGCCCGGCTACCCGCAGCGCGAGCAGATCGACGAGGCGAAGGGGCAGCTCTGGCAGGCCGTCGTCACCCTGCGCGACGCGGGCTCGGGCAAGGGCTTCGACGAGGAGCTGCGCGGCCGCTTCGACACGTGCTTCTCCGTCGAGCCGATGCGGGAGTTCATGCAGACGCAGGGCTTCGACGCCGACGCCTACGCGGAGAAGCACCGCACGCAGCTCGACGAGCTGGAGGCGGAACTCGGCGTCTACCTCAAGAACCAGCTCTCCGGCTTCACCGCCGACCTCTACACCGGCCTGTTGCAGCTGACCGAAGGGTGGGACGACGAGCGTCGCTGGGACCTGCTCGTGCGCTACCTCGGCTTCCCGTTCTGGGATGTCCTGCTCTACCCGATCCAGGCGCTGAGCGACGTCGGGGAGCGCGACCACGTCCAGATCGTCCGGCTCAGCCCGCGCGACTCGCACCGGATCCCGGTCCCGGGCGACGACAAGCACAAGAAGCTGATCGGCGCGGAGAAAGGCCATTTCGGCGCCTTCCTCAGCCGCCGTGGTCGCGAGCAGGACTACCTGTGGGGCCGGCTGGACGGCGCCGAGCGCTTCATCGGGATTCTGCTCTCCGGGGCGCCCGAGGAGGAGAAGGAGCGCTGGTGCAAGGAGGCCTTCCGCGCGATCCTCGAGGAGGACGAGCAGGCGGTCCCGAAGGCCGCCGCGCTCGCCGACCGCGTCCGCCGGGCAGTCGGCCCGTAGGTCTTGTCAACGGCGGCTCTTCGCCCTACGCTCGTTCTGCGGCCCGGCCTCTGGCGAAGAGGAGGGCATCCATGAACGCAGCCGCCGCGAGCACCGCCGAAGCTCGACCCCGCCGAGGCCTACGGCTCTTCTCACGCCGCAGGCGGGCCGGCCGCTCCGTCTCGTTCCCGGAGCTCGTGTGGATGCACCACCTGCGTCAGGAGGAGCTGCAGGCCGGCCACCACAAGCCGTACACCGGCCCCGCCGAGGAGCGCTACCGCCATTTCCTCGCCCGCTTCGAGGAGCAGCACGGCCCGATCGTCGACGCCTACTGGTGCACCGACGAGGCCTCGGCGGTGGCGGTGACCCTGAGGCGGCGGCCGCTGATGTTCCCCGACGTCGTGCGGCTGCACTGGGCGACCGACTGGTCGACGAAGGAGCAGCCGAAGCTGATGGCGCTGCTCTACCGCTGCGAGACCCTGGCCGTGCGCGTCCAGGAGGTGCTGCGCGACACGAGCCAGCGCCTGGCGATGCAGTCGCTCTTCACGGTGATCAGCTACGTGCTCGGGTTCAGCGAGACGCCGCGGGCCCAGAACGACCGGGCGGTCGCGGACGTGGACCGGGCAGCGCAGAAGGAGCTGAAGGGGATCGAGGACTACTACCGCCGCGCGGCGGTGCGCTCCGGCCAGATCGTCTACGTCGGCGGGATGCTGCTCGGGATGCTCCCGCTGCTGCTGCTGATCGTGCTCGCGCTCGTGCTGCGGCTCGCGGACTCCCACAACGTCACCGTGCGGATCGGGCTCGTCTGCTTCGCCGCGGGCGGCGTGGGCGCGCTGATGAGCGTGATGTCGCGGATGAACTCCGGGCGCGTTCGCGTGGACTGGGAGTTCGGCAAGGACACGCTGCGCACGCTCGGCGCGCTGCGGCCCTTCGTCGGCGGCGTGTTCGGGCTGATGACGTTCTTCGCGCTGAAGAGCGGGATCGTCGCGCTCGAGGTCGGCGACTCGCGCAGCAGCTACTTCTACATCCTGTTCGCCTTCGCGGCCGGGTTCAGCGAGCGGCTCGCGCAGGACATGCTGCTCGGGCCGACGATCCAGGCGGCCGCCGCCCGCGGGAGGGGGGCCCGCCGCCAGGCGGAAGGCGAGGCCGAGCCGGCGCCGCCGGACGAGGAAGCGCTCGACAGCGTCCCCGCCACGGAGTCCTGATGGCGACGATGACCGCTGCCCAGCGCCGCCGCTACGACCTCCTCTACGAGTCCTGCCTCTGCCGCCCGCAGCGCAAGGCCGTGGTCGCCGCCGCCGTGAAGCGCATCACCGCCAACCGCAAGCGCTACGAGAAGGTCGGCAAGGCGGTCGGTGTCCCGTGGTACGTCGTCGGGATCATCCACTCGCTCGAGGCGAGCGGGAACTTCTCGCGCCACCTGCACAACGGCGACCCGCTCACGGCGCGCACGGTGCACGTGCCGGCCGGGCGCCCGAAGACCGGCAGGCCGCCGTTCACCTGGGAGCAGAGCGCGATCGACGCCCTCCGGCTCCGCGGCCTCGGGGCCTGGAAGGACTGGAGCGTCCCGGGGACGCTCTACCAGCTCGAGGCCTACAACGGCTTCGGCTACCGCGACCACCACCCGAACGTGCCCTCGCCGTACCTGTGGAGCTTCTCGAACCACTACACGCGCGGGAAGTACGTCGCGGACGGGCGCTTCTCCCCGACCGCCGTCTCCCAGCAGGTGGGCGCGGCGCTGCTGCTGAAGCAGCTGGCCTCGGCGGACGGGCGCGTGGCGATCCCCGCGGGGCCGCGCATCCTGCAGCTGTCCAACCCGCACGTGAAGGGGCCGGACGTCGAGGAGGCCCAGCGCCTCCTGCTCAAGAACCCGTTCGGGTCGTTCGACCCCGGCACCGCCGACGGCGAGTACGGCGCCCTCACCGCCGGGGCGGTGATGCGCGCGAAGTGGGAGCTCGGCTTCCCGGCGACCGCGCGCAGCAGCACCTTCGGGCCGAACCTGAAGGCGTTCCTCTCGGGCGCGAAGCCGCTGCCCGCCGCGTTCAAGGCCCGGCGGGCGAAGCGGCTGAAGCAGGCGGGCTCACAACAGGCGATCCGGAAGCGGATCGTCAACTGGGCGCTCTGGGGCTGCAAGAACACCGCGCAGATCGCCTACTCGCAGAACGGCAACGTGCGCCTGGCCGCCCTCGGCAAGCAGGGAACGCTGCCGCTGGCGACCGACTGCTCTGCCTTCGCGACCCTCTGCTACGACTGGGCCGGCGCGCCGAACCCGAACGCCGCGGGCACGTACGACGCGAGGCAGCCGGCCTTCACCGGCTCGATGCTGGGGCACTGCCGCCGGATCCCGCGCAGCGCGGCACAGCCGGGCGACCTCGTCGTCTGGACGCCGCCCTCCCAGGGGCAGCACGTGTGCATCGTCGTCGCCGGCGGCGCCGACCCGCTGCTCGTCTCCCACGGTGACGACTCGGGGCCGAAGAAGCTCCGGTTCTCGGCCGAGGACGCCTACCAGCGCCGCAACGGCCACGGCACGGCGGTCTGGCTGAGCGCGTTCTAGGTTCCGGGCCTACCTACGCGCGGCCTTCCGCCTCGTACTCGCGCAGGAAGCCCTGGAAGAGCCGCCGGTGGCCCTCCTCGTCCCGCAGGATGGCGATCACCATGTCCTGCGTCACCCAGTCGACGCCGTCGGTGGCCTCGATGATCCGGTTGTAGTGCTCGATCGCGCCTGACTCCGCCTCGATCACACCCTTGATGATGTGCACGATGTCCGTCTGCTCGGCGGGCGGCTGCAGGAACGACTGCGCCGGACTGAAGTCGGCCGAGCCCGGAACGACGCCGTCGAGCTCCTTGATCCGGTTCGCGTACTGCTGCGCGTGGCCGAGCTCCTCCTGGATGTCCTCCTCGAGGGACTCGCGGATCTCCTGGGCCCGGACGCCGTCGGGGTTGACCGAGTTCGCGATGTAGCTCATCACGGTCTCGATCTCCATCCAGTACGCCTGCTCGAGCAGGCCGATGATCTCTTCTCGCTTCTCGGCGTTTCCCGCCGCGAGGATGCCGAGGCCGGTCGTCGTCGCCATTTCTCGCTCCTTCCCTCTCGTCTCTCTGTCGTCCACGATAGCTCCCCGCAGGTCGCCCGGCCTGAACGTCGGCCGCCGTTGCGATAGAAGTGGCGCATGAGCATCGCCGAGACGCTCGGGCAGCTGGCCCTCTTCGCCGATCTGACCCCCTCGCAGCTCGAGGCGGTCGCGCACTCGCACGACGAGGACGTCTTCGCCCCGGGCGAGCGCGTGCTGCGGCGCGGGCTCAGCGGCGGCAACTTCTACGTGATCTTGGAGGGCGAGGCCGCGGTCGAGGTCGGCGGCGAGGAGCGGCACCGGCTCGGGCGGGGCGAGTTCTTCGGCGAGATCTCGGCGCTGACCGGCGAGCCGCCGGCGGCCGACGTCGTCGCGAAGACGGTGCTGCGCTGCCTCGTCATCCCTGCCGTCCAGCTCGAGCAGCTCCTGCTCGAGCGGCCCCAGTTCATGCTGCGCCTGCTGCGCATGGAGGCCCGCCGCCTCCAGGGCACGGTCGAGTGGCGGCCGTAGAGCGGCCGTTCCCGCCCGGCGACTACGACGTCGTGGTCGTCGGCAGCGGCCCCGGCGGGCTGCAGACGAGCTACTGCCTGCGCCGCCTCGGCGTCCGCCACGCGGTGCTCTCCCGCGACGACTGCCCGGGCGGGATGTTCCAGCGCTTCCCGATCTTCCAGCGGCTGATCACGTGGACGAAGCCCGACGCGCCGGTCGAGCGCACCTCCCGGGAGTACGAGTGGTACGACCACAACAGCCTGCTCGCCGACGAGCCCGAGCTGAAGGCGGTGATGCCGGCGCTGATGGACCGCGCCTTCGACCTGCCCTCGCGCGCCGAGATGGAGGCCGGCCTCGTCACCTTCGCCGAGCGGGCGCGGCTCGAGGTGCGCTACGGCAGCACCTGGGAGTCGACGCGCCGAGAGGACGACGCGCTCGTGCTCGCCACCGCCGACGGGGAGTACCGGGCGCGGGCGGTCGTCTTCGCCCTCGGCGTGACCGAGCCGTGGCGGGCCGACGTGCCCGGCCTCGAGCACGCGGCGCACTACGTCGAGACGCGCGACCCTGCCCGCTACGAGAACCGCGACGTCTTCGTCGTCGGCAAGCGCAACTCCGGCTTCGAGGTCGCGCAGGGGATCCTGCCCTGGGCGCGCTCGATCGTGCTCGGCTCACCACGGCCGGTGCAGACCGAGGCGCTCGCCCTCTCGGCGCTGCGCGTGCGCTACCTGCACCCCTACGACGAGTACGCGCGCGGTGGGCCCGGCACGTACGTGATCGACGTCAGCATCGAGCGGATCGAGCCGGTCGGCGAGCGCCTCCGGGTCGTCACGCACGGGACGACCTGGGACGGCACGCTCGAGTTCGAGGTCGACGACGTGATCGCGGCCACCGGCTTCCGCACGCCGCTGCTGGACCTGCCGGAGCTCGGCCTCGTCACCGTCGCCGACGACCGCATCCCGGCGCTGACGCCGTGGTGGGAGAGCGTCTCGCTACCGGGCGCCTACTTCGCCGGCAACGCCTCGCAGGGCGCGCGCGGGCTCGGCAAGCGCGGCGCGGGCGCGAGCTCGAGCGCCGTGAACGGCTTCCGCTACAACGCCCGCGTCCTCGCCCAGCACCTGGCGGAGCGGCTCGTCGGGTACGAGCCGCCGCGCGAGCCGGTGGACGACATCGTCGCCTTCCTGCTGGGCGAGCTCAACAGCGCGCCCGAGCTCTGGGTGCAGAAGGGCTACCTGTGCCGCGTCGTCTCCCGCACGGGCGAGGGGTGGCGCGACGAGGGCGTGATGCCGCTCGCGCACTACCTCGACGCGGTCGAGGAGGACGGAGCCGCCGCGAGCGTCGAGGTCGACGAGAAGGGCACGATCCTCCCCACGCTCTACCTCCGGCACCGCGGCGAGATCCGCGAGCACCAGCTCGAGCCGCACCCGCTGCACGAGTACCGGGGCGAGCCCTACCGCCGCCAGGTCGCCGCCCTCGTTGGCTGATCTGGCGGCGGCGCGGGCGTAGAACCTGCGGCCGGCGGGAAAGAGGGCCGCCATGAGCGCCGCGTTCGCCTGGTTGCTCGTCCGCCTGCGGCTGCTGGTCGTGCCCGCGTGGATCGCGGCCGCAGTGCTCGCGACGGTGAGCCTGCCCGCGTTCACCGACCGCCCCGCCTCGGCCACGGGCGGACTCGTGCCGACGAGCTCCGGCTCGCTCGCGGTCGAGAAGCAGGGAATCGAGGCGTTCGGCTCGCCGCTGCTCTCGCGGGTCGCGGTCGTCCAGCGCGATCCGAACGGCCTCTCGCTCGACGCCCAGAAGCGCGCGCTGCGGCGGGCGGTCCGCATCGACCGCGGCCACGACCCGGCGCTGCACAGCGTCGCCTTCGCGCTGCCGATCTCGAACGCGGCGCGTGTGTTCCCCTCCTCGCGCGAGCAGGGCACGACGGTGATCACGTACCTCTACTTCCGTTCGGCGACCAGCGTGGGGGCACAGCTCGCGCTCGCCCACTCCTACGAGAATCGGATCCGCGGCGCGGGCGACCCGGTCACCGGCGTGACCGGCACAATCCCCGCCCGCGAGGCCGAGTTCGACCAGATCAACCGCGCGCTGCCGCTCGTCGAGGCGGCGACGATCGGCCTGATCGCGGTGCTGCTGCTGATCGTCTTCCGCGGGATCGGCGCGCCGCTCGTCACGCTCGGCGCGGCCGGGATCTCGTTCCTGATCTCGATCCGCGTGCTCACCTGGGTGGCCGACCGGATGGGCACGGAGGTGCCGCGCGAGGTGGAGCCGGTGCTGGTCGCGCTGCTGCTCGGGCTGACCACCGACTACGCGGTCTTCTTCCTCTCGGGCGCGAGGCGCAGGCTCGTCGAGGGCGAAGGCCGGGTGCCAGCGGCGCAGCGCTCGGCGCGCCTCGTGCTGCCGATCACCGTGACCGCCGGGCTGATCGTCGCGGTCGGCTCGGGCTCGCTCGTGATCGGGAACCTGGGCTTCTTCCGCGCCTTCGGGCCCGGCATGGCGGTGACGGTGCTCGTCACGCTCGCGGTCACGGTCACCTTCGTGCCCGCGGCGATCGCGATCTTCGGCCGCGCGCTCTTCTGGCCCGGCCTGCGCGAGTCGAAGCCGCGCGAGCCCTCGCGAGCGCGGCGGCACCTCGGCAGGATCGCGACCGCCCGCCCCGTGGCGACCGTGCTCGTGATCGTCACGGCCGCGGTCCTGGTCGTCGCCGCGCTCGAGGCGCGCTCGACAGCGCTCGGGCTCACGCTCCTGCGCGGGCTGCCGTCCTCCAGCGAGGTGCGGAGCGCGGCCTCGGCGGCGGGGCAGGGCTTCGCGCCCGGGATCGTCGCGCCGACGGAGATCCTCCTGCGCGGCCCAGGGCTCGATCGCCAGCGCGCGCAGCTCGAGCGGCTGCAGGCGGAGATCGAGCGCGAGCCGGGGGTGGCAGGCGTCGTCGGCATCCGCGACCAGCCGGCCCAGGTGCACCGTCCGCTGTTCGTGAACGAGGCCGGCGACGCCGCGCGCTTCGCGGTCATCTTCGGCGACGACCCGCTCAGCACCCATGCCATCCACGCCCTGCGCCGGCTCGAGGACGACCTGCCCTCGCTGCTGCAGCGGGCCGGGCTCGGCGGAGCCCGCACCGGCGTCGCCGGGGACACGGCGCTCGCGAAGGACTCGGTCGAGACGATCCACGGCGACATCGCCCGCATCGCGCTCGCGCTGCTGCTCGCGAACTTCGTCCTGCTCGCGATCTTCCTGCGCGCCCTGCTCGCGCCGCTCTACCTCCTGGCCGCGAGCGTGCTGGCGCTGACGGCGGCGCTCGGCGTCACGACCTGGGTGTTCCAGTCCTTCCTCGGCCACCAGGATTTGACCTACTACGTGCCCTTCGCCGCCGCGGTGCTGCTGCTTTCGCTCGGCTCCGACTACAACATCTTCATCGCCGGCCGGATCTGGCAGGAGGCCGAGCGCCGGCCGCTGCGCGAGGCGATCCGCTACGCGACGCCGCGTGCCTCCGGGACGATCGCGATCGCGGGCCTCACCCTCGCCGGCTCGTTCGCTCTGCTGGCGCTGATTCCGATCCAGCCGATGCGCGAGCTCGCCTTCGTGATGGCGGCGGGGATCCTGATCGACTCGTTCCTCGTGCGCTCTGTCCTCGTGCCGTCGCTGATGGCCGCGTTCGGCCGCGCCTCCTGGTGGCCGAACTCGCCGCCGCAGGCGGAGCTTGCGGCAGACCAGGCGCCGCGGCCGCGCGACGAGCCGGCCGTCGCGACGGACTGACCCGCCGCGGGCGCAAGTCCGTCACGCGCGCCGCATCTGCCCCGAGGGAGAGGCGTGACACCGGGGGGTGCGTGGCGGCCAACCTCCCCCCGGCGTCACCGCCCCCCGGCCTCGAACGAGCGGAGGCCCGGGCGAGTCCCGGGCCTCCGGTGCGAGCGCTCTAGCAGCCCTGGGCGTACGAGCCGAAGCCGGCGTAGCCCCCGCCGAGCCCCGTCGTCAGCGGGCCCATGAAGGTGAGGTACCCGTTGTAGGCGCTGCCGAGGACCGACTCGACGCCGCCACGGCCGTACCACTGCGCGAAGACCTCGTCTTCGGGGTGGTACTGCCCGTAGTACGTCGTCCCGGCCGGTGCGGCCGCCGTGTTCCCGCCGTACGGGAACCAGACGCCGACCACCGGATCTCCGGTCTCGAGGACGCCCGTGCAGCCGTACTGCGGTGCCGTTGGCGTCAGCCACGGCTGGACGGCGTTGTTCACGAACGGGTCGTCCAGCCACTCGCTCACCTCGTGGCTGAGCGCGTGGATGTCCGAGATGCCCCGGACCGGGCTCGGCGCCGAGCGCGTTCCCGTGTAGTCGCTCAGGAAACCCGAGTACGAGCCGGGGGTCGACCAGGCCGCGTACATGAACGTCTGAACCGGCTGCTTGCCCTGGCCGTTTGCCGAGCCGGCGCCCGAGCCCACGGGCATCCCTGCTCCGTGGTAGCCGAGGATGCAGCAGTTGGTGTAGTTGTCGTGGCCGACGTAGAGCAGGACGTTGTCGGTCAGGAAGATCGGCACCGTCGTCGGGCTGATGTGGAGCGAGCCCATCAGCTGCTGGAGGTACGACGAGAACCAGCTGGCGTCCGCGACGCCGGTGACCGTGTCCGTCGCGCCGAGGCCGTGAGACTCGCGCCACGCCCCCACCGGCCGCTGGTAGGCCAGGCCCTTGCTGGCCGGGACGTTCAGCGTCTGCGTCGGCAGGACGGCGTCGTTGACGAGCGAGACGTGGTAGCCGGAGCCGATCGCGTTCGCCTGGGCGCGCATGAACGCGTCACCGACCTGGGCGGTGTCGCCGCCCATCACCCCGGGCGTGGTGAAGCTCGACCTGAACACCGGCGAGCTCAGAACGTCCTGAACCCGCGAGGAGCCGTCGAACGTCCGGGTCAGCGGCGTCGCGTGGAACCCGGCCCAGCCGAGGTCGTTCAGCGCGGACGTGTCCTGGTTGCCCGCGACGAAGTTCAGCTTCAGGGGGACGATCACCGTGTGGACGGTCGTCGAGCCGCCGTCGCGCGGGTCGGAGCCGACGATCGTGATCGGGTAGGTCACGCCGTTCGTCGGATCGGTGTACTGGAACGTCCAGTGCGGGATCGTCTCGGCGTTGGCGAGGAACTGCGGGGCAACGCTGCCGAGGGTCGTGAACTGGGCGGTGACGTCTGGCTTGGCGGTGTTCGGGGCCGCCGAAGCGGAGCCGACCGCGGTTGCCAGGATCGCGAGCAGCAGGCCGGCGAGCAGCCACCTGGACTTGCGCTGAATCATGAAACCCCCTCTGTCGACTTGCCTTTCACCGAGTCCGCCTTCCCCGCGCGGGCCCGGTGGACCGCGGGCTTATAGCACGCGATATTCGGCGGCGGGCGGGGAAACCATTTCGGCGCGTGTTGATCCGCTGCAGTCCGGTGCAGCGCGTCGCGATTCTCGTTCTTCTGAGTGGGCCCGCCTGGATTCGAACCAGGGACCAACGGATTATGAGTCCGCTGCTCTGACCAGCTGAGCTACGGGCCCGGCCCGGAGAGCGTAGCCCTCTCGGCGGCCGCGCTCAGGGTCGCCGCTCGCTGCAGAGAGGTGCCGCGGAGGGTCCTGCTGGACGAAAACCCGCCCGAACCCTCACAATAGGCCGCGTTGTCCGCACTCCAGCGGCCGTCCACGAAGGAGGGTGGCGAACCGTGAAGGTCTTCCAGCACGAGCGACAGCTTCGAACGACGGGCGGCCTCGCCGTCCGCGACATCACGGAGGAGGTCGCCGAGGCCGTTCACGAGAGCGGCGTCGTCGACGGCATCGCCTGCGTGTACTCGCCCCACACGACGTGCTGCGTGCGGGTGAACGAGTTCGAGAGCGGCTTCCTGGAGGACTTCGCCAACATGCTCAAGCGCCTCGTGCCGAGCGAGAGCTACTACGCCCACGACGACTGGGACCGGCGCACCGAGAACATCTGCCCCGAGGACATGGACTTCGGGAACGGCCACTCGCACTGCATGGCGATGCTGCTCGGGACGGCGGGGGAGTCGATCCCGGTGCGCGACGGCGAGCTCTGCCTCGGCACCTGGCAGCGGGTGCTCTTCCTGGAGCTCGACCGCGAGCGGGATCGCCGCTGGATCGTCCAGGTCGTCGGTACGTAGGCGGAGGAAGCGCGGCGACCCATCCGGCAGCGCGAGCGCAGCCGCCGCGCCACCCGGCGACAGCAAGTAACAGTCTGTTACTTGACCCTGCGGCGCCGGCCCTCGCCAGACGAGCGGTGTTCCGGGAGCTAGGAGCCTCGGGAGAGCGCCTCGACCAGCTGCTCCTGCACCCAGGAGAGGTAGCCGTAGACGGCCAGCGCGGGCGCGTTCGGGTCGTCCGGGCGCAGGTCCTCGGCGAATGCGCCCTCCTGCACGTCGAGGCGTGTGCCGAGCACGAGCCGCATGTCGTTGAGCGCCCGCAGCCACGCGTCCGCCTCCTCGGCGCTGAGGCGCTCCCCGTCGACCGTCTCCGCGAGGAGCTCGAGCGCGTGACGGCGCCCGTCGAGCAGCGAGTCGCCGGCAAGCTCGCGGTAGGCGCGCTCGTCCGCCTCGTCCTCGTACCCGGGCGGGAAGAGCCGCCGCAACGACGGATCGCGCGTGTCGCCGTCCAGCTGCGCCCGCAGCTCGGCCGCGAGGCCGGCCAGGAGCGAGCGCTCGTCGCGCGAGAGCGTCAGCTCGATCTCGCCGTTCGTGCGCGAGAACACGTCAGTCCTGCCGCATCGTCGCCCACAGCCCGTGCGCGTGGAGCCGCGCCACGTCGAGCTCCGCCTTCTCCCGCGTGCCGCTCGAGACGACCGCCTTGCCCTCGTTGTGCACCTGCAGCATCAGCTGCGTTGCCTTCCCCTTCGAGTAGCCGAACAGCTTCTGGAAGACGAGCGTCACGTACGACATCAGGTTGATCGGGTCGTTCCAGACGATCACGATCCACGGCCGGTCGCGCTCGACGTCGCGGCTCTCCCGCGTCTGCTCGACCTCGATGGTCGAGGTCACGCCGGTCGCACCCCACTCCCGTCGAGCTCGAAGACGAAGAAGTCGCTACCGAGGACCGGCACCGCCACGTTGTACACCGGGATGTCGCCGATCGCTCCCTGGAAGGCCCCCGCGTGGGCATGGCCGTGCAGGACGACGTGCGGGCGGTGCTCGAGGATCGGCGCTGCGAGCCGGTCGGAGCCGAGGAACGCCCAGATCCCCCGCGGCTCGCCCTCCAGCGTGGTCAGCGTCGGCGCGTAGTGCAGCAGGGCGACGCGGTGCTCGCACGCGGCGATCGCCTCGAGCCCCGCGGACAGGGCCTCGACCTCGGCGCTCGTCTCGGCGTAGACCTGGCGCAGCAGCGGCTCGCCGAAGTCCGGCAGCTGCGAGTCCGGGAAGCCGCCGACGAAGCCCTTGGCGCCCGCGATGCCGAGCCTGGCGCCGTCCACCTCCGCGACCGCGTGGCCGCGGTCGACCATCTCCACGCCGGCCCCGCTGAGCGCGGCGGTGAGCTGCTCGACCTCCTTGCAGTGCCAGTCGTGGTTGCCGAGCACCGCGTAGACCGGCGTCGCCAGCGGCCGGCAGATCTCGGCCAGCAGCTCGGCCTGCTCGACCTCCCCGTAGGTCGTCAGGTCGCCGGCGAGCAGGATGGCGTCCACCTGCCCGTCCGCGCGGGCGAAGGCCTCGCCGAGCTGGCGACGGTTGAGCTCGTCGCAGTGCACGTCTCCGGCGGCGGCGATGCGGATCGGCCTCGCCATGCGCCGGATTCAACCGATTGAGGCTCCCGCGTGACGGGTACCACCGCGCCGTGGCCGCGGGAGATCCCACCTTCGAGGAGCTGCTCGAGACGCTCAAGCACGCCGCCGCCGCGCTGCGCGAGGCGGACGTGCCCTTCGTGCTCGGCGGCGGCCTCGCCATCTGGGCACGCGGCGGCCCCGAGACGGAGCACGACGTCGACTTCTTCGTCAAGCCCGAGGACGCGAAGCGCGCCTGGAAGGCGCTCGAGCGGTCGGGTTTCCGCACGGAGGATCCACCGGAGGCCTGGCTCTACAAGGGCTTCCGCGGCGACGTGCTGGTCGACCTGATCCACTCGCCGAGCGGCCTGACGATCGACGACGAGTTCCTCGGCCGCGCCGACGAGCTCGAGGTGCACGCCGTGCGGATGCCGGTGATGCGCGCCGACGACGTGCTCGTCGCGAAGCTGCTCGCGCTCCGGGAGCACCAGGTTGACTACGACCGGGTGCTGGAGCTCGCGCGCACGGTTCGCGAGCAGATCGACTGGGAGGACGTGCGCCGGCGGACGAACGGCTCGCCGTACGCGAAGGCGTTCTTCACGCTGGTCGACGAGCTCGGGGTGAGCGCATGATGCGGAAGGGCACCGTGCTGTTCGTGCTCCTCTGGTGGGTCGCGCTCTTCGGCTGGTGGCTCGTGCTCGTCGGGACGAACGCCGGGCTGGAGCTGGTCGCGGGCGCGTGCGCTGCCCTGCTGGGAGCGTTGCTCGCGGCCGCCGTGCGCCGACGCGGCCTGCTCCGCTACCGCTTCGAGCCGCGCTGGCTGCGCAAGACGCTCCGCACCCCGTGGAAGATCGTGCGCGAGCTGGCGATCGTCTTCTGGGCACTCGCCCTGCACATGGCCGGCCTGCGCCGGATGAGCAGCTACTACCGCGCCTTCGACTTCCCGACGGGCGGCGACGACCCGGCCTCGGCGGGCCGGCGCGCCCTCGCGGGCGAGGCGGACGCGCTCAGCCCGAACACGCTGCCGGTGGACTTCGACAGCGAGCGCGGCGTCGTGCTGCGCCACGAGCTCGACCCGCGGCGGGCCTCGAACGACCTGCCGTGAACGTCTGGCTGGTCGCGGCGACGGTGCTCCTCGGCGGGCTCGTGCCCTGCGGCTGGGTGCTCCTCCGCGGCCGCCTGACCGACGCGCTCGTCGCCCTCGAGCTGGCGAGCACGCTCGTGACCGTCGTGCTCGTGCTCCTGGCCGAGGGCTTCCACCGCTCCTCCTACTTGACCGTCCCGCTCGTGCTGGCGGCGCTCGGCTTCGTCGGCGCGCTGGTCTTCGTCCGCTTCTTCGGCGACCGGTGGCTGTAGCCGTCCACACGCTCGTCTGGCTCGGGGTCGCCATCGAGCTCGTCTGCTCGGTCGGCCTCGTGACGATGCGCAGCGCGATCGACCGGCTCCACTACGCGGGAGCGGCCACCGTCGTCGGCCCGGCGCTCGTCGCGGCGGCCGTCTGCGTCGAGGAGGGCGCCTTCACGACGAACGGCCTGGACGCGATCGCCGTCGCGCTGCTGCTCGGCCTGCTGGGCGGGGCGCTCGGGATCGCGACAGCGCGCGCGATCAGGCTCCGCGAGCGCGGCACGCTCGAGTCGAGCCCGGCGGAGCGGGAGCGCGGCACGTGATCCCGCTGCAGGTCGCCGTGATCGCGCTGGTCGCGCTCGCGGCGCCGCTGGTCGTCCTCACCCGCGACCTCGTGCGGCTCACGCTCGCGAGCAGCGCGTACGCGCTCCTGCTCGTCGTCCTCTTCCTCGTGCTGCAGGCGCCGGACGTCGCGCTCTCGGAGCTCGTCGTCGGCGGCGTCGCGTTCCCGTTCGTGCTCGCGGTGGCGATCGCCCTCGACCGCGGCGACTGAGCAGGCGCACCCGTCTCGGCCTGTTCTCGGTCTCGCTGGCCGGCCTGGCGGCGCTGCTGTCCTGGGGCGTCGCCGGGCTCCCGGGCTTCGGCCACTACCGCGGGCCCTACGGCTACGTGCTGAACGCCGTCGCGCCGCAGAAGCGGCACGTCACGAACGTCGTGGCGGCGACCGTGTTCGACTACCGCGGCTTCGACACCCTGGGCGAGGAGTTCATCATCTTCGCGGCGGCGATGGGCGTGGCGCTGCTCCTGCGCGACGTCCGCGACGAAGGGCCGCGGGCGGCGCGGGCCGTGCGCAGCGACGCCGTGCGGCTCGTCGGCCTCGGCTTCGTCCCCGTGCTGTTCCTGCTCGGCCTCTACGTCGTCGCCCACGGGTACCTCACGCCCGGCGGGGGCTTCCAGGGCGGCGTCGTGATCTCCGCCGCCTTTGCGCTCGTCTACCTCGCCGGCGAGTACCGCGCGTTCCGGCGCCTGACGCCGACCCCGGGCGTCGACCTCGCGAAGGGCACGGGAGCGGGCGGCTTCGTCGTCTGCGGGCTCGTCTCGATGCTGCTGGGCACGGCCTTCCTGCAGAACTTCGGCCCCCTGGGGACGACGGGCACGCTCGCCTCGGGGGGCAGCATCGCGCTGCTGAACGTCGCCACCGCGCTGGAGGTCAGCGCAGCCTTCGTCCTGATCTTCACCGAGTACGTCGAGGAGCTCGCGCTCTCGCAGGCGGGACGGGGCGCGTGAGCTACCTCCCCTACGCGCTGGCGGTCTGGCTCTTCCTCGTCGGGCTCTACGGCGTCGTCACGAGCCGGCACCTGATCCATCTCGTCGTCTGCCTGACCGTGATGCAGTCGTCGACCTGCGTGCTGCTGCTGTCGATCGGCTACGTCGAGGGCGGGACCGCGCCGGTCTTCGCCGACGTGCCACGGGGGACGCGAGCCGTCGACCCGGTCGTGCAGGCGCTGACCCTCACCGACGTGGTCGTCAGCGTGGCCGTCGCGGCGCTCCTGCTCGCGGTCGCGATGCAGGTGCGGAGGCGCAGCGGCACGGGCGACCCGGACCGGCTCGGCACCGTGGAGGGCTGATGGAGGTTCTCGTGCCGCTGCCGGTTGCGGTGCCGATGCTCGCCGCCGCCCTGCTCGCCGCCTCGGGCCACTTCCTCGGCAAGCGGGTCGACGACGCGGTCGGGATCGCGACCGCCGCCGCGACGAGCGTGATCTCGACGCTGCTGGTCGTCCGCTCGCTCGACCACGACCTCTTGTACTGGTTCGGCGGCTGGACGCCTCGTTACGGCGTCGCCCTCGGCATCGCGTTCGACGTCGAGCCGCTGGGCGCCTCGCTCGCCGCCCTCGCGGCCGTCCTCACCACCGCGAGCTTCGTCTACGCGTGGCGCTACTTCGACGAGGTCGGGACCCTCTTCCACGTCCTGATGCTCGTCTTCCTCGCGGCGATGGGCGGCTTCGTCCTGAGCGGCGACCTCTTCAACATCTTCGTCTTCTTCGAGCTGATGACCGCCTCGGCGTTCGCGCTGGTCGGCTACCAGGTTCACTCCGCCGCGCCGCTCCAGGGGGCGATCAACTTCGCGGTCACGACCGCGATCGCGTCGTTCTTCGTCATCACCGGGCTGGCGCTCGTCTACGGCCGCACCGGCGCGCTCAACCTGGAGCAGATCGGCCGCGTGCTGGCCGGGCGCGGAGCGGACGGACTCGTGCTCGTGGCGTTCGCGCTGCTGCTCGTGGGCTTCCTCGTCAAGGCGGGCGCCGTCCCGTTCCACTTCTGGCTCTCGGACGCCTACGCCGTCGCGCCGATCCCGGTCTGCGTCCTGCTCTCCGCGGTAATGAGCGACCTCGGCCTGCACGCGATCGCGCGCATCTACTGGTCGTCGTTCTCGGGCGTCCTCGGCGCCGACGCGTCGTCGCTACGAGCCCTGCTCGTCGGCCTCGGCGTGCTCACCGCCCTGGTCGGCGGTGCGATGGCCTTTCTCCAGCGCGACCTGAAGCGGCTACTGGCGTTCGTCACGATCAGCCACGTCGGCGTGTTCCTCTGCGGCGTCGGCCTCCTCACGGCGCGAGGGCTCGCGGGGACGACGCTCTACGTCATCGGCGACGACGGGTTCGTGAAGGCGGCGCTCTTCCTCTGCGTCGGCATCCTCATCGTGCGGATCGGCGAGGGCGACGAGCTACGGCTGCGCGGGCTCGGGCGGCGCGCTCCGGTCGCGGGGGTCGTGTTCTTCGCGGGCGCGTTCCTCGTCGCGGGGCTGCCGCCGCTCGGCTCGTTCCCCGGCTGGTCGCTGCTCGTGCGCTCGTCGGACGAGGTCGGGTACGGCTGGCTTCCGCCGGTGCTGGCGCTCGCCTCGGTGCTCACCAGGGGGACGCTGCTGCGCGTGGCCGCGCGGGTCTTCCTCGGCTGGGGCGACGCCGACGACCCGCTCCTCTCGGCGGAGCCGCCACCCGCGGAGGAAGAGCCGGAGAGCGCCGAGTCGCGGCTCTCGCCGCCGCTGCTCTTCGGGCCCGCGGCCGCGTTGCTGCTCGTCGGAGCGGGAATCGCGTTCACGCCCGGACTGGCCGACCGGGCAACGGCCTGGGCGAAACGGGTCGAGGACCGTCCAGCCCACGCGGCCGAGGTGCTCGGGGGCAAGCCTCCGCCCGGGTCGCCCCCCGTTGCGGTCGGCGCAGGCGCTGCGCCGTACGCGTACGGGCTCGCCTCGACGGTGGGCGCGGCGCTGTTCGCGCTCTTCGGCCTCTACCGGCGCCGCCTGCCGCTGCTCCTGCGGCGGCGCGCCGGCCCGCTGCTCGAGCCACCGGTCGCCGTGCTGAAAGGGCTCCACAGCGGCCTCGTGGGCGACTACGTCGCCTGGCTGACCTTCGGCGCGGCCGCGATCGGGGGTCTGGTCGCGCTGCTCGGACGCTAGACCGCCGTGCGCGGCCGTCTCGCGGGCCGCCTGTGGAGCGACCGGCACACGATCGCCACGAAGCCGTCACACATCTGGGCGCCTCGAGCGGATACCGTCCCTAACCCCCACCCACCCAGGGGCGCGCGTGAACATGAGCGCGCGCGGCGGTGAGCCGGTCAGGCGACTTTCAGCGCTTCGATCTCGCGGTTCACGGCCAGCTGCTCGAGGGCATTCGCCTCGATCTGCCGCACCCGCTCCCGCGTCAG
>DATIFC010000175.1:0-2410 GCA_035455445.1 Gaiellaceae bacterium | reverse complement strand
GAGAGGAGCGTGGACGTACTCATGCGGAGGAAACGACGGACGTCACGATCGGGTTACGCGGGTGCCGCATCCCTGGTTTCTTCGGCAGGAACGCGCCGGAACACGAGCCCGAGCCTACGGGCAGGGCAGGACGGCGAGCCGGCCGTCCCGACGGCTGCGCCGGCAGGCAGTCCTAGAGCGGGATGTTGCCGTGCTTGCGCGGCGGCCGCGGCTCGCGCTTCGTCAGGGCCGTCTCGAGCGCGTCGACCAGCACGGGACGCGTGCGCCGGGGCTCGATCACCTCGTCGACGTAGCCGCGCTCGGCGGCGACGTACGGGCTCGCGAACCGCTCGCGGTAGTCGTCGATCAGCTCGGCGCGGCGAGCCTCGCCGCCGTCGCCCTCGAGCTCGTGGCGGAAGATGATGTTGACCGCGCCCTCCGGCCCCATGACCGCGACCTCAGCGGTCGGCCAGGCGAAGTTGAAGTCGGCCCGGATGTGCTTCGAGCTCATGACGTCGTACGCGCCGCCGTAAGCCTTGCGCGTGATCACCGCGAGCTTCGGCACGGTCGCCTCTGCATAGGCGTAGAGCAGCTTCGCCCCGTGGCGGATGATCCCGCCCCACTCCTGCGCCGTGCCGGGCAGGAACCCCGGGACGTCGACGAACGTGACGAGCGGGATGTTGAAGGCGTCGCAGGTGCGGACGAACCGCGCGCCCTTCACGGACGAGTCGATGTCGAGCACGCCCGCGAGCGCGCGCGGCTGGTTGCCGACGACGCCGATCGAGTGCCCGTTCAACCGGGCGAAGCCACAGACGATGTTCTCGGCCCAGCGCTCGTGCACCTCGAGGAACTCGCCGTCGTCGACCACGCGGCGGATCACGTCCTTCATGTCGTAGGGCTTCGCAGGGTCGTCGGGGATCAGCGTGTCGAGCGCCTCGTCCTCGCGGCCCGCCGGGTCGGCCGGCTCGTTGTACGGCGGCGGGTCGATGTTGTTCTGGGGCAGGAAGGACATCAGGTAGCGCGCGTCCTCGAGGCACGACTCCTCGTCCGGGCTGATGAACTGGGCCACCCCGGATTTCGCGGCATGGGTCGCCGCACCGCCGAGCTCCTCGAAGCTGACCTCCTCTCCCGTGACCGTCTTCACCACGTCGGGGCCGGTGATGAACATGTACGAGCCGCCCTCGACCATCAGGACGAAGTCCGTGATCGCCGGCGAGTAGACGGCGCCTCCCGCGCACGGACCCATGACCAGGCTGATCTGCGGGACGACGCCCGAGAACTGCACGTTGCGCCAGAAGATCTCGGCGTAGCCGGCAAGCGAGACGACGCCCTCCTGGATTCGCGCGCCGCCCGAGTCGTTGATGCCGATCACCGGGCAGCCGAACTTCGCCGCCAGATCCATCACCTTGCAGATCTTCTCGGCGAAGACCTCCGAGAGGCTGCCGCCGAAGATGGTGAAGTCCTGCGAGAAGACGAACACGCGCCGGCCGAAGATCGTCCCGTAGCCGGTGACGACCGCGTCCCCGTAGGGCCGCTTCTCTCGCATCCCGAACTCGGCCTCGCGGTGGCGCACGTACCGGTCGAACTCGACGAAGGAGCCGGGGTCGAGCAGCTTCTCCGCGCGCTCGCGCGCCAGCAGCTTCCCCTGTGAGCGCTGCCGCTCGACCGCGCGCTCGCTGCCGGCGTGCCGCGCCTTCTCGCGTAGCTCCTCGAGCCGCTCGAGCTTGGCTCGGGTGGAATCGGTCTCGGCTGCCACGGCGCGAGCGTATCGCGATCCCCCTGCCGGGTGAGGGCAGGATCCCCGTTCCGGGGGACTCTCGCGAACGCTTGCGCCCCTTTACTCCGTCTGCACCACTGCGGCAAAGGAGTATCTCGTGCGGCGTACCACCCCTGGCCAACGGCGGCTGCCGGCACCTCGCGCCGTGCTGATCCCGCGATCGCGTCTCGCGCCTCTCGCGCTTGCCTTGCCGCTCGTTCTCGGCCTCTGGCTGACCATCGGCCTGCCCATCCTGGCCGAGCTCTCGAGCGCGACCGGCGGCGGCGGCTCGCTGCGCGACGTCATCCTCGAAGGCGCCTCGGGCGGAAGCGGCGGCGGCCGCGACCCCGCCTTCCCCGGGCTCGTCGCCGCGGCGGTCGTCGATCCCCGGATCGTGCGCGAGGTTCGGCTCGAGCGACTGCACGAGCGCACCGTCGTCGACCTCGCGCGCGCACGGCCCGCGCGGACGACGAACCCGGTGCGTGACGCAAATGCGCGGCTTCTGTCGCGCACGCCCCCGCTGCACGTGTCGAGCTCGCCTCTCGGCGCAGCGGCCCCGTCCGCCGCCCCGCCGCCTCCCTCGCCCGCCCCCGCGCCGGCTCCGCCGCCTCCTCCCGCGCCCGCGCCTCCGCTTCCGCCCGCCGCCGACAGCCGTGACGGACACGTGACACTCTT
>DATIFC010000174.1:0-5443 GCA_035455445.1 Gaiellaceae bacterium | reverse complement strand
TGTTCCGGCGCGCGGGCGAGGCCGAGGCGATCCGCGACGCGAAGGACCAGGCGCAGATCGCGGCGGTGGGCTCCGTCGAGCCCGTGGTCACCGACGCGCTCGTGCGGCTTGACGCGAAGGCGATTTCCGCTGTCGACCGGGTCGTGCAGGAGCGGGTGCTCACCGACGCCTCGAGGATCGCCCGCGTGAAGATCTGGGACCGCTCCGGCCGTGTCGTCTACTCCGACGAGCCGCGCCTGATCGGCGCCCGCTACCGGATGACTCCCGCGGACCTGGCGGAGTTCCAGGACAACGGCGTCTCCGCCGAGGTGAGCGATCTCTCGAAGCCGGAGAACCGCTTCGAGCGGCCGTTCGGCCGCCTGCTCGAGGTCTACTTGCCGATCCACACCCCGAGCGGCCGCCCACTGCGCTACGAGACGTACTACCGCTCGAGCTTCATCTCAACCCGCGGGAGCAGGATCTTCCGGCAGTTCGCGCCGGTGATGCTCGGCGGGCTCGTCCTGCTCGCCCTGATCCAGCTCCCGCTCGCGTGGTGGCTCGCGAGGCGCGTCCAGCGCGGCCAGGACGAGCGCGAGCAGCTCCTGCGGCGCGCGATCGAGGCCTCCGACGTGGAACGGCGCCGGATCGCGCGGGACCTCCACGACGGCGTCGTGCAGGATCTCGCCGCCGTCTCGTACTCGCTCTCGGCCGCCGCGGAGGGCGCGCCGGAGCCGTACGACGAGCAGCTCCGCACGGCGGCGGCGGAGACCAGGCAGGGGATCGGGCAGCTCCGCACGCTGCTCGTGGAGATCTACCCGCCGGAGCTGCACCGGGCCGGGCTCGAGGCCGCGCTCGCCGACCTCGCCTCCGCGGCACGGGCGCGCGGGATCGAGACGACCGTCGAGGTGGACGGTGGCGCCCTCGGCCGCGAGACGGAGGCGCTCTTCTTCCGCGTCGCCCAGGAAGCGCTGCGGAACGTCGTCAAGCACGCCGCCGCCGGGCACGTTCGCGTCGATGTCGGCCGGCGGGACGGCCGCGCCGCGCTGCTCGTCGCGGACGACGGCCGCGGCTTCGACCCGGTCGCGACCCCGGAGGGGCACTTCGGCCTGGCGATGCTGGCGGACCTGGTCGGCGACTCGGGCGGCGAGCTGGTGGTCGACTCGGCGCCGGGGCAGGGCGCCCGCGTCTCGGTCGAGGTCCCGGCGTGATCCGCGTCCTCCTGGCGGAGGACCACGGCCTCGTGCGCGCCGGGCTCGAGCGCCTGCTCGCGACCGCCGACGACGTCGAGGTCGTGGGCGGCGCGGGCGACGGGGCCGAGGCGATCGAGCTCGCCGGGCGGCTCCGTCCCGACGTCGTGCTGATGGACCTCTCGATGCCGAACCTCGACGGGATCGAGGCCACGCGCGCGATCGTCGCCGCGGACGAGGACGTCCAGGTCGTCGTCCTGACCTCGCTCTCCGACCGCGAGCGGATCCTGGCCGCCCTCGACGCCGGCGCGGTCGGTTACCTGCTCAAGGACGCGGAGCCCGAGGAGCTGCTCGGCGGCATCCGCGCGGCGTCCCGGGGCGAGTCGCCTCTGGCTCCGAAGGCCGCACGCGCCCTGCTCACCGCCCGTGCGGAGCGCGAGCGCGCCGAGCTCTCCGACCGCGAGCGCGAGGTGCTGCGCTGCGTCGCCGAGGGCAAGCCGAACAAGCTGATCGCCCGCGAGCTCGGGATCAGCGAGAAGACCGTCAAGGCGCACCTGACCCGGGTCTTCCAGCAGCTCGGCGTCACCGACCGGACGCAGGCCGCGCTGTGGGCGCGCGAGCACGGGATCTCGTGACGGAGCGCGCCGAGACCGGGGAGAGGGCCCCGGTCTCGGCGAGGGGGTGGGTCGGTGAGGAGCTAGAGCGAGAGCACGGCGCGGCAGGTCTCGCCCCCGCGCAGTGCCTTCGCGGTCGCGACGATCCGGCCGGACGCCGGGGCGGCCAGCAGCCGGCGGACGCTGAACGAGCCGCTCGGCGCAACGGTGGTGCGCGTGCCGCGGAAGACGGTCGCGCCGTTGCGGGAGATCGTCACGCGCCAGCGCCGGCCGATCTTGTTCTGGTCGACCTCGAACTCCGTCTCGAGGCGGCCGTCGTCGGCCTTGGCCTTGAGCTTCCAGACGCTCGCGGCGCTGCACTTGCCGCGGACGATCTTGCCCTTGCCGCCCTTCGCCGAGGCGGCGAAGGCGGTGGTGGCGGTCACGGCCAGCATCGCGAGAAGCGACGTGATCCCGATGAGCGTGAGCTTGTGCATTGCGGCCCTCCTTGAGGGAATGGGTGGGATGCGTCGAGGGTCGCAGCGCGCCGGTCCGGGCCGCAATGAGACATCGGTCCTAAGACCCGGAAACCGCTTGGAGTCCGCCGCGGTGGCAGACGCATTCGGGACGACGATCGAGCAGGCCTACGCGACGAGAGGCCCGGCCGTCGAGCTCGGCCAGGAAGTGCACGAGGGGCGGCTCGTCCACGAGGCGGCGGTGAGGGTGCCGCTCGCGATGACGAACCGCCACGGGCTGATCGCCGGGGCCACCGGGACGGGCAAGACGCGGACGCTCCAGCTCGTCGCCGAGCAGCTCTCGGCGGCGGGCGTGCCGGTGCTCGTCGCGGACGTGAAGGGCGACCTCTCGGGCATGGCGAAAGCCCGGCCCTGCCGAGGGCCCCGCCGCGGCGCGCGCCGGCGAGCTCGGGATCGAGCTCTCGCCGGCGGGCTTCCCGGTCGAGTACCTCGCGCTGGGCGGGATCGGGCCGGGAGTCCCGGTGCGAGCGACGGTCTCGGACTTCGGCAGCCAGCTCCTGGCCAAGGTGCTCGACGCGAACGAGACGCAGGAGCAGAGCCTCGGCCTCGTCTTCCGCTACGCGGACTCCAAGGGGCTGCCGCTGCTCGACCTCTCCGACCTGCGGGCGCCGCTCACCTTCCTCGACTCGGACGCCGGCAAGGAGGAGATGAAGGGGATCGGCGGCGTCTCCTCGCAGACCGTCGGCGTGCTGCTGCGCGCCCTCGTCGGCCTCGAGGACGGCGGCGGCAACGAGCTCTTCGGCGAGCCGCTGCCCGGGGTGCAGGACAGGCCGAAGCTGTTCTCGACCGCGCTGATGTGGCTGCTCGCCCGAGCTCTTCGAGCAGCTGCCGGAGGTCGGCGATCTCGAGAAGCCGAAGCTCGTCTTCTTCTTCGACGAGGCGCACCTGCTCTTCGACGGCGCGAGCAAGGCGTTCGTCGAGTCCGTCACGCAGACCGTGCGGCTGATCCGCTCGAAGGGCGTCGGCGTCTTCTTCATCACGCAGACTCCGAAGGACGTCCACGCCGACCTGCTCGGCCAGCTCGGCAACCGCGTCCAGCACGCGATGCGGGCCTTCACCCCGGACGACGAGAAGGCGCTCTCGGCGACAGTGAGGACGTTTCCCAAGTCCGACTTCTACGACCTCGGGGAGCTGCTGACCCAGCTCGGGATCGGAGAGGCGGCGGTCACGATCCTGAACGAGAGCGGCGTCCCGACGCCAGTGGCGCACGCGAAGCTCCGCCCGCCCGTGTCGCTGGTGGGGCCGGCGGACGACGTGGACGCCGTCGCCAGAGCCTCGCCGCTGTACGCGAAGTACGGGACACGGCAGGATGCGGAGAGCGCCCGCGAGCTGCTCGCGGCACGGCTGGAGCAGGGCGCGCCCGCCGAGGCGCCGTCCGAGAAGCACAAGGAGGCGGCGAAGGCGACCGCCGGCGGGGCGGACGCGATCGGGGACTTCCTCGGGAGCTCGACCGGCCGCACCCTGCAGCGCGAGGTCGTCCGCGGCGTGTTCGGGCTGCTCGAAAGGAGCCTCTAGCCGGCGCCCGAGCTCGACGACGAGCCGCCGTCAGATGGTCTTGAACTGCTCGAACGGCTGCCTGCAGTCGCGGCAGTAGCGCAGCGAGCGGCAGGGCGTGGGGCCGAAGATGTTCTCCAGCGTCGTCTCGCGCGAGCCGCAGTAGGGGCAGCGGAAGCCGTTCGCCTGCAGCTGCACGAGCTGCGGGCCCTCGGGC
Organism: Gaiellaceae bacterium; assembly: GCA_035455445.1. Lineage (GTDB taxonomy): Bacteria > Actinomycetota > Thermoleophilia > Gaiellales > Gaiellaceae > AC-32. Next base: position 1,437 of record DATIFC010000174.1, on the reverse strand, counting down.
GAGCGCGGCGTCGGCGGGGCGAATCCGGCTCGGCGGAGCTTCTCGCGGCCCTCGGGCGTGATGCGGTCGGTCGACCACGAGTCGTCGAGCACGACCTCGACCTCGGGCTCGGCGCCGAGCTCGGCGATCCGCTCCGCCATCTGCGAGCGCATCGCCTCCAGGGCGGGGCAGCCGAGGAAGGTCGGCGTGAACTCGACGTGCACGTGCCCGTCCTCGACGCGGACGGCACGCACGACGCCGAGGTCGACGACCGAGATCACGGGGATCTCCGGGTCCGGCACCCCGGCGAGCGCCTTCCAGACCTCGGCTTCGGTCAAGACGGCCGCACGGGCGAAGCCCGTACGGCCTCTACGTTCGGCGCCGCCGGGTCGGCGTCTTACCACGTCGTCCCCGCCGGCTGGGAGCGGCGCACCGACGTCATCTCCTCCCACAGCGCCGTCAGGTCGGGGGAGTGGCCGTCGCGGCGGTCGACGAGCGGGCGCAGCTCCTCGAGCGCGGCCCGGTAGCGCGGCTCCTCCTTCAGCCGCTCGTGCCACATCTCCGCGTGCAGCCGGTGGTAGGCCTCCTCCCGGTCGATCTTGGCGGCGAGCCCGGCGACCTCGTCGTCCTCGGAGGCCTTCAGGCGCTCGAGCCGCTCCGCGTCGGCCCGCTCGTAGAGCACGTGACGCGCGATCGTGCGCTCCCACTCGGGCAGCCGCCGGTCGACGAGCTCGGAGCAGCGGTACTCCTCGGGGCGGCGGTCGAAGGCGAGCTCGTCCGCGGACGTGCCGAGGTCGCGCGCGGCGAGCTCGTAGAGCGCCCGCGCGTGGCCGATCTCGTTCTGCGCGATCGAGGAGAAGGCGACGTCCTCCTCGAGCAGCGGCGCGACCCCGGTCCATTCCGAGTCGCGCCAGCCGAGGATCAGCTCGTCGTCAGCGATCTCCAGCAGCAGCTCGGCTCGTGCCTGCACGCTCGCGTGCCTCCTTCAGCTTCTCCTTCAGCGGGTAGCCGTCGACGCGGTGGTAGTTGCGGTTCAGCTCGTCGACGAACTCCTCGATGCGCAGGATCGAGTCGCGCGGAACCACCCAGAGCGCCTGCGACTCGCCGCGCCGGCCGTACTGCTCCCGCGCGTAGGCCTCGGCGAAGCGCTCGTCGGGCGCCTGCACCGACCCGGCGTGCTGGAACGGCTGGCCCCTCCGCTCCTGCCGGAAGACCTCCCAGATCGTCGTCATGTCCCCGTCACCAAGTAACAGTCTGTTACAAGGTCAGGCGGCCTCGGAGAGCACGACCGATCGGATCCACGCGCTGTTCTCCCGCGCCTGCCGGCGCAGGTCGAGCCGGTCTTCCGTCATCGGGCCGTGGCCGGTCACGACGTGCCGGAGCTCGTCCCAGTCGGGCTCGGTGTACTCCCACACGCCGTCGTCGGTCTTGCGCAGCTTCGGATCGGGAACCGTGAGG
>DATIFC010000173.1:0-23595 GCA_035455445.1 Gaiellaceae bacterium | reverse complement strand
GTACTCGCTGGGAATGCCTTGGCTGGAAGCGCCACCGGCCGAGCCGGCGTCGCCCGGCCGGGAAGACCCGCTCGCCTGCGGCGAGCGGGGGCCGATCGTGATCACGGCGCGCCACTTCGTGAACTTCGCCCCGAGCTCGCGGTACTCTTGGAGCCGCGCGCGTAGTCCGTCCAGACCCTCAGTGATCGTCTCACCGGGCGCGAGCGCGAGCGGCTTCGCGCCTTTGTCGACCTTGATCCCCGGGATGATCCCGCGGCCCTGGAGCACCTTCGGGAACGGCGTGCCGTCCGCCGCGCTCTGGCGGATCGTCTCGTCGAAGAGGATCACGCCGCTGATGTACTCCTCCGCGCCCTCGGTGGTGAAGAGCAGCTCGCGGTAGCCGCGCCTGTTCTCCTCGGTCGACTCGACCCCGATCGAGTCGAAGCGCTTCTTGATCGTGCCGTCGCTCTCGTCTGCCGCCAGGATCCCCTTGCCCTCGGCGACGAGCGCTCTCGCAGTCTCCTCGAGTGCATGCATCGTCTCGCCTCCGTTCGGATTCGCTGGGATGATTATCGCCGCTCGGCGGCATACCATGCGCGTGCCGAGGGGCGCTGTTGCGGCGAGTCGCCCCTCGGCGTTACTTCGTGTCGGAGGCCGTGCCCTGGATCAGCTCCTGCACGGCGCGCAGCTCGGCGGCCGTCGCGGGCTGGATGCGGCCGGCGCTGACCCACCAGGCTGGGTGGATCTCGTTCCAGCCGTGCTCGGCGTCCTCGACCCAGGGGCCGACGACCTCGATCCGGGAGCCCTCGACCGGCACTGCCACGCGCGAGCGGTCCTGCGGGATCAGCTCGACGACGAGGTTCCCGCCGACGCGGGAGTTGCCGTCCCCGAGCAGGCCCTCGTAGCCGGGATCGGGCCGCAGGTCGACGTGCACGTCGCCGTCGTAGGTCTCGAACTTGACCTTGCTCACCGTCCCGACGGCGACTCTGCAACGGCTCCTCACGACGAGGCGCTGCGGGTGGTAGACGCCGGCGAGCGGCGGCCCGCCCCGGCAGTACGGTGACGGCGGGGCGGCCTGCCGCCGCAGCGAGCACGCGGCGGCGCAGCAGATGAGGAAGACGCCGATCACGACCGCCTGCCGTCGCACGCTCCGAGCGTGCCTCAGCGGCCCGTGCGGCGAAAGTCGCTCTTTCGGCCTCGGCTAGAATCGGCCGCACGCGGACGTAGCTCAGTTGGTAGAGCATCAGCTTCCCAAGCTGAGGGTCGCGGGTTCGATCCCCGTCGTCCGCTCTCCCGTACGGAAAAGGCGCCCGGAGGCGCCTTTTCGCGATTACGACTGGGTTGGGCCGCGCTAGACGGCGCGTCGGCCGGAGAGCAGCGCGAAGAGCGCCACAATCGCCGCGACGATCAGCAGCAGCCAGAGGAAGCTGCTGAGGGCTGCGCCCCCGGCGACGGCGAAGATGATCAGTGCGATGACGAGCAGCCAGAGAAGCATCGTTCCTCCTGTGGGGTTGTTTCCTGCAGTGAGAACGATCCAGCGCCGCTTTCGGTTACGGCCTCGGCGACATTCATCGACGACCGCGTGAAGCGGGGCTGACGAGGGCGCGGTCGAAGAAGCGCGTCACGCGTTGCTCGTACTCGCGCGGACGGGCCGGGAGGCCGCCGACGTGCCCCGCCTCGGGGATCCTCCAGAGCAGCTTGGGCTCGGACGCGGCCCGGAAGTAGTCCTCGTTCAGCTCCTCGCCGGCCCCGCTGCGGCCGGCGTAGACCAGGAACGCGTGCCGCGGCGAGATGCGCGCTGCGAGCTCTTTCAGCGACGGAGGCGGGGTGGTCTGGCCGAGTACCGCGAGCGCCGCCGTCTGCACCGCAGCCTCGGGCAGGGCGAACCAGCCGCGTGGCCCGCGCAGCAGGTCCTCGCGCACCGACCGCGCGCCCGCGCCTTCGGAGACGACGGCGTGCAGCCCGGCGTTGCCGGCGGCAGCGTCCAGCATCGCCTCGCCGCCGACCGAGAAGCCGATCCCGCCGATGCGCCCGTCGGACACGTCCGGCTGTCGTCGCAGCCACGCGACCGCGGCGTCGATGTCCTTCGGGCCTTCCCAGCCGAAGACGTTCGAGTCGCCCTCGCTGCCGTCGTAGCCGCGCGCGTCCACGAGCAGGACGCCGTATCCGTGGCGCACGAGCATCCGGGCCTGCGGCAGCTTCCCTCTCCGGGTCGGGTACGAGATCACCGCGGCACCGTTGCGTGAGCGGACGTACCAGGCCGCGAGGCGGAGGCCGTCGCCCGTCCGGAGCATGACGTGCTCGTAGGGCCGGCCGAGGCTCGCGGGCTCGACGTCGGCGCGCGGCCGGTGCGTCGCGAGAAGCGCGACCGCCACGGGGAGCACGACCCAGTAGACCGCGACGACGGAGCCGGCCGCGAGGCCCGCGCGCCGGAGCCAGCGGAAGCGGCCCGGCTTGCGCGAGCGCCAGAGGAGCTCCGCTGCCAGCGCGAGCAGCACGACGCCGGCCGGGATCAGCAGGAAGCCCGTCCAGTCCTCGCCGCGCGCGCCGCCCGCGCGCGTATCCGCGATCGCCAGGCCCGCGCCGACGAGCGCGAGGCCGCCGAGCACGGCCGCGAGGGCCGCGCGCCCGCCGGCCGGGAGGCGTGGGAAGACCACGGTCGCGAGGACGAGCGCGGCGAGGGTGACGAGGCCCCTGAGCAGGTGATCCGCCGCCCCGGTGCCAGGCTCTGGAGCGAGGAACGAGTCCGTGGCCGCGTGCAGCGCGACCACGAGGACGGCGGCGCCGAAGACCGCCGTCTCGGTCGGCGGGTGCCTTCCCCGGATCACGTCGACCACGGTCGCGCACCGACCGCCCCCGGCCATCGGTGAGAACCCCGATCCGAACCAGGGTCGACCCTGATTCAAGCTCGGGTTCTCGCTCGCCGAGGCCTCCGCCCGGCCGATCCGCGATCATGCCGCGGTGCAGCGCGGGGAGCTCGTCCGGATCGGGATCGCCGCGGTGCTCGTCGCGGCGGCGGGCCTGGCGCATTTCCTGCACGCGAACGCGGTGGTCGCGTTCCTCGTCGCCGCGGCCGCGATCGCCATGCTCGCCTGGCTCGTCGGGAGCGCCACCGACCAGCTCGGGGGCCGCGTCGGCTCCTCGGCGGCGGGTGTGGTCCAGTCCGGGCTCGGGAACCTGCCCGAGCTCTTCATCGCGCTGTTCGCGCTGCACGAGGGTCTCATCGGGGTCGTCCAGGCCGCGCTCGTAGGCTCGGTGATCGCCAACGGCGTGCTCGTGCTCGGAATCGCGTTCCTGGCGGGCGGGATCGTCAACGGGCCGCAGCGATTCGACTACCCTCGCGCCCGCATCATCGCGACGCTGACCGTGCTCGCGGCCGCGATCCTCTCGATGCCGACCCTGACCCATACGTTCCACACGCCCGCGGCGCCGCACGACCGCGCGCTGAGCTTCGTCTGCGCCGGCGTGCTGATCGTCCTGTTCTTCGTCACGCTCCCCACCTTCCTCGCGGGCGACGACGCAGCGGGCGAGCCGCCGCGCTGGTCGCTCGCCACGACGATCGTGGTGCTCGGCGGCGCGGCGATCGCGGCCGCGTTCGCGAGCGACTGGTTCGTGTCCGCGCTCGAGCCGGCGACGGAGGCGATGCACATGAGCCAGGACTTCGCCGGCCTGGTGATCGTCGCGATTGCCGGCAACGCGGTCGAGAACGTCGTCGGCGTCCAGCTCGCGATCCGCGACCGGCCCGACTTCGCGGTCTCCGTGATCGTCACCTCCGCGCTGCAGGTCGCGCTCCTGCTGACGCCCGTGCTCGTGTTCGCGAGCCTCGCGTTCGCGACCGAGCTGACCCTCGTCTTCCCGACCCTGCTGGCGATCGCGCTCCTGCTCGCGGCGATGGTGACCGCGCTCGTCGTCTACGACGGCGAGAGCAACCGCGAGGAGGGCGCGATCCTGATCGGGCTGTACGTCGTGATCGCCTCTAGCTTCTGGTGGGGCGCCTGACCGCGGTAGCATCGCGCGCGGAACCGGTGGAAGACGGCACCCCGCAGCCCCCAGCGCGCCTGCTCGCCGTGGGCGTCTCGCACCATCACGCTCCGCTCGAGGTGCGGGAGCGCCTCTACCTCCAGGACGGCCACGCGGCCGAGCTGGCCGCCGACCTGGCCCGCGCGGGCGTCGAGGCGGTGGTGCTCTCGACCTGCAACCGCACCGAGGTCTACCTCTTCGGCGGCGACCCCGCGCTGGCGCTCCAGGAGCTCGAGCGCCGCTCGGGCCTCGAGCTCTCGGGCGTGCTCGCGCGCTGGGACGACGGCGAGGCGGTCTCGCACCTCTTCCGCGTCGCGGCCGGCCTCGACTCGCTCGTCCCGGGCGAGTCGCAGATCCTCGGCCAGGTGCGCGACGCCTACGAGGCAGCGCGCAAGGTCGGCGCCACCGGCGCGTTGCTGAACAGGCTCTTCGAGGAGGCGCTGCACGCCGGCAAGCGCGTGCGCACCGAGGCGAAGCTGCACGAGCTGCCCGAGTCGGTCGCCGCCTCGGCGGTCGAGCTCGCGGCGCGGGAGCTCGGCGGGGTAAAGGGGAAGCGCGCCCTGCTGTTCGGGGCCGGGAAGATGAACGAGCTCGCCGCCCGCGAGCTGCGCGCGCGCGGGGCTGAGGTCGTCGTCTCCAGCCGCACGCTCGACAGCGCGCAGGACCTGGCCGAACGCGTCGGCGGCCGCGCCGCCGCGTTCGACGCGGTCGCGGTGGAGCTTCCCGGGGCCGACCTCGTCCTCTCGGCGACGCGCTGCCCGTACCCGATCCTGCACGCGGAGTCGGTGCGGCCGCGCGACAAGCCGCTCGTGCTCGTGGACGTCGCCGTGCCGCGCGACCTCGACCCCGCGATCGGCGAGCTCGAGGGCTGCACGCTCTTCGACATCGACGCGCTCGGCGAGGGCCTCGTCGGCCGCGAGGAGGACGTGCGCGAGGCGGAGGCGATCGTCGCCGAGGAGGCCGCGCGCTTCGCCGAGTGGCGCCATGCCCGCGACGCGGCCGAGGCGATCCGCGACCTGCGCCGGCGCGCCGAGGAGATCCGCGCCCGGGAGCTCGCCCGGGCGGGCGCGCGCCTCTCAGAGCTCTCGCCCCGCGAGCGCGAGACGGTCGAGACGCTGACCGCGCAGATCGTGAACAAGCTCCTGCACGCGCCGACCGTGCGCGCGAAGGAGGCCGGCTCGGAGCCGCTGCGCGACCTCTTCGCCCTGCACGACGAGTGACTTCGGCCGAGCTCTACGCCCGCGCGCTGAGGGTGATCCCGGGCGGCGTCAACTCGCCCGTGCGCGCGATGAAGGCGGTCGGGCTCGAGGAGCCGCTGTTCGCCGCGCGCGGGGAGGGGGCCTACCTCGAGGACGTCGACGGCCGCCGTTACGTCGACTGGGTGCTCTCGTGGGGGCCGCTGATCTTCGGGCACGCGGACCCCGCGACCGTCGAGGCGGTTGCGGCCGCCGCGCGCGAGGGGACGAGCTTCGGCACGGCGACGGAGCGCGAGGTCGAGCTGGCCGAGGAGATCGTCGGCGCCGTGCCGTCGATGGAGATGGTGCGGCTCGTCTCGTCGGGCACCGAGGCCGCCATGACCGCCCTGCGGCTCGCGCGCGCCGCCACCGGCCGCGAGCCGTTCGTCCGGTTCCGAGGCTGCTACCACGGGCACGCCGACCCGTTCCTCTCTGAGGCCGGCTCGGGGGTACGGACGCTCGGCCTCGACGCGCGCGGCGAGGGCCGCGTCGTCGACTACGGCGATCTCGAGGCGGTCGAGCGCGAGCTCGAGGGAGCGGCCTGCGTCTTCGTCGAGCCGGTGGCCGGGAACATGGGCGTCGTCCCGCCGGCAGCGGGGTTTCTCGAGGGGCTGAGGCGGCTCTGCGACGAGAGCGGCGGGCTGCTCGTCTTCGACGAGGTGATCACGGGATTCCGCGTCGCCCGCGGCGGCGCGCAGGAGCGCTTCGGCGTGCTGCCCGACCTGACGGTGCTCGGCAAGATCGTCGGCGGCGGCCTGCCGCTCGCCGCCTTCGGCGGCCGCCGCGAGCTGATGGAGCGGCTGGCGCCGGCCGGCGACGTCTACCAGGCGGGCACGCTCTCCGGGAACCCGCTCGCGACGGCGGCCGGCCTCTCGGTCCTGCGGCGCCTGACGCCGGCGGTCTACGAGGAGCTGGAGCGCAAGGGGCGGCGACTCGACGCGCTCGCGCGGTACGGGCGCTTCGAGCGCGTGGGCGCGATGGCGACGCTGTTCGTCGACGACTACCCGGCGCTCTTCCGCCACCTGCTCGAGCGCGGCGTCTACCTGGCGCCCTCTCAGAACGAGGCGATGTTCCTCTCGACCGCGCACGGCGACGAGGAGATCGACCGCACCCTCGAGGCCGTCGCGAGCTTCTTCGACATGTAACGGTCTGTTACTTGCGTTCCAGCCCCGGCTCGTGCCCTCAGAAGGGCGGTCCCAGGGCGCTCTCGGCGCTAGTAACAGTCTGTTACTTGGGCTCGGAGGCGGGGCGAGGCTCGGTGGGCCACGCCTCCGCGAGGCGGCGGCGGGTTTCGGATAGGTGCTCCGGGAGCACCTTCACGTCGGCGAGGACGGGCATGAAGTTCGTGTCACCGGCCCAACGGGGAACGACGTGCAGATGGACGTGATCGACGACGCCCGCGCCGGCGATGCGGCCGAGGTTCCAGCCGACGTTGTAGCCCTGCGGGCCGTAGACCTGGGCGAGCGCGCCGAGGCCGCGCTCGGCGAGCCGGTGGAGCTCGAGCGCCTCCTCGTCCGTGAGATCGGAGAAGTCGCCGAGATGGCGGTACGGGGCCACCATCAGGTGCCCGGAGGTGTAGGGGAACTTGTTCAGCAGCACGAACGCGAGCCCGCCGCGGTGCACGACTAGCCGCTCCTCGTCGTCGCCGGCGGCCGCGTCGCAGAACACGCAGCCCGGCTGCTCGTCGGCTCCCTTGATGTACTCGAGCCGCCACGGCGCCCAGAGCTGCTTCGTCATCCGGGCGAGACTACCGCTCGCTCGGCCGAGCCCCTAGAATTGTGCGCGTGAAGCGGTTCGTGCTGTTTGTCGCGTTGGCCGCGATCGCTTCCGGTGCCGCAGCGCCGAGCGCTCAGCGCACGGCGATCGTGCGGCCGGGGGTCGCGATCGGCGGCGTCGAGCTGGGCGGCCTCAGCTCCGAGGAGGCGAGGAACGCGATCTCCTGGTGGTACAACCGCCCGCTGCGGTTCGTGTTCTACGGCAAGCGCTGGGCCGTGCGCCCGGCGGCGCTCGGGGCGAGCGTCGACACGAACGACGCGGTGCGCCAGGTGCTGAAGGCCCGGCGCACGGACCACCTCTCGCTCCGGGTGAACGTCGACCCAGCGCGGATTCAGCGGTACGTGCGCGCGCTCGACGGGCAGCTCTCGGTTGCCGCGGAGGACGCGACGGCCACGCTGAAGGGCCTGCGGCCGGTGATCACGCCCGGCAAGCCCGGCCTCGCGCTCGACCGCGTCAGGACGGTGGGGCGGATCGAGGCGGCCCTCGCGGTCGCGCGGCGCCCGGTGCTGAGCCCGGCGGCCCGGACCGTCGCGCCCTCGGTGACCGCGGGCAGCTTCGGCGCCGTAATCGTCATCTACCGCGGGTCGAACGAGCTCCACCTGTACCGCGGCTCGCAGCCGTGGCGGACGTTCCAGGTCGCCACGGGCCAGGCGGTCTACCCGACGCCGCTCGGCTCGTGGCACATCGTCGACATGCAGCGGAACCCGTGGTGGCGCCCGCCGGACTCGCCCTGGGCGCAGGGCCTGAAGCCGATCCCGCCGGGGCCCGGCAACCCGCTCGGGACGCGCTGGATGGGCCTCGACGCAGCCGGCGTCGGCATGCACGGCACGCCCGACGCAGCCTCGATCGGCTACTCGGCCTCGCACGGCTGCATCCGCATGCGCATCCCGGACGCGGAGTGGCTCTTCGGCCACGTCCGCATCGGGACGCCGGTCTTCATCGTCGACGCCTAGCCGGGAACGGCAAGAAGGCGCCGGGGCGCCTCCTCGCCGTGCTGGGTGGAGGTAGGTGGATCTACTTGACGACGAGCACCAGCGTGTTGTCGTCGGGGTGCTGGTGAACCATCTTGATCTTGTAGGTGCCGGCCTTCGAGATGGTCAGCGTCTTGCCGACCGCGACACGCTTGAAGTAGCCCGTGGCCTTGAAGGTCAGGGCCGCCTCGTCGAGGTTGCGGAACGCGGTCGCGCTCTTGACGACGAGCCGCTTGGTGTTCTTCCCGTTGACGTGGAACCAGTGGCAGCCCGGGTCCTTCATCACGATCGGGACGACGCGTGTCTTCGTCGCGCTCGCGGAGGCCGAGCCGTTCGCCAGGCCGAGGCCGACGGCCAGCGCGGCCGCGGCGGCGGTGACGAGAACCTTGATTGTGAGGCGCTTGCTCATTGCTGCTCCTTCCGGAGGCCCCGCCGGGGGCCGGTTCGCTGGCTTGCAGGCGAAGCGTCGCGCGAACCCGCGTTACGGCGCCATAGCAGGACCATCACAGCTCCGTTACAGGTCGAGGACGGCGTGCGAGCGCGCTACTCGGGGGCCGCGAGCATGTACCCGAGGCCGGCGCGGGTGACGACGTAGCGCGGCGCCGACGGGTCCTCCTCGAGCTTCTGGCGAAGCCGCCAGAGCGCGACGCGCAGGATCTCGTTCTCGCCCTTGTACGCCTTGCCCCACACCTGCGTGAGCAGCTCGTCGCGGCTCAGCACGACGTTCGCGTTCCCGGCGAGAAAGAGAAGCAGGCGGTACTCGGTCGGGGAGAGGCGCACCTCGCGCCCGGCCACGGTCACCTGCTTGCGCTGGGGGTCGATGCGGAGCTCGCCGATGTCGATCGGCGGCTCGCGCTCTCCGGCGCGCACGCGAGTGCGCCTCAGCACGGCCTCGACCCGGGCAAGCAGCTCCTGGGCCGAGAACGGCTTGGTCACGTAGTCGTCCGCCCCGAGCCGCAGGCCGTGCACCTTGTCCTCCTCCGACCCCTTCGCGGTCAGCATGATCACCGGGCAGCCCGACCGCTCGCGGACCTGGCTCAGGACGCCGAACCCGTCGAGGCCGGGAAGCATCACGTCCAGGACGATCAGGTCGGGCTCCTCCCGCGCGAAGACCTCCAGCGCCTCCTCGCCGCTGGACGCGCACGCGACGCGGTAGCCGGCCGCCTCGAGGTTGAAGCGGATGATCTCGAGGTAGCGCGGCTCGTCGTCGACGGCGAGAACGCTCTCGTCGCTCACCGGCGCGGGCTCCTGGCGGCTCCGACGTTCTCGCGCGACACTGTGCCCGTGAACCGTAACGGTCGCTGGAATCCGGCCGCGCACTGGCGGCGCCTGACGCTGTGGCCGCGGCTCGCGATCGGCGTCACGATCGGCTTCGTCGTCCTCTTCGCCGGCTTCAGCGTCCTCGGCATCCGCGCCGTGGACGCGAGCACGAACCGGATCCTGCACGAGCGCCTCGCGATCACGCGAGAGCTCGCCGAGGACTTCGACAGCCTGCTGCAGCACCGGTTCTCCGACCTGCGGGCGTTTGACGCGCGCCCCGCCTCGCCGGCCGTCCGGCGGCGCCTCCTCGCCGAGATCTACGACGCGAGCGGCGGCGCCTTCACCTCGGTCTCCCTCCTCGACCGGAGCGGGAGGCCGGTGGCGGGAATGGGGACGAGGCCGGCGGGGAAGCTCTCCGGGGCCTTCGTCGCGCGCACGCTGGCGTCCGGCAGGGCGATCTCCGCGCCGTTCCGTGACCGCAACGGGCGCCCGGTCGTCGCCCTCGGCGTCCCGGTCTCCGGAACCGGGGTCATCGTCGGCACGCTCGACCTCGCAGGCCCGGACGTGATGGAGCGGCTCGACGCGGCGCGGCGGCTCGGGACGACCGGGCACGCCGAGCTCGTCGGGCCCGGCGGGATCGCGCTGGCGTCGACCGAGGCCGGCTCGGCGCTCGTGCCCGGAGAGCACCTCGCGTTCTACCGGGAGATGCTTAGGGAGCGAGCGGCGGGCACCGCGGACGTGCCGGTCACCGTCGGCAGCAACGAGCCGGCCGGGATGCGCCACGAGAAGCACGCGATGGCCTTCGTGCGGCTCTCGGCCGCGCCGTGGGCGGTTGCCCTGGGCGGGACCGACCGCGAGACCTACGCACCCGCACATCGGCTGCGGCGGACGCTCATGCTCGCAGGGGGCGGAGCGCTCGCCGCGCTGTGGCTGCTCACCCTGCTCGGCGCACGGCTGCTCGTGCGTCCGGTGCGGGACCTCACCAGGGCGGCGGAGGAGATGGCCTCCGGCAACCTCGAGCGCCCGGTGCGCGTGTCGGAGGGCGGAGAGATCGGGGTGCTCGCGGAGAGCCTCGAGACGATGCGGGTACAGCTCAGGGACTCCCTGGAGACCGTCCGCCGCTGGGGCGAGGAGCTCGAGCTCAAGGTCGCGGACCGGACCGCGGAGCTCAACACCCGCAACCGCCAGCTCGCGGCCGTGAGCGCGATCCTCGCGGCGGCCAACGAGACCCACTCCCTCGAGGCCATGCTGCGGCGCTGCCTCGACGTCGTGCTCGACCACACGGGCATGGAGGCCGCCGCGGTGCGGCTGCTCGACGGCGACCGCGGCCGGCCGACCGAGACCGTCGCGCGAGGAACCTGGAGCGAGTTCCCGTGCCCGGCCTGCACCGACCGCCTCTCCGCGGCCGCCGGCGCCGACGGGCAGCCGCTCTACCTCGACCCGGCCGGGCGGAGGCAGTTCCATCCCGACTGCGCGCTGACGGCCGAGGCGCTGGTCGTCCTGCCCCTCCGCGGCCCGAGCGGCGTGCTCGGGATCCTCGTGGTCGGCCGCCGACGCGGCGAGCTCCCGACGCCCGAGGAGCGCCCGATCCTGGCCGCGATCTGCGACCAGATCGCCGTCGCCGTCGAGAACACCCGCCTCGCCGGCGAGCTCCGGCGCCTGGAGGCCCAGCAGGAGATGCAGCGCATGCGCAGCGAGCTGATCTCGGCCGTCTCGCACGAGCTCCGCACCCCACTGGGCTTCATCAAGAGCTACGCGACGACGCTGCTGCGGGAGGACACGCCCATCGAGGCCGCGACGCGCCGCCACTTCCTCGAGATCATCGACGAGGAGACCGACAAGCTCGAGCACATGATCGACGAGCTGCTCGACGTCAGCCGGCTGCAGGCGGGGCGCCTGCCGATCGAGCGGAAGCCGATCGCCCTGCGCACGCTGATCGAGAGCGCCGTCGACAAGGCGCGGCCGCAGCTCGAGGAGAGCGGGCACGCGGTCACCGTGCGACTGCCCGAGGCCGACGTCCCCGTGCTCGCCGACGCGCTGCGGATCGAGCAGGTGCTCGACAACCTGCTCGAGAACGCCGGACGCTACTCGGATCCCGGCTCGCCGGTCGAGGTGGAGCTGCTCGCAGAAGACGGCGACGCGCTCGTCAGCGTCACCGACCACGGCGGGGACATCCCCGCGGCGGAGCTCGAGCGCATCTTCGAGCCCTTCTACAGGGGGCGCAACGCGAACGAGCTCGGCATCCGCGGCGCCGGGCTCGGGCTCGCGATCTGCCGTGGGATCGTCGAGGCGCACGGCGGCAGGATCTGGGGCGAGAAGGGGCACGACGGCACGACCGTCTTCGTCCTGACGCTGCCGCTGACGGCGGACGAGACGGCGCAGCCGGCGGCTACAGCCAGCGCTTGAGGCGGAAGAAGGCGGTCAGGCCGATCCCGAGGCCGAGCATGAACGCGACGATCGCCCAGAACGCGGTCGCGCCTTCGAAGCCGGGGAAGTGGACGTTCATGCCGAAGATCCCGGTGATCAGCGTCAGCGGCAGCAGGATCACCGTCACGACCGTCAGCACGCGCAGGACGTCGTTCTGGCGGTGCGAGATGACCGACTCGTTCGTTTGCTCGAGCGCCTCGACGACCTCCTTGTAGTTGTCGAGCAGGTCCCAGATCCGCTCGCTCGCGTCCACGATGTCGTCGAAGTAGAGCTCGAGGTCCTCGGGCAGGAAGCGCTCGATCTGCCGCTCGAGCAGCCGCAGCGTCGAGCGCTCCGGCTTGATGATCTTGCGGTAGGAGATGATCTCCTGCTTGACGTTGGAGAGGTCGCGCACGACCTCCTCGGCGCGCTTCTCGAACAGGTCGTCCTCGACCGAGTCGAGCTTGTGCCCGATCTTGTCGAGGATCGGGAAGCAGTAGTCGAAGAGGTCGTCGAGGATGTGGTAGAGCAGGTAGCCCGACCCCTTGCCGAAGAGCTGGTCGCGGAGCTGCTCGTCCTCCTGGCAGCGGTGGAAGAGGCGCGTCACCGGCAGCAGCTCGACGGTCGGCAGCGTCACGAGGTACCCGTTCCCGACGAACAGGTCGAGCTCGGCGGCGTTCAGCCGCTGGATGGCCTTGTCGTAGACGGGGAAGTGGAGGACGCCGAAGAGGTAGTCGGGGTACTCGTCCACCTTCGGCCGCTGACGGCGCGAGAGCACGTCCTCGAGGTCGAGGGGGTGCCAGCCGTAGCGGTCGACGAGCTGCTGCGCCTCCTCGAGCGTGGGCGCGTCGAGGTGGACCCAGGTCAGGCCGTGCGCTTCGAGCTCTGCGAGACGCGGCTCAGGCCGTGTGTCGACGTCCCTCGCCTGCGTGCGAGGTCTCGGGCGCTTGATGCGGGGCAGGCTCGGCACCGGGACTGAGGGGGTCGTCGAGTCTCATCGTGGTTCGCCATCGTACCCCGAATGCCTTGCGCCGAACCCGCTCCGGGCCGGGCGCGACGGCCAGTTCCGGGGCGATCTGCCGCTCCAGGAGGAGGAACCCAGCGGCCGCGAGGGCGCAGATCGCCGCGGCTCCCAACCACAGCGCGGTGGGGGAGTGCGTGAGCACGATGCTGCCCAGCGCCGGCCCAGCGAGGTAGCCGACCTGCCAGGCGGAGGTGCGCAGGGCCATGTAGCGCCCCATCAGCTGTGGCGGCGCGAGGTCGGCGATGAGCGGGTTGTTCACGGCGCCGTGCACGCACTCGGCGAGGCTGAAGGCGACGATGACCACGCAGAGGACGACCACGGCCGCGGTCGCGTCGAACCAGGTGCCGGCGGCGAGGACGCCGAGGCAGGTGCCGCTGAAGACCGCCCCCGCGGCTGCGAGCGCGCGCAGGCGGTTGTGCCCGCCGACTGCCTTCGCGATCGGCAGCTGCGCGAGCACGAGCACGAGCGTGTTGACGAAGAAGATCGCGCCGATCCCGGCCTCGCCCACGGCGGCGTGCTCCTTCACGTACGGCGGCAGCATCGTCGCGATCTGGGCGTAGGCGGCCGTCACAAGGAGCGCGGTCAGCGCGAGCAGCACGAGGAACGGGCGGTCGCGCGCGACCTGTCTGTAGCCCTGGCCGGTCGCGCCGGCGGCCGCCGACCGGGGCGGCTGCGGCACGAAGACGAGCAGCGCCATGAAGGCGAGGAAGGTCCCCGCGTCGACCGCGAACAGCAGGCTGTAGCTCTCCGGCACCTGCGTCGTAGCGATCAGGCCGCCGATCAGGCCGCCGATGCCGAAGCCGAGGTTGTCGGTGACGCGGGTCAGGGCGTACGCCGTGGTGCGCTGCTCGCCGGAGGTCAGCGCGGCGAGGAGGCTCGAGTGGCTGGGCGCGAACCCGGCGTTGCCCGCGCCCGCGACGCCGGCGAGCACGAAGGCGAGCCACGGGCCGCGCACGAACGGGAAGCCGCCGTACCCGGCGGCCAGGAGCGCTAGCGAGCACATCAGCATCGCGCGCGCGCCGACGCGGTCGACGAGCCGTCCCGCCAACGGGCTGCCGACGACGCCGATCCCGAGCAGGACCCCGACCACCGCGCCGGCGGTCTCGAGCCCGATTCCGCGCACCTCGTGCAGGTAGATGACGAGAAACGGGATCACGATCCCGTTCCCGAGCGAGTTTGCGACGCCGCCCGTCTCCAGCACCCAGACCGGGCGCGGAAGCTGCGGCTTCAGGCTTTGGAAGTACGCGGCGACGGCTTTCAGCGCCGAAAGAGCGTACTCCCCAATCGGTGAGTTGCCTAGAGGCGGAATTCCCAGTTGGAAGTCAACCCGCCACCTCTTCACGACCGCATTTCGCGGGCCGGCCGGCCCTACGTCGACGTCAGGTCGTCTCCCCGAGGGGCAGGCTGATCCGCATCAGTCCCTGACGAGCCTGACCGGCGTGCCGTTGCGCAGCGAGTTGGGGATCTCCGCGATCCGGTCGACGCGCTCGACCAGCTCGTCCAGGCGCTCCGGCGGCGCGTCGCCCTCGAGCTCCACCTCGTACTCGACGGGCTCGGAGACCGGGGGGTCCCCGGAGAAGTCGCCGCGGACGCGAACGCGCACGCTCCTCAGCTCGATTCCCCCGGCGCGCGCCTCGCGGAAGAGGTCGTTCGAGACGCAGCCGGCGATCGCGAGGTAGAGCAGCTCCCCGCCGTTGAAGCCGAGCCCGCCGCCGCCCGCGTCGGCCGGCCGGTCGACGACGAGCGTGAACCCCTGTGCGCTTCCGACAGCGGTCGGGACTCCGGGCAGGCTGCGGGTCTCGACCTCGAACACGCTAGGCGACGAGATGCTCGCGGTGCGCGAGGGCGACCGCCTCGAGGCGGGAATGGACTCGCAGCGCGCGGAGGATCGCGCGGATGTGGTTGCGGACGGTCTCGATGCTGATGTGCAGCTCGGCGGCGATCTGCTCGGTCGAGCGGCCGTGCGAGAGCAGGTGCAGGACCTCGCCCTGGCGGGGCGTCAGGTGCGGATGGAGGGGCGGCGGAGGCGCGGCCTCCACGTCCTTCACCTGGCCGAAGACCCCGATCACGTGCCCGCCGCTCGAGAAGGGGACGGCGCTCACCTCGATCGTGACGCGCTCGCCCTCCGGCGTGAGGACGGCGGCGCGGTTGTCGGAGCCCGTCGGTGGCCCGGTGAGGTTGCGGATGAAGATCTCGCGCCCGCGGCGGCGCTCCTCGGGGGCGAGGACCGAGGTCATCTGGCGGCCGCGGACGTCACCCACGACTTGCTCCGCGGCCGGGTTGAGCCAGCGGATGATCCCGTGCCGGTCGATCACGTAGGCGGGGACCCTGACGCGCTCGAGGGCGCTCTCGACGTCGCCGCTGAGGTCTTTCAGCTCCATCACCCGGCAAGTCTGCGCCCCCGGGCCCGCGAGGTCAAAGCCGGGCGGCAGGCTCGTCCTCCGGATCCCGGGCGGAGAACTTGACCAACCTGGAGCAGCACCGGGGGCGCGCGGGCGTCGTCGTAGAGAGCGAGCCGGGCGTCCGTCTCCGATCCCCGGGCGTCTGGCTCGTCTCGGCCGGCGGCGAGCGGAGGTGCTGCCGCTGTCGCCGGGCGGCCCTCCCTCCCCGGAGGGAGGCCGTCAGTCCTGGAGGGCATCGCCCGGCAAGCAACAGATGCCGCTTTGCAGGCGTTCTTGCGCGAGCGAGTAGAAACCGGCAGTACGCGTGCGGCTGATCTCGGATGCGCCTTCGCGGCCGTGGCGTGATGGTGATCGCGATGGAGGGGCACGGGAAAGGCGGGGACGCGCCGCCTGCGGAGCCGGCGCGGGAGCCGACCGCGATCCTGTTCGTCGACATTGTCGACGCGACGCCGCTGGCGTTCTCCCTCGGCGATCGCGCCTGGGCCGAGTTGCTCGAGCGATACCACGAGCTCGTGCGCGGCTCCGTCGGGCGACATCGCGGCCGGCTGATGGACACCGCGGGCGACGGCTTCTTCGCGATCTTCGACGAGAGCCCGGACGCGATCCGGTGCGCGCTCGACCTCCGTCCGTCCTGCGGGCGGCTGGGCCTCGAGCTGCGATCCGGGGTCCACCTCGGCCACTGCTGGGGGGCCGACGAGAAGTGCGCCGGCGTCGACGTCCACGTGGGCGCTCGTCTCGCGAACGCGGCCGACCCGGGCGAGATCCTGGTCTCGGAGGAGGCCGCGGGCACGGCCAGCGAGGCGGGGATAGCGATCGCAGACCGAGGCGTGCGCTCCTTCAAGGGCTTGCCCGGGAGCCGGCGCGTCTTCGCGATCGGACCCGGATCGCGCCAGGCGGTCGGGAGCACTTGACACATCGACGCACGTCGATATATTTAAGGGCGTCGATACGAGAGGTGTGAGGTGCGGATGCCGTTCGAGAGCACGAAGCCGCGGTCAGGGGGGCGAGCCTGATGGCCGCCTTGCAGACACCGGTAGCGTGCTGCGCGCCCCTCGGCGCCGACGCCCTGGACGAGGAGGAGGCGCTGGCGACGGCGGAGCTGTTCAAGGCGCTCGGGGATCCGGCGCGGGTGCGGATCGTGAACCTGCTCGCGACCAGGGGAGAACCGGTGTGTGCCTGTGAGCTGTACGAGCCGCTCGGGCTCTCCCAGCCGACCGTGTCGCACCATCTGAAGAAGCTGACCGAGGCGGGCCTGATCGATCGCGAGCAGCGCGGGAAGTGGGCCTACTTCTCGCTGACGCGCGACGCGGTCGAGACGCTGGCCTCCGTCGCCGACCTGAAAGGAGTGTGCTGCTGATGTCTGCGACGGCCGATGAGCTGCGCGAGGAGGTGCGGCGCCGGTACGCCGAGTCCGCGCGCGCCGTGACCGAGGGGGACGGGGGTTGCGGCTGCGGTGAGTGCTGCGCCGAGGCCGGGGCCGACGGACCGAGCTTCGTCGAGGCGTTCTACGACGCCGAGCAGCGGGGCGAGCTTCCCGATTCCGCCGTGCTGGCGTCGCTCGGCTGCGGCAACCCGACCGCGGTCGCCGAGCTGCGCGAGGGCGAGGTCGTGCTCGACCTCGGCTCAGGCGGGGGCATCGACGTGATCCTCTCGGCGAAGCGGGTAGGCCCGACCGGCACGGCGTACGGGCTCGACATGACCGACGAGATGCTCGCGCTCGCACAGCGGAATGCGCGCGAGGCCGGCATGACGAACGCGCACTTCCTGAAGGGCGAGATCGAGCGGATCCCACTGCCCGCGGACTCGGTCGACGTCGTGATCTCGAACTGCGTGATCAACCTCTCCGTGGACAAGGCGGCCGTCCTGACCGAGATCGCGCGCGTGCTCAGGCCGGGCGGGCGTGTCGGCGTCAGCGACATCGTCGCCGAGGACCACCTGGGGCCGGACGACCGGGCGAAGCGGGGCTCATACGTCGGCTGCATCGCCGGCGCGCTCTCGACGGGCGAGTACGTCGCCGGGCTCGAGGCGGCCGGCTTCGAGGACGTGAGCGTCGAGCTCACGCACGAGGTCGCCGACGGCATGCACGGCGCGATCGTCAAGGCCGTCAAGACGCGAGAGCCGGAAGACAAGGGACTTCCCGTGATCCAGCCGGCCGCGGCGGCCGGCTGCTGCTGAGTGGGCCGGGTGAACGTGCTCTTCGTCTGCGTGGCGAACAGCGGCCGCAGCGTGATGGCGGAGCGGCTCTTCCGCGAGGCGGCGCAGGGCAGGCACGAGGCGCGTTCGGCCGGCAGCGAGCCCGGCAAGGCGCCGCATCCGCAGGTCGTCGAGGCGCTGAGAGAGGTCGGGATCGACGCCCGCGACCACGTGCCGCGCAAGCTCGACCGGGAGGCGCTCGAGTGGGCGGACGTCGCGGTCGCGACGTGCAGCGAGGAGGTCTGCCCCGTCACGCCGGGCGTGCGCCGGATCAGCTGGGTCTTCGAGGACCCGAAGGACCTGCCGCTCGACCGCGTCCGGGGGATCCGCGACGAGATCCAGCGCAGCGTCGAGGGGCTCGTAGCCGAGCTCGACCGGGACAGTGGCAGCGACTGAGGCCACCCGGCGACGCCCCGCCCGTCCGACGGCAGACGACGCGGCCGTCCTGGCGAAGCTCTCGACGCTCGATCGCTTCCTCCCGCTCTGGATCGGGCTCGCCATGGCCGCGGGGCTCGGGCTCGGGCGGTTGATCCCGAGCCTGAACGACGGCCTCGACAGGCTGCAGGTGGGGACGGTGTCGCTGCCGATCGCGCTCGGGCTGCTCCTGATGATGTACCCGGTGCTCGCCAAGGTGCGCTACGAGGAGCTCGGGCACCCGCGGCACGACGGCGTCTCCGACAGGCTCTTCTTCGGCGTCTCGCTCTTCCTCTCGTGGGTCGTGGGGCCGCTGCTGATGTTCGCCCTCGCCTGGCTCTTCCTCGCCGACCAGCCCGCCTACCGCACAGGGGTGATCATCGTCGGCCTCGCTCGCTGCATCGCGATGGTGCTGATCTGGAACGACCTCGCCAAGGGCGACCGCGACCGCACCGCGCTGCTGGTCGTCTTCAACGCGCTCTTCCAGGTCGCCGCCTACTCGCTCCTCGGCTACTTCTACCTCACCGTCCTGCCGGGCTGGCTCGGCCTGGACACGCAGGGCTTCGAGGTCGGCATCTGGGAGGTCGCCAAGACCGTGCTGATCTTCCTCGGCATCCCGCTCACCGCCGGCTTCCTCACCCGTCGCGTCGCCCTCGAGCGGAAGGGGCGCGAGTGGTACGACACCCGCTTCCTGCCGCGGATCGGGCCGATCACGCTCTACGGGCTGCTGTTCACGATCGTGCTCCTGTTCGCGATCCAGGGCGAGAAGATCACCGCCGAGCCGGCCGACGTCGCGCGGATCGCGCTGCCGCTGCTCGTCTACTTCGCCGTCATGTGGGTCGCCGGCTTTGTCACGGGCAAGCTGTGCGGGCTGCCGTACGCACAGACCGCGAGCATGGGCTTCACGGTCGCCTCGAACGACTTCGAGCTCGCGATCGCCGTTGCGGTCGGCGTCTTCGGCGCGACCTCCGGCCAGGCGCTGGCCGGTGTCGTCGGGCCGTTGATCGAGGTCCCGGTGCTCGTGACGCTCGTCTACGTCGCCCTCTGGGCGCGCCGCTACTGGCGCACCGCCGACTCCGGCAAGGACGGTCGGCCGGCCCATGACGGAGGGCGCCTCTCGGCGCCCTCCGTGGATGGTCGTCGTCCGGGCGTCTAGCTGTGCGCCGCGGCGACGAGGTCCGGGATCAGCGCCGCTGCGTTCGGCGTGCCGAGACCGGTGACCGGATCCCAACCCTGCGTCGCCGGGTAACCGGGGATGCTGGGATCCTCCTGGTTGTCGTTCTCGACGCCCGCGATCGCGGTGTGCGCGATGTCGAAGAAGTCGGCCGCGTACTTCGCCGGCTGTGAGGCCAGCTTGTACAGCGCCGGGTTGATCAGGCCGAGGCCGGTCTGGCCGTACTGGGCCTTGTTCAGCTGGTCGGCGATCGCGACGAGGCCTGCCCACTGCGGGCAGCTCAGCGAGGTGCCGCCGATGTCGTACCAGCCGGTCTGGTTGATGTTCGAGTCGTTGCCGTCCGGCGGCAGCGACAGGTAGACGAGCGCGCCCGTCGCGGCGCTGGCCTGGAAGGCGATGTCCGGGACGCCGCGGGCCGAAGCCGGAATCGGCGTGCTCCCGGCCGGAAGGGTCCCGCCCTGGTAGTCGGGCCGTGAGAAGACGTGGCTGAAGCCGCCGCCCGAGAACGTCCAGGCGACCTCGGCCGCTCCGGCCGCGTTGAAGGTCGAGCTACCGCACTTCGCTCCCAGCCCCGGGATGGGATCGGTCGTGCGCGGCTGGCTCGCGGTGGCGAGCGGGTCGGTGCAGAGGTAGGTGCCGCCGACACCGGTCACGAGCGGATCCGACGCCGGCCACTCGACCGCCGGGAACGGAATCAGGCTCCCACCCTGGCTCACCGGCGACTTGGTGAAGTTGGTCGAGCCGTCGTCGCCCGACGAGCCGAGCACCGTGACGCCGTTCGCCGCCGCGTTCTTGAACGCGTAGCGGAGGTTCAGCAGCGACTGGTAGCTGCCGAACGCGTCCTCGGACGAGGCGAAGCTCTGGGAGATCACCTGCGCGAGGTGGTTGGAGACGACGTAGTCCTCGGCCTTCATCATGTTCGGGAAGCCCTGGACGCCGAGCGTCTCGGCGTTGTTCGAGTGGACGAGCAGGATGTTCGCCTGCGGCGCGATCGCGTGCGAGGTCTCGACGTCGAGGGCGACCTCGAGCGCCCAGGCGGCCTTGTCCTCGAGGTGCGTCCCGTTGCCGGGCTGCCCCTTCGTCTCGGGGGTGCCGTTGATCGCGAGCTCGCTGAACTTCGGCATCCCGGCCTGGCAGGTGACGCCTTCCTCGCCGCACATCGGCTGCAGGCCGAAGGCCTGGTCGAAGACGTGCAGGTCGTGCGCCATCGTGTCGCTCCCGTAGGAGTCCACGATCGCGATCGTGATTCCCTTGCCGTTCCAGCCCGCCTGATGCAGCGGGCCGACGTTGTACGCAGATTGGATCGCCTGCGGCGTGAAGCACGTGCGACCGACGGCCGCACAGTCGGCCTGCGTCGGCGTCGTCGCCTTGATGAACTGGTAGTCGCTGACAGTGGGACTTGGAACCGGATACGCCTGGGCGCGTCCGGGCCCGCTCTGCGCGGCGGCAAACACCGCCAGGGCCGCCATTGCTCCGGCGACCGCAGCGGCGGCAAGCAGCTTGCGCTTCATCTTCTCCCCTCCGTTGTCTGTTCCCCTGCCTCGCGTCGGATCGTTCAGGAACCCGACAGCGGTGTCAAACAGGATCGGTCCATGAAGGAAGTGCGTGGTGGTAGCCCGTCATCGCGGGCGCCGAGCGTGGATGCGCCTGGCAGGAATCGAACCTGCGGAAAGTTCCCGCCAGCCTTGGCGGGGCGGCCACAGGGCGGCTGACGCGAGATATCCGCGCGTCATCGATCCCGGCCGTCTAGACACCGGCCGCAGAGCCGTCAGAAGGGGACTTCGACCCCTTCCCAGACCTAGAGAAACCCGTCCTGTGCCGAAAGGCGGGGAGGCGAGACGAGCTGTAACGGCAGACCTGGGAGCGTTTGAGTCTCGCGCCGAAAGGCTGCGCTGATGCGACGGCGACACCGGACCGCAGCAAGAGCGCGCTCCTCCCGAGCAAGGGGGGAGTGCGCCTCCGCTCAGGCTCTCCCGTCCCGCAGTCACCCGGCAAGACCAGTGAAGGCGTCTAGCTCGTCGCACTCGCGCAGGAAACTGCTCGAAGTCCTCGTCGGCCAGGCGGGCGAGGGCTTGCCAGCGCTTCGCCTGCGTTGGCGTTAGGCCACCGCGATCAACGACCGGCGCGGCCGGTGCTTTTCGGTCGCCGCCGATAGACCCCAACCCCGGCTGCTCGAGCAGCAGCTCCCCGCCCTTGCGCGCCGTTCTCAGCTTGGCCTCGGCGATCTCGTTCTTACACGCCATACGTGAAGCCCGAGCAAGTCGCGCTGATCCCCCGCTGTACCGCGTGCGGGGCGCAATGGCTCCCGGCCGACAGGGAGCGCTGGCAGGCACATCTCGGCGGTGACGACCTCGACGAGCCGCCGGAGGTCTTCTTCTTCCGCCCGCGCTGCACTGAGCGAGAGTTTTGGCGGCGGCTAAGCGGGAGAAGCGCCGAGGCGGACCCGGACGCCAACTCCGAGTGTACGAACGCGAGCAGGGAACTCGCGAGGCTCACCTACGTGCTCCCACCGGAGCTCGTCGCAGCCTCGGTGAGAGTCCCCGGCGTGGCTGATCGGGTGGTGCCGGGGCGTCCGAGGAGAGCAGCGCTTGCGACGATCGACGCGAAGGCGGCGATCTGCAGCGCTCCGCGGGCGCCGGGCGGAAGCGCCTCACGGAAGAGCACAAAGCCTGCTGCGATCGGGACGGCATTCGTCACGAGGGTCGCGATGCCAGCGGCGGTGAGCGCGCTGCCGTGCTGGAACGCAGCCTGGAGCACGCTGGTGCCGGCGGCGTAGCAGGCAACCAACGAGAGGATCGCGAGCAACCAGATCCCGCCGTAGGTGAGGACCTTCGCGGAGATGTCTCCGTCCGCGAAGAGCAGCCCGGTGGCAAGCCCGAGCGCGGCCGCCCGCGTGAGACGGATGCGCACGACAATCAGCGCGACTGCGCCACCAGCAGAGGCTGCGAGCCAGAGCAGGACGGCAGCCACGTGCGGTGGGTGGGATGTGGGCTTGGCGCCGACGAGCGACAGTGCGAGCAAGACCAGCCCGACCAGCGCGATCCCGACGGCGAGTCGCTCGCGGACTGTTAGCGCACCTAGGTGGCCTCGAACGCTGAAGAGCGCGAGGACGGCGATGCCTGAGGCGCTGACGGCCTGCACGAGGCTCAGCGGCGCGAGCCCGAGGGCAGCCACGTAGACGAGCCAGCCGACCGTCTCGGTAGCGAAGCCGAGCAACCAGCCATGGTCGCCCAGCAGCAAGCGTAGGGAGCGGAAGGGTCGCCGAGGGCTAAGTGGCGGCAGCGCGGCTGCCGCGTCGTGCTCTTTCGTGTACGCCCAGTTCACTGCCAGTGCCGAGACGAGCGCCAGACACAGACCTATCCAGACTGGGTCGACGGCGATCCTCCCTTCACTCGTTCACGGAACTAATTCCGCAGCGCAGGCGTTGTGACCGCCCGCGGGTCGGGGATGATGGAGATTGACGTACGAGAGGCGGTTGCGATGGGTCCGAGATTCCGCAGCACGCTGATTTACCTCCGCGCGATGCGCTACAACCGGGGGTCTGCCCGATACGGCGTGGGTTTTGGAAACACTAGACGTCGAGCTCCGAGCGGCCTGGCCCTGTGTGTGGGGGCCGGGCGGCGAGCCGAACGCCCGGGCGCTGCAACGCGACCAGGCCCCACGCGAACCTACGGCAGCGGGCACGTGCCCCGCTAGTGGCTCATCCGGCCACGTTCTCGACGACCAACCCGAGGGGCGCTGCGGCCCGTTGACCTTGGGTCTCGAGTGAGAGAAGATCGTGCCGCTGGTTACAACTGCGGCGTTGGGAGGGAGAGGGCAATGCTAGGCAGGCTGGGTTTCTTCGCGACCCTCGTGGCGCTGATCGCTGCAATCGTGATCCCAACTGCGGGTGCGAATGCGCCGATCCGCGAGGAGGTCGTGTTTAGCGACATCACGTTTGACGACTTCTACTTGTCGGATGCCTGTGGGACGGCGGTGCTCGACACCGTCACCGTCAGCGTGTCGGTGACGTTCTTCCCCGCGGCTCACGGTTCGCCTGCGCACGAGGTCGACACGCTGAACGGGAGCATCACCTACAGCTCGCCGGACACAGGTAATTCGATCACCCGGCCGATGAACGGAACGTCGCAGGCCGTCTACCCGGAGGGGATCGAGCCCGGGAGTCCGGCTCACGTCACGATCACTGGGGTGAACACAGCCAGCCTCACCGGCACCGCCCCGCCCGGCTCGGGGCAGCTCGTCGCCGACGGGACGATCCTGTTCCTCGACGACCTCGGCGTGCCGGTGACGACGTTTGAGACGAGCAGCATCGTCTCGATGAGGGGCACCTACGCGGCGACAACCGCTGCGATCTGCGCTGCGTTGGCATAGAGGGCGGCTGCCGCGCCGAGCGCGGCTTACTGCCTTCATTGGTGTACGACCGAGGGCCGGGCGACCCGGCCCGAGCTCAGGCTACGCCGCGCTCCCGCCGCCGCCTAGTGGCCGTTTCGGCCAAGGCCTTAAGCGTCTGCGTCGCCTCCCTGTAGCCGGCACCGGGAAGGGCGACGAGGCAGGACGCGGCGAGTGCCGCTTCCTCGATCGTCGCCTCGGGATCCTCTTCTAAGTAGCGCAGGAGCCAGCGGGCCGCGACCCGCTGATGGCGGTGCGGGGCTCTGCGGGCGACAAGCAGCGTCAGCTCGAGCGCGTCCTCGAGGCTGAGCTGCGGGAGTTCCCGGGCGGCGGCCAAGGCGGCGACTACGTT
>DATIFC010000172.1:0-2797 GCA_035455445.1 Gaiellaceae bacterium | reverse complement strand
CCCTCGAGCTCCGCGCGGAGGTCGGCCTCGAGCGTGGACTGCACGAGGCTCACGCTAGCGCCTCGGTGGCCGCGTGCTCGGGCACGTGCGGAACCCCGTTCGGGTGGAGCACGATCTTGCAGGCCTCGCCGGCCTCGAGCGCCCGGAAGGCCTCCTCGAAGCGCTCGAGCGGCAGCTGGTGCGTGATCAGCGGCCGCAGGTCGACGACGCCGCTCTCGAGCAGCCAGCGCGTCCGGTACCAGGTCTCGAAGATCTTCCGCCCGCTGAGCGCCTGCACCTGGAGGTTCTTGAAGATCAGCGCCTCGGCGACGTCGATCTCGACCGGCCGGTCGGGGATGCCGAAGAGGACGACCTTGCCGCCGTTGCGCGCGATCCGGAAGGCGTCGGCGACCGCGCGGCCGGCGCCCGACATCTCGAAGACGACGTCGAAGCCAAGCCCCTCGTGGTGCTCGAGGAACCAGCCCGCCTCGTCCTGCACCGCGCCGACGTCGACGACCGCGCTCGCGCCCATGCGGCGGGCGAGGTCGAGCCGGAAGACGGTGCGGTCGGCGGCGAGCACGACGGCCGCGCCCGAGGCGCGCGCGATCGCGATCGCGAACAGGCCGACCGGGCCGCAGCCGAGCACCGCGACCGAGCGACCGGTGAGCTCCTGCTCCCCGGTCGCGAAGACCGCGTTGCCGAACGGCTCCTGCAACGTCGCGATCTCGGGCGGCAGCTTCGAGCGGTCGTTCTTCCAGACAACCGACTCGGGGATCGCGACGTACTGCGCGAACGCGCCGTCCCGGTCGACGCCGAGGATGCGCGTCCGCTCGCACATGTGGGCGTTGCCGGTGCGGCAGTGGAAGCAGGCGCCGCAAGTGACATGGCTCTCGGCCGAGACGTAGTCGCCGGGCTCGGCGCCACGCACCTGGCGGCCGGCCTCGACGACGGTGCCGGCGAACTCGTGGCCGAGCGTGAGCGGCGGCGTGATCCGGCGCTGCGCCCACTCGTCCCAGCGCTCGATGTGCAGGTCGGTGCCGCAGACGCTCGCGGCCTCCACCCGAACGAGCACCTCGTCGGGCTCCGGCACGGGGACCGGCACCTCGACGAGGTGCAGGCCCGGCTCGGGGCCGGCCTTGCGCAGTGCCGGCATCGTCATGGCCACAGGTTCGGCGACCGCGCGTGCGAGGACATCGGGGAAAGGCCGCATCGCCGATCAGACCGTGCCCGGATGCCCGATCGGGGGCCGCGGGCGCACGATCAGCGCGTTCCCACCGATCGGAGGCGTCATGACCGTGGCCAAGGAAGCCGACCTCGCAGGGCCCGGGATCGGCAGCTACGACGAGCTCGAGCGCGTCCTGCCCGACGACTACGCGCCGCTCCTCGACCCGAAGGAGACGATGCAGGCCCTCTACGCCGCGAAGCGGCTGATCGAGGACCGCCTCTGCGAGGAGCTCGGCCTGACGATGGTGCAGGTGCCGCTGATCGTCGACCGCGAGAGCGGCGTCAACGACTACCTCGACCGCGACGGCTCGCGCACGCCGGTCACCTTCCACATCTCGAACGACCGCGACGAGCACCCGATCGAGGCCGAGGTCGTGCAGGCGGCGACCAAGTGGAAGCGGGTGGCGCTGCGCCAGTTCGGGATGCAGCCCGGCGAGGGGCTGATGACCGACATGCGCGCCGTGCGCAAGGACTACTTCCTCGACCACGACCACTCCGCCTACGTCGACCAGTGGGACTGGGAGAAGACGATCCGCGCCGAGGATCGGACGCTCGACTACCTGACGCAGACGGTGCGCTCGATCTGGAAGGTGCTGAAGGAGGGCGACCGCTTCCTGCGCGCCGGGTGGCCGGCGCTCGCCGACCCGCGCTTCCCCGAGCTACCGGACGAGCTCGAGTTCGTCCACGCCGAGGACATCCTGGCCGCCTACCCCGAGCTCCCGCGCAAGCAGCGCGAGACGGCGATCCTGCAGGATCACCCGGCGATCTTCATCTACGGGATCGGCTGGACGCTCGCGGACGGCTACCCGCACGAGCTGCGGGCCGCCGACTACGACGACTGGTCGACCGAGACGGTGTCGGCCGACGGGCGGCCGATGCACGGCCTGAACGGCGACATCCTCGTCTGGAACCCGGTCACGCGCCGGCGGCACGAGCTGATGTCGGGCGGCATCCGGGTGACGAAGGAGTCGCTCCGGCGGCAGCTGGAGCTCTCGGGCCAGCTCGACTTCCTCGAGCTCCCGTACCACCAGGCGATCCTGAAGGACGAGATCCCGCTCTCGATCGGCGCCGGGATCGGCCAGTCGCGGACGATGATGCTGCTGCTGCGCAAGGCCCACCTCGGCGAGGTGAGCGTCACCGTCTGGCCGCGGGTGCTGAAGGAGATGTGCGCGGCGCGCGAGATCCGCGTGCTCGAGTAGTCGACCCGGACTCCGGGGTCAGGGGCCCCAGAAGACGCTTGGTCCGCGCGGTCCGACGGGCCGGTCGGTGAAGCTCCGCCACGCCCGCTGCTCGCGCGCGCGCTCTCGGGCGTTGTCCGCGGCCGCCATGTGCGACGGAAACGGCCCGGCGACGACGACCGGCTCGCCGTGGCCATTGCGCACGTACACGTGGTGGCCGCCGCTCGTCAGCATGATTTCGTAATGGGTGCCTTCGATCTTCATTGTGATCCCCTCTACTCGGCCCTCGCGAAGTACCCCACCACCGCCCAGCAGGTCATCAGCAGGATCTTCACGTCCAGCCACAGCGACCAGTTCTCGATGTAGAAGTTGTCCCACTCGACCCGCTCCGAGAGCGAGGTCTTGCCCCGCAGGCC
>DATIFC010000171.1:0-9841 GCA_035455445.1 Gaiellaceae bacterium | reverse complement strand
CAGGGCCCGCCCGGCCCGGCGCTCGCGTCCCTGGAGAGCCTGAACGGCATCGCCTGCCACCTGGGAGCGAGCGCCGGCACGGTCTCACTGACCTACGACGCGGCCGGCATCGCCACGCTGAAGTGCGTCGCCGGCGGCGGAGGGTCCAGCGGCGACCTCCGCGTGAACGAGTTCATGACCGGCTCGACCGGCGCCGCGTCGAACGAGTTCGTCGAGCTGTGGAACGCCGGCTCGGAAGCGGTCGACGCCGGCGGCTTCAAGGTCGCGTATCGCTCCGCGGCCGGGACGAGCGACACGACGCTGGCCACCATTCCGGACGGAACGACGATTCCCGCGGGCAGCTTCTACCTACTGGCCGGCAGCGGCTACCTCGGCTCGCACGCCCCGGACCAGACGTTCTCCGCCTCGCTGGCGGCGACGGGAGGCGGCCTGGCCGTTCGCGACGCGACCGGGACGATCCTCGACTCCGTCGGCTACGGCGAGGCTACGAATGCGTTCGTCGAGGGCCATCCGGCAGCCGCTCCGCCGGCGACCGCGGCGCCCGGCAGCAGCTCGGATCGGATCCCGGACGGGCACGACACGAACGACAACGCGACCGACTTCTCGGTAAGCGCGGCGCCCTCGCCCGGAACGTCGAACCATTAGGAGAGAAGGAGAGACAGGCGGGCGGCACCGTGTCGGGGCCGCCCGCCCAATTCCCTCCAAAGGGGCATGCTCACCCGAAATCGGCTCACCGATACTGCGTCCGCGGGGTCACGACCCCGCATGGCGATTACAACCTGCGGAAACTGCGGCGATTGGTCTCATCGATCAGAACTCCCTCGTTCGGTCACTCTCTCCCGAGCTCATGCTCGTGGATCCCGAGCTGGCCGCACGCGCTCGCGAGCTCCTACGCGAGCCGGATGAGGCCCGCGGAAAGGGCGAGCACATGTCGGCACTAGGTACACACGAGATCACGTCGGGAATGAGCCTGGGGCTCGAGCCTCCGCTCAGCCCGCCTGTCGTCCGGAGCCCCATGGCCTCGGCGATGCCGACCGGCGACGGCCTGGCCGGCCTGCCGACGCCTCCCCCGGCGATTCGGCCGCCCGAGAGCGCGGCCCCGGCGCCCGCTCCGGCCCCGCGCGCCGAGCTACCGCAGCAGCCGGAGCCGGCCGCTGCGCCCGCTGCCGCTCCACCCGTCCAGTCCGCGCCCGCCCCGCCGGTGATGGCGCCCGAGCCCGCGCAGCAGCTGCCCGAGCCCCCGCCCGCCCCGGCGTCCGAGCCCGAGCTGCCGGCGATGGCCCCGATCGAGGAGGCCGAGCCCGTGCTCGACTACTTCGCGGCCGAGGCTCCCGTCCCGCAGGCCCCGGAAGCCGCTCCCGCCGCGCAGCCCGCTCCGGCTTCGGAGCCTGCTGCCACCCAGGAGCCGGCCCCGGCTGCCGAGCTGACCGCGATCCCTTCGATGGCCCCCGCCCCGTCCGAGGAGCCCGAGCTCGTCGAGCTGCCGACGATGGCGCCGCCGGACCCCGAGCCCGCACCCGAGCTCGAGCCCGCGGCGGCGGTCGCCGTCGCGCCCGGGCCGGTCGAGCTGCCGACGATCGCGCCCGAGCCCGTCGAGCTCCCCGCGATGGCCCCCGAGCCCGTCGAGCTGCAGGCGGTGGCCCCGGAGCCGGAGCTCGTCTCTGTCCCGGAGCCGATCGAGACGGCGCTCCCGGTGATCGACCCGGTCGCGGTCGTCGAGACGACCCCGGCCGCCGAGCCGGCGCCGGAGCTCGAGGAGCTCTTCGCGGCCAGGCCCCAGCGCACCACATTCAACGTGGTCGTCCGCCTGAAGGACGGCGACGGCGTCGAGGTCGGCTCGTTCCGCGACTTCGGCACCGCGATGGAGGGCGCCCAGGAAGTGATCGAGCAGTTCTCGACGGCGTCCGAGGCCCAGTGGCCGTTCTACGCGGGCCGCTTCATCCGCCCCGACCTGATCGTCTCGGTCGACGTGGTCGAGGGCGAGCGGCTCTAGACGCTCAGGCAGCGCGGCCGACGTAGATCACGACGACCGACCCGACCGGGGCGCGCCTGCCGCCGGCGGTCTGCTCGTCGACGACCTTGCCGACCTGGTTGCGGTCGCTCACCGGCTGCCGCAGCGTCTCGGTCTCGAAGCCCGCGCCCCGGAGGCGTGCCTGCGCGGTGGCAGGCTCCAGGCCGACGACGCTCGGCACCGCGCGCTGAGCGCCCGGGCTGGGCCCGAGCGAGACGTTCAGCTGGATGCGCGTTCCGCCCTTCTGCGGCGTGCCGGCGTCGGGCGCCTGCGAGACGACCGTGCCCTCGGCCTGGTCGGAGGGCACCCAGACGACCCCGGACTTCAGGCCCGCGGCGTTGAGCTGCCGCTGCGCCGAGTCCTGCTGCCCGCCGGTGGCGTCCGGCACCGTCACGGTGCCGGGCGGCGCAGGAGGCGGAGGCGGAGCCGCACCCGGGCCCGCGCCCTTCGAGACGTTCAGCCGCACCGTCGAGCCGCCGGCCACGCGCGCGCCCGCCGTCGGGCGCTGCGCGATCACGGTGCCCTCGGGCTGAGACGAGGGCACGACGAAGGCCTTCGGCCGGAGGCCCGCCCCGCGCACGGTCGCGGCTGCAGTGTCGCGCGACTGGCCGACCGTGTCCGGCACCGTCACCAGGCCGCGCGAGAGGTTGATCGTGACCGTCGAGCCGCGTCCGATCTTCGCGCCGGGGGAGGGGCTCTGCCCGAGCACGGTCCCGGACTTCTTCTTCGAGACGACGTTGCGCGTCTGCACGCGGAAGCCCTTCGCCTGCAGCGCCTCGACGGCCGCGGGCGCGGTCTTGCCGACGACGTCCGGCACCGCCTCCGTCCGGATCGACGAGACCGAGAGCGTAACGACCGAGCGACGCGTCACGTCCGCGCCGGGGCTCGGGTCCTGCTCGACGACCGTTCCCGCCGCCGCCGAGCTCGCCCTGGTGACCACGCGCGCGACGAGCCCGCGCTCGTTCAGGCGGGCGACAGCCTGCTGCTGCTTCAAGCGGACGACGTTCGGAACGTTGACCGTCGAGGCGCTCTTGCCGTTGTCGGCGCGCGTCAGCAGCCAGGCCGCGAGCAATCCGCCGAGCACGAGCAGCAGCAGGAGCAGCAGCCACGGCCAGAGCAGCGGCCCACGTGGTGCGGGGGGCGGAGGAGGCGGCGGCGCCAGCTCCTCTTCCTCCACGACCGGAGGCCCCACGTCCTCGACGACGGTCCGTTCCTCGTTGCGGCCGAACATGCGCACGTGAGCGTCGTTTCCGCCGCGCCGAAACCCCGAACCTCTCGCTCAAGAAATCTTTCCAATTCGCCCACGGGCGCCTAACGCGGGCGGCGTTTACTTCGTGCCAGCAGGCTCCCAACGGAGGTTTCCCATGGCTCGCAAGCTCATCGTCCTCGCACTCACGCTCGGTCTCGGCCTCGCCGTGACGGGCGTGGCGGGGGCGCGCTGGTTCAACGTCATCCGCGGCACCCGCGGCGACGACGTGATCGCGGGCACCGTCCACCGCGACTTCATCCTCGGCTTCGCCGGCAACGACCAGATCAACGCCGCCGAAGGCCGTGACGTCGTCTACGCGGGCAAGGGCAACGACACCGTCGACGGCGGCCCCGGCCTCGACCGTCTCTTCGGTGGGCCCGGCGACGACACCATCACCGCCGGCAACGGCCGCGCCGTGATCTGGGGCGGCGCCGGCAACGACACCCTCACTGCCGGCGCCAACGGGCTCAGCCGTGTCCACGGCGGCCCGGGCGACGACACCCTGAACGGCGGCGCCCGCCGCGACCTCCTCTGGGGCGGCTTCGGCGCCGACCACGAGTACGGCGGAGACGGCAACGACGTCCTGCACGCGCTCGCGCCGGACCACCAGGTCGACGTGCTCGACTGCGGCCCCGGCGACCACGACGTCGCGTGGCTGCGCGCAGGCGAGTCCGACACGACCGTCAACTGCGAGGTCGTGAAGACCGTCTCGTTCGGCTCGGACGGCTAGCTCTTCCCGGCCCAGTCCATCTCCCCGAGGCCCGCCGCACCGGCGGGCCTCGCCCCTCTTCAGGGCTGCAGGATCAGGCGCCCGCTCGTTCCACGCGGTCGAGGAAAGCGCCGACGACCTCGAGATAGCGCTCCGGCTCCTCCAGGTACGCCATGTGCGCGCTGGCCTCGAACAGCACCCACTCCGAGCCCGCGATCCCCTCGTGCAGCGGCTCGACGAGCGCGGGCGTGCACTCGTCGTGGCGGCCCGAGGTGACGAGCGTCGGCACGCGGATCTCGCCGAGCCGTTCGGTCACGTCCCAGTCGCGCAGCGTGCCGGTGACGGTGAACTCGTTCGGGCCCCACATCGTCTCGTAGACCTGCGTGCCGAACTTCGCCCGCGACCGCGCGAGCACGTCGGGCTCGGGGTCGAGGCGGCAGATGTGACGGCGCTTGAACTCCTGCTCGGCCCTCTTGCCGTCGAGCCCCGGCGGCAGCTCGGCGTGCAGGCGCAGCGTCTCCTCGGCCCAGCGCGGCGCGCTCGTCGGCGTCGAGTTGAGGATCAGGCTCGCGAGCCCGGGCGGCCGCGTGAACGCGTACTCGAGCGCGAGCATCCCGCCCCACGACGACCCGAAGAGGTGGAACCGGCCGAGCCCCAGCCACTCGACGACGCTCTGCAGCTGCTCGAGGAACGTCTCCACGCGCCAGAGGCCCGGGTCGTCGGGCCGCGAGGAGTCGCCGCCGCCGAGCTGGTCGTAGAAGACGACACGCCGCGGCTCGGCGAGCCGGTGGAGTCCCTCGAGAGGGAGGTGCGAGCCGCCCGGCCCGCCGTGCAGGCAGACCAGCGGCAGTCTCCCGGGCTCCTCGAGGTTGCCGAAGACCCGGCAGGCCGTCCGCCACTCGCGGAACGGGATCGAGCGCGTCAGCCGATCGTCCAGGTGTCGCCGGCGTGCAGGAGCTGCGCGAGGTCGCCCTCGCCCTGCTCGCTGCGCGCGCGCTCGAGCTGGTCGTCCATCAGCCGGTCGTACACCGGCCGCTCGACGTCGCGGAAGACGCCGAGCGGGGTCGGGCCGTGCGGCGTGTGCGAGAGCCGCGCGATCGCGGCCGCGAGCGAGGGAGTCCGCGCGTGCTCGTCGTGCACGAGCAGCGCCTCCTCGCCGACCTCGGCGACGTCGACGATCTCCGCCGACGCGTCGGGCAGCAGCCGCACACCCCGCTCCCCGTCGGCGCCGAAGCGGATCGGCCTGCCGTGCTCGAGCAGGATCCGGTTCTCCTTCTGCTCGCGGACGGCGTCGAAGGCACCGTCGTTGTACACGTTGCAGTTCTGGTAGATCTCGACGAAGGCCGCGCCCTGGTGGGCGTGCGCGCGGCGCAACATCTCGGTCAGGTGGGCGCGGTCGGTGTCGATCGAGCGCGCGACGAAGGTCGCCTCGGCCCCGAGCGCCAGCGCCACCGGGTTGAAGGGGTAGTCCAGGGATCCCATCGGCGTCGTCTTGTTGATCGTGCCGAGCGGCGTCGTCGGCGAGTACTGGCCCTTCGTCAGCCCGTAGATCTGGTTGTTGAACATCAGGAGCTTCACGTTCACGTTGCGGCGCAGCGCGTGGATCAGGTGGTTGCCGCCGATCGAGAGCGCGTCGCCGTCGCCGCTCACGACCCACACCGAGAGGTCGGGCCGCGAGAGCGCGAGCCCCGTCGCGATCGCCGGCGCGCGGCCGTGGATCGAGTGGATCCCGTACGTCTCGACGTAGTACGGGAAGCGCGCGGCGCAGCCGATCCCGGAGATGAAGACGATCCGCTCCCGCGGGATCCCGAGCTCCGGGAGGAAGCTCTGGACGGCGGCGAGGATCGCGTAGTCGCCGCAGCCCGGGCACCAGCGGACCTCCTGGTCGGTCTTGAAGTCCTTCGCCTTCAACCGGCCGTTCCCGCCGCCGTTCTCGCTCACAGCCGTGGCTCCTGACGACCGGCGTGTCGGCCGGTAGTTCCAGACGGACGCAAAGGCAAAGCCTGCGCGTCCCGAGGCCGGCACCGCAAGCGGCGCCTCACAGCAGCGCCTCCATCGCCTCGGCGAGCTCGCCGGCCCGCAGCGGCTGGCCGCGCACCTGGTTGAAGCCGACCGCGTCCACGAGGAACTCGGCCCGCACGAGCTTCAGCAGCTGGCCGAGGTTCATCTCCGGGACGAGCACGCGCTCGTAGGAGCGGAGCACCTCGCCGGTGTTGCGCGGGAACGGGTTCAGGTGCGTCAGGTGCGCCTGCGCGACCTTGTCGCCCTTCTTGCGCAACCGGCGCACGGCGGCCGTGATCGGCCCGTACGTGCCGCCCCACCCCAGGACGAGCAGCGAGGCGCCGTCGGGGTCGTCCACGGCCAGCTCCGGGATGTCCGCGGCGATGTTCGCGACCTTCTGCGCGCGCAGGCGGACCATCCGGTCGTGGTTGTCGGGGTCGTAGGAGACGTTGCCGGTCTCGTCCTGCTTCTCCAGGCCGCCGAGCCGGTGCTCGAGGCCCGGCGTCCCCGGAATCGCCCACGCTCGCGCGAGCGTCTCGGGGTCGCGGACGTACGGTAGGAACTCGCCGTCGCGGTTCGGCCCGGAGGCGAGGTCGACCGGGATCTCCGGCAGCGCGTCCGCGTCGGGGAGCAGCCACGGCTCCGAGCCGTTCGCAAGGTACGCGTCGGAGAGCAGGTACACGGGCGTGCGGTACTTGAGCGCGATCCGAGCCGCCTCGAGCGCCGCGTCGAAGCAGCCGCCGGGGGTCGAGGCCGCGACGACCGGGACGGGCGACTCGGCGTTCCGCCCGAAGAGGACCATCAGCAGGTCCGCCTGCTCGGGCTTGGTGGGCATCCCGGTGGACGGCCCGGCGCGCTGGATGTCGAGGATCAGGAGCGGCAGCTCGAGCGCGACGGCCAGGCCGACGGTCTCCGCCTTCAGGACGACGCCCGGGCCGCTCGAGGTGCAGACGCCGAGCGCGCCGCCGAAGCTCGCCCCCACCGCGGCGCCGGCGGCCGCGATCTCGTCCTCGGCCTGGAAGGTGCGCACGCCGAAACGCTTGTGCCTGGAGAGGTCCTCGAGGATCGAGGAAGCCGGCGTGATCGGGTAGGCACCGAGGAACAGCGGCAGCCCGCTCTTCACGCTCGCGGCGATGAGGCCGAGGCCGAGGGCTTGGTTGCCCGTGATGTTCCGGTACGTACCGGGCGGAAGCGCCGCAGGCGCGATCTCGTAGGAGACGACGAAGTCCTCGGACGTCTCGCCGTACGCCCAGCCGGCCTTCAGGGCCCTCACGTTCGCCTCGGCGATCGCCGGCCTGTTCTCGAACTTGCGCTCGA
Source organism: Gaiellaceae bacterium (assembly GCA_035455445.1). Lineage (GTDB taxonomy): Bacteria > Actinomycetota > Thermoleophilia > Gaiellales > Gaiellaceae > AC-32. The sequence continues at coordinate 2,554 of DATIFC010000171.1, read as the reverse complement.
GGAAGGCGACCGTTCCGTCGGTCGGGCGGTGGTAGAGCCAGAGCATCAGCCCGAGCGCGAACATGTTCTTCGAGCGCTCCGCCTCGCGCTTGGTCACGTCGACGTCCTTCAGCGCCTCGAGCGTGAGCGTCGTCAGCGGCACCTCGTGCAGGTGGTACTCCGAGAGCGACCCATCCTCGAGCGGGTTCGCGGCGTAGCCGGCCTTCTCGAGGTTGCGCTCGTTGAAGGCGTCGCGGTTGACGATCAGGGTGCCGCCCTTCGGCAGGTCGGCCAGGTTCGTCTTCAGCGCCGCGGGGTTCATCGCCACGAGCACGTCCGGAGAGTCGCCCGGCGTGAGGATGTCGTGGTCGGCGAAGTGGAGCTGGTAGCCGGAGACGCCGGGCAGCGAGCCGGCGGGGGCGCGGATCTCGGCCGGGAAGTCCGGCAGCGTCGAGAGGTCGTTCCCGATCAGCGCGGTCTCGCTGGTGAAGCGGCCTCCGGTGAGCTGCATCCCGTCCCCGGAGTCGCCGGCGAAGCGGATGATCACCTGGTCGAGCTGCTCGACGGGCTTTGCCATGCGCCGCTAGGTATAGCACCGGTGCGCGGGTGCTACGCGGAGCGGGCGGAACGCCCGCGGTGCCGCCGCACCCGGGCGCGGTTGCCGCAGGTCCCGGAGTCGCACCAGCGGCGCGTGCGGCTGCGCGTGGCGTCGTGGAAGACCCGCCGGCAAGACTCCTCCGCGCAGCGCTTCAGGCGAGGCGGGTGCGAGCGCCGCAGGATCGCCGCGAACGAGCCGGAGAGCTCGCGCTCGACCCGGTCGACCCACCCGCCGCCGACGGGCGTGAAGTCGACGACGTAGCCGCCGCCGGGCTCCGGCTCGAGCCGCGCACGGACGGGCAGGCGGCCGGTGACCGCGTTCAGCTCCGCCAGCTCGGCGGGCGAGAGCGCGTGCCCGGCGGCGAGGGTGTCGGCCAGCCGGGCGAGCAGCGCGCGCAGCTCGTCGAGGCGCCGCCGCTCCGCGCGGGTCAGGTCGCGCGGCTCCGGAAGGGAACCGTCGTTGATGAACCCGACCAGTGCTCGGTCTTGCTCTTCCGTAATGCTCTATTATGCCAAAGACCATTACGCGAGCCCTCCTTCTCCCGTTGCTCGTGCTGGCCTTCGCCGGGGCCTCCCTCGCGGCGCCCGCGTCAGGCCCGACCGAGCCGCCCGTGCTCGCGTTCTACCCCCAGGCCGGGATCCCGTGGCAGGACCTCTACTTCGCGAACTTCGTCGACCTCGACCCGGGCGCCGGCACGCTCGACTGGAGCTGCGGCACGCAGACCTACGACGGCCACACGGGCGAGGACTCGATCATCCGCTCCTTCCGGGAGAAGCGGATCGGGGTGCCGGTGTTCGCGGCGGTGGACGGGATCGTGATCGACGTCTCCGACCGGCTCCCGGACGAGCACGTCGAGCGGACGATGACGCCGGTCGACAACCACGTGATCGTCTCGAGCCTTGGCCGCCACCTGTGGACGGTCTACGGCCACCTGCGCCGCAACATCCCCGTCCACCGCGGCCAGCGCGTGACGGCGGGCCAGCAGCTCGGCTGGACGGCGTCGAGCGGGCACAGCAGCTGGCCGCACCTGCACTTCACGGTCAAGCTCGACCTGAAGGTCTACGAGCCCTTCGCCGGGCCGTGCCGCGCAGGGAAGAGCTACTGGCGCTCGCAGCCGGCGCTGCCGACGGCGCCCTACGTGCGGGACTTCACCTTCTCGCGCAGGCCCTTCGGCGGCCGGCGCGACCCGCCGTGGGACGAGGCCGTCCGGACAGGGACCTTCGCCCCCGGTTCACGCGACGTCTACTTCCGCGCCGAGCTCGGCTTCTTCGACGGCGGCCCCGTGCGCGTCATCCTCGTCCGCCCCGACGGCACCGTCGCCCTCGACGCCGTCCGCGCCACGCGGCTACAGGGGTATCGCGCCACCTTCGCGACCTGGCACGAGCGACCGGACCTCGACCGGATCGGCACCTGGCGACTGCGGCTCGCAGCCGGCGGGCGGGAGCTCGTCGACGCGCCGTTCACCGTCTCGGCGACGACGCGCAACCGCCGCCCCAACCCGGTCACGCTCTCGCTCGACCCCGCGAGCCCGACGCGTGACGACGCGATCCAGTGCCTCGTCGGCACCTCCCTCGTCACCGAGGACCCGGATTACGCGATCGTCCGCTACCGCTACCGCTGGCGGGTCGGCGGCAAGCTCGTCCGCGCGGTCACGAGCGCCGGCCTCTCCGACATCCTGCGCCGCCAGCTCGCCCGGCGGGGCCAGCGCGTCCGCTGCTCCGTCACGCCCTCGGACGGAACGCTGCTCGGGCCGACGGCGAGCGCGCGCGTCAAGGTGCGCTGACGCGCACGACGGTCAGGCCCCAGGCCTCGCCCGAGTCGAACAGCTCGTCGGGGTCGACCTCGTCGCGCCAGCCGAGGAAGTGCCGCTGCGGCTCGGCCTCGGTCGAGCCGTAGACCGCGAGGCGGGGCTCGGGCTCCGGCTCCTGCGCCGCCCGCTCGAGCTCCTCGCGCCGGCGCTCGGCCTCCTCGGCCGCC
>DATIFC010000170.1:0-3623 GCA_035455445.1 Gaiellaceae bacterium | reverse complement strand
AGATCAGGGCAGGGCACGAGCCCGGCAACCTCGCCGAGCGCGCGCTGGCCGAGCTCGCCGCCGCACGAGCGCCCGCGCTGCGTCGCGCGCTCAACGCCACGGGCGTGATCGTGCACACGAACCTGGGCCGCGCACCGCTGCCCGAGGCCGCCCTCGCCCGCGCGCTCGAGGTCGGCCGGGGCTACTCGAACCTCGAGTACGACCTGGCCGCCGGCGGGCGCGGCTCGCGGCAGGACCACGTCGCGGCGATCCTGCGGCGGCTCACGGGCGCCGAGGCGGCGCTCGTCGTGAACAACAATGCGGCCGCGGTCATGCTCGCGCTGGCGGCACTGGCCGAGGGTCGCGAGGTGCTCGTCTCCCGCGGCGAGCTGATCGAGATCGGCGACGGCTTCCGCATCCCGGACGTGCTCGCCCGCTCGGGGGCGCAGCTGCGCGAGGTCGGCACCACCAACCGCACACGGGCCGCCGACTACGAGCGCGCGATCGGCACCGAGACCGCGGTGCTGCTGCGCGTGCACCAGTCGAACTTCCGGGTGGTCGGGTTCACGGAGCAGCCGACCATCGAGCAGCTCGCGGCGATCGCGCGGGGACATGGCCTGCCGCTCGTGGACGACCTCGGCTCCGGCGTGCTCGTGCACCTCGAGGGCGAGCCTTCGGCGAAGGAGAGCCTCGCCGCGGGCGCCGACCTCGTCTGCTTCTCCGGGGACAAGCTGCTCGGCGGGCCGCAGGCGGGAATCGTCGTCGGGCGAACCGAGCTCGTCGAGCGGCTGCGGCGACATCCGCTCCAGCGCGCGCTGCGGGCGGACAAGCTCACGCTCGCCGCGCTCGAGGGGACGCTCGGGCTCTACCTCGACCCCGAGCGTGCGCTGCGGGAGGTGCCGGTGCTGCGGATGCTGAACGAGCCGCCCGAGGCGGTGCGCGCGCGGGCCGAGCGGCTCGCGGACGCCGTCGGCGGCGAGGTCGAGGAGACCGTGGGCCGCGTCGGCGGCGGCGCGCTCCCGCTGGCCGAGCTGCCGAGCTTCGCCTGCGCGGTCGAGGAGCGGTTGGCCGCGCCCCTGCGCGAGGGCGAGCCGCCGGTGGTCGGCGTCGTGCGAGACGGTCGCCTGCTGCTCGACTGCCGCACGCTCACCGACTCCGAAGCCGACGAGGTGGCAGCCGCCGTCCAAACCTCCCGTGCCAAGTAACAGACTGTTACTTGCGCCCCTCACCTCGCGTGGTTGCGCGGGATCCAGCCGCCTCCCATCAAGTAACAGACTGTTACTTGGGCCTTGAGAGCGACGTTCGAGATCGGCGAGACGGTGGTGGTCCACGAGGTCTGGCGCGACCGGGTCTGGGCCGCGCGGCCGATGCGCGTGGTGCGAGACGACGGCGAGTTCGCGGCGCTCTGGTTCCCGCGCGGCGCCCGGTGGATGGCCCCGATCGACGACCCGGGGCGCGAGTGGGACGGCGACCGCGGCGAGCGTCTCGCCGCCTGTGCCGCGAGCGGCAGCTGGACGCATCGCGAGCTCGAGTGGGAGGTCGAGACGCTCCAGCTCCTGCGCGCAGGCGACTGGCACGCGCTCTGGGTCTCGTGGCTCCCGGACGGCGAGCCCTGGGGCTGGTACGTGAACCTGCAGGAGCCCTTCCGCCGTAGCGCGACCGGCTTCGAGACCATGGACCTCGCGCTGGACGTGATCGTCGAGGCCGACCGGAGCTGGCGCTGGAAGGACGAGGACGAGCTCGAGACGTTCGTCGCGCACGGGGTCTTCGACCCCGACCTTCCGGCGCGCCTGCGCGACGAAGGGCTCCGGGTCGCGCTGAAGGCGGAGCGACGCGAGCCGCCATTCGACGAGCCCTGGCACGAATGGCGACCCGACCCCGCGTGGGAGCTGCCCGCGCTCCCGGCAGGCTGGGAGCGTCTCCGGCGGTAGCGTCTTCGTAGATGGCGCTGACCGTCGGCACCGCGGGCCACATCGACCACGGCAAGACGTGGCTGGTGCGCGCGCTGACCGGCAAGGACACCGACCGCCTGCCGGAGGAGCAGGAGCGCGGGATCTCGATCGCCCTCGGCTACGCGCCGCTCGAACTGCCCGACGGCACGCGGCTCTCGCTGATCGACGTGCCGGGTCACGAGCGCTTCGTGCGGACGATGGTCGCCGGCGCGACCGGAATCGACCTCTTCCTCCTCGTGGTCGACGCCGGCGAGGGCGCGCGGCCCCAGACGCACGAGCACCTCGCGATCCTTCGCCTGCTCGGGATCCAGCGCGGGGTCGTGGCCGTGACCAAGGCCGACGCGGTCGACGCCGAGACGCTCGAGCTCGCCGTCGCCGAGGCGCAGGAGCTCGTTCCCGGCGCGGGGGTCGTGCCCGTGAGCGCCAGGACCGGCGCGGGCCTCGACGAGCTGCGCGCCGCGCTCGAGCGCGTGGCCGCGGAGATCCCGGCGCGCGGCGGCGAGGGGCCGGCGCGGCTCTACGTCGACCGCGCCTTCACGATCGCGGGCGCCGGCACCGTCGTCACGGGGACGCTCTGGTCGGGCTCGATCTCACCGGGCGACGAGCTGCGGATCGAGCCCGCCGGCCTGCGCACGCGGGCCCGCAGCGTCCAGGTGCACGACCTCCCGGTCACGCGCGCCGAGGCCGGCCAGCGGGTCGCGGTGAACGTGCCCGGCGTCTCGCGCTCGCAGCTCCGCCGCGGCGAGGCGCTCGTCGAGCCCGGTGCCTACCCGGTGAGCTGGCGGCTCGACGTCGTGCTGGAGGAGCTGGAGCCGGTCCCGCCCGCGGTCACCGTCCACGTCGGCACGAGCGCCGTCCCGGCGCGCGTCGTGCGGGGCGGCCGCTTCGCCCAGCTGCGCCTGCGGGAGCCGGTGGTGGCCGCACGCGGCGACCGCGTCGTCCTGCGCACGGAGACGACCGTCGGCGGGGGCATCGTGCTCGACCCGGCGCCGCCGAGGCGCTTCGACGCCGCGCGGCTCGAGGTGCTCGAGGCCGGCGACCCCGCGGCGATCGTGCGCGCGCTCGTCCACGAGCCGGTCACGGGGGCGGCGCTGCAGGCCCGCGGCCTGCTCTCTCCGGCCGAGCTCGCGCGGGGCCTTGCGGCGGTCGAGCACGCCGGCGAGTGGTTCCTCGCGCGCGAGTGGCTGGAGGAGCAGCGTGCGTCGGTGCGGGCCCGGCTGCAGGAGCGGGCGCGCACCTCGCCCCTCGACCCCGGCATCCCGCTCGGGGAGCTGCTGCCGCCCGAGCCGTGGGCGCCGGCCGTGCTGCAGGCCCTGCGCGTCGAGCGGCGCGACGGGCGGGCCTATGCCCCGGGTGCCGCGCCGCAGCTCGGCGACCGGGCCGCGGCGGCCGCCGAGCTGGAGACGCGGCTCGCCGCCGAGGACCTCGTGCGCGTGGAGGATCCCCGGCTGGCCGGCTTCCTGGAGGAGCAGGGCTCGCTCCGGCGCGTCGGCAAAGGCTACGCGGTCTCGGCCGCCCTCTACGAGCGTGGCCGCGCGACGCTCGAGACGCTCTCGCCCATCACCCTCGCCGGTTTCCGCGACGCGCTCGGCGTCTCGCGCCGCACCGCGCAACTGCTGCTGGAACGGTTCGACGCCGACGGGATCACGCTCCGGGTCGGCGACGAGCGGCGCCTCAGGGGCTCGCGCCCCC
>DATIFC010000169.1:0-16894 GCA_035455445.1 Gaiellaceae bacterium | reverse complement strand
GAGCCGCTGCACCGCGGGGAGCGGCAGCACCACGCCGTTGTCCACGAACGCGTTCCCGGTGTGGAAGAGCCCGGCGACGCGGAAGGAGCGCTTGCCGAGCCGCAGCTCGCCGCCCGCGTGCAGCCCGAGCCGCCGGGCCGCGCCGTCGCCGGCGAGCGCCTCCTCGCCGTGCGCCCGCGAGCCCTCGACGACCACCATCCGCCGCGCGGGGAAGGAGCCGTGCTCGTAGCCGAAGACGAGCAGCCGCTTCGTGTTGAAGAGGAAGATCGGCGCGACCGCCGCCACGCCGGGCTCGCGGGCCACCTCACCCGCGAGCCGCTGCGGCAGCAGCGACTGCGTCAGGTCCGAGGTGCCGGCCTGGAAGACGCCGAAGTCCGCGCGGCCCACGTGGATCAGCTCGTCGGCGGTGTTCTTGGCGCCGTTGGAGATCGAGAGCAGCGCGACGATCAGCCCGACGCCGAGCGAGACGCCGGCCGCCGTCAGCGCCGTTCGCACCCACCGCCGAAGCAGGTTCCGGCGTACGAGCCCGAGCCAGGTCATGAGGCCTATCTTCGCTAGGCTCAGCGCGAGATGGAACCTTCGCGCGAAGCCGTCCTCAAGGCGCTCGAGCAGGTGATCGACCCCGAGCTGAAGCGCAACGTCGTCGAGCTCGACATGGTGCGCGACGTACGCATCGACGGAGGCGACGTGACCGTCGGGATCGCGCTCACCGTCGCGGGCTGCCCGCTGCGCTCGAGCTTCGAGCAGCAGGTCGCCGGTGCGCTCGCGCCGGTCGAGGGCGTGCAGCGCGTCTCGCTGGAGTTCGGCGTCATGACGCCCGAGGAGCGCAGCGCCCTCACCGCCCGTCTGCGCGGCTCGGTGACCGAGCGGACGAAGGGCATCCAGCTCGACCGCTCGACGCGCGTGATCGCGGTCGCGAGCGGCAAGGGCGGCGTCGGCAAGTCGACGCTGAGCGCGAATCTCGCCGCCGCCTTCGACCGGCTCGGGCAACGCACCGGCATCCTCGACGCCGACGTCTACGGGCACTCGATCCCGCACCTGCTCGGCGTGCACCAGAAGCCCGTCGCGGTCGACCGGATGATCGTGCCGCCGGTGCGCGGCGAGCTGAAGCTGATGTCGATCGGCTTCTTCCTCGACGACAACGAGCCGGTGATGTGGCGGGGGCCGATGCTGCACCGCGCGCTCGAGCAGTTCCTGACCGACGTCCACTGGGGCGAGCTCGACACGCTCGTCGTGGACATGCCGCCGGGAACCGGCGACGTCTCGATCTCCCTCGGCCAGCTGCTGCCGCGCGCGGAGGCCGTGATCGTCACGACGCCGCAGCCGCTCGCGCAGGAGGTCGCGGCGCGGGCGGCGCTGATGGCGCGCAAGACGAACATGCGGCTGCTCGGCGTGATCGAGAACATGAGCGGCGAGGCCTTCGGCAGCGGCGGCGGCGAGCGCCTGGCGGATCAGCTCGAGGTGCCATTGCTCGGCCGCGTGCCGCTCGACCCGAGTCTGCGCGAGGCCGGCGACGAAGGCGTGCCGCTCGTCGAGAGCGACCCCGAGTCGGAGTCGGCGCGCGCGATCACCGCGGTCGCGGAGGCGATCGTGGCCACGAAGCGCGAGCAGGGCGTCGGGATCGTGAAGTCCCTGCCGGTCGTCGGCTAGCGCGGGAGGTAGCCGGTCCGGCGCAGGAAGCTGCGCAGGCGCTGCTCGAACTGCAGCCGCGGGCGCTGGCCGTGGATGACCCCAGCCCGCGAGAGGCGGTCGATCTTCCGGAACGCCAGCTTGGAGCGGCCGAGCAGGCACTGGTCGGCGGCCCAGGCCGCGACCATGCCCTGGTTGCTGCTCGCTCCCTTGCGCCGCTTCATGGCCGCGTTCCAGAGCGCGGTCGCGTCGCGGGCGATCTCCTGCGGGTACGCGCGTGTGCCGACGGTCAGGTCCCCGAGCCGGTAGCGGAAGATCCGGACCGGCCAGCGCGAGTCGGCGAAGCTCCCGAACGCGTACGAGAAGCGGTCGTCGCGCGTGACCAGCTCCTGCTCCCCGTCGTGCTCGAAGTCGGCTAGCACGTAGCCGAGGTTGCCCCAGACGTGCACCAGCGGCCGGTAGCGTGCCCCCGCGTCCACGTAGCGGTAGATCTGCGTGTACCAGCAGCAGTGCGCGCCGCCCCAGTAGAGGTCGAGCACCACCTCCGGCTCGCCGTCGCCGTCCAGATCGGTGATCGAGACGGAGCGGCGATGGGAGAAGTAGCGGGCCGGCTGGGCGTTGAAGCCTCCCTGCGGCGGCCGGCGCAGCAGCGCGGAGAAGCGGGTCACGCCGAGGCGCCTGATCGTGAGCCGCTGCCTCGTGAAGCGGAACCTGGCGCCGTCGTAGCTGTACGAGAAGACGGCCTCCACCTCGCCGGAGCGCACGCGCTCGACATGCGGGCGCGGAGCTGCTGCGGCCGTCGTGGCGACGGTCGCGGCCAGCGCGACGGCGAGCGCTGCGACCCCCTTCACGCGGCCGTTATAGCGGCGAAAGCCGAAGGGCGCCACGAAGGCGCCCTCCAGACGCTCCAGCGGACCCCGGGGTCTCCGCGCTGGAGCCCCCGCTGAAGCCAGAGACTAAGACGACGAGAATGCGCCGACGGCTGTGCTGCTCCGTAAGGATTTCGTGAACATGGACGAGCGCAAGGTGCTGGAGACGCTGCGCGGGCTCGGCTTCGGGGCCGCGGACGCGCGCACGCTGGCCGACCATTTCCTCGACGCCGAGGCGCGCGGGAAGACCGGCCACGGGCTCGCGCGGGTCGAGTGGCTCGCGACGAGGCCGTTCGAGCTCGACCCCGACGCCCGGCCGCTGCTCCTGCTCGACGAGCCGGGCTACCAGCGCTGGGACGGCAACGGCGCGCTCGGCTACCTCACGCTCGCGGCCGTCGTGGAGGCACAGCTCGCGAGGCCGCCCGAGCACGCCCGGCTCGTTGTCGCGCAACGCTGCTTCCCGACCGGGATGCTCGGCTACTGGGCGCGCAGGCTGGCCCGAGGCGGGCTCGTCGCCGCGCTCACGGCCACCTCGCCGGCGCGCCTCGGCCACCCGGACGGCGGCCGGAGGCTGGCGGGCACGAACCCGCTCGCGATCGCGATCCCCTCCTCGAGCGGCGATCCGCTCGTCGCCGACGTCTCGATGGGCCGCGTCACCTACGGCGAGGTGCTCGCGGGAGAGGCCGGCGAGGACGAGCTGGTGCCGTTCGGCGGGGAGCACGCGCACAAGGCGTTCGCGCTCGCCCTGGGACTGCAGCTGCTGGTGGACTCGCTCGTGGCCGAGCCCGGGCACGGAGCGGTGCTGCTCGTGGCACGGCCGGAGGCCGATCCCCTGCCGGAGCTACGAGCCCGGGCCGCCGGCGTCCGCCTGCCCGGTGACAGCTAGAAACCGCGGGTCGTCAAGCACCGCCGCGAAGTCCTCGTCGTTCGGCGCGTACCTCGCGACGGCCCCGCCGTCGAGCTCCGCCGCGCGCTCGAGCTGGTCGAGCGCGGCCTCGCGGTTGCCGAGCCGCGCCTCGATGCAGGCGAGGTTGTACGGCCCCTGCCACGCGTCCGGGTTGGCGTCGATCCCGGCCTGCAGCTCGCGCCGGGCGCCCTCCTCGTCGCCCTGGTCGAGCAGCGAGATGCCGGCGAAGGCCCACTCCCAGCCGGAGGGCTGGAAGACCTCGCCGGGCTTGGCGCCGATGCCGAGCACCGTCGTCCCGGGCTCGGCGGCGACGGCGCCGCGCAGCGTCCCGGGCGGGCAGTGGACGAGCGTGCCCGCCGGCGCGTCGTGCTCCTCGCCGTCGAGCATGAAGGTCGCACGGCCGCTCACGACGACGTAGAGCTCCTCGTGGCCGCCCTCCTCGCGGTGCTCCTCGACCACCCGCTGGCCCGCCTCGTCGGCGGTGTAGGCGTTGCAGCCGAAGGCCCGGATGTCGAAGTAGCGGCGTACGGGGCGCCAGGTCAGGCCGCCCTGGCCGGAGATGGGGTAGCGCTCGAGGTCCTCGATCCGCGCGATGCGTCCGCTCACGTCTGCCTCCTCAGCTCCTCGAGCACGACCGGGTCGACGCGCTCGACGCCGTCCACGCGCTCCTCCAGGTTCTCCTTCCCCGCCCAGGCGAAGAACGTCTCGTCGAGGTCTCCCTCGTAGCCGAGCCGCCCGAGCCGGTCCCGCAGCTCCCGGCCGAGCGCGTCGTCGACCTCGAGCCACTCCTCGCGCGGCGTCTCGCCGAAGATCGCCTGGTGCATGGCATAGATCCGGCGCAGCTCCTCGAGCGGCTGCTCGTGGTCGTCGACGCGCAGGTCGACGACGCTGTCGGAGAGCCCCGCGTACCCGCCCTCGCGCTCGACGACGAGCAGCGCCGAGGACTGCTGGCCGCGCCGGTCGCCGCCGGCGGCCTGCGCCGCGTCGAGGCAGTCGAGCAGCCGCTCGGCGAGCGGCCGGCCCGCTGTCGCCTCGAAGGTCTCGACGATCGCGTCGACGGTCTCGGCCGAGACGAGGATGTTGCCCTGCGCCGCGTACGAGGGGCCGGTACGGCCGCCGGCCCACTCCATGCACTCGGCGCCGGTATAGGTCGCGCCGCGGCCTCGGCCGTCGACGATCCCCAGCTGGCGGTGGTCGCGGCCCTCGTCCGCGGAGGTCAGCCGCTCGAGGACCTCCTCCGCGCTCAGGCCCTCGCGCAGCAGCGCCAGCCCGTCCGGGCCGTAGCTCGGGTTCGCCCAGGCCTGGGTCGCGATCGCCCCGACCTCCGGCTCGGCCCAGGGCACGACCGAGCCGACGCTGAGGAACTTCGACTGCGTGGCCACGCCCCACTGCCGCGTGTCGAGGTCGCAGGCGGCTATCGAGTAGGTGGCGACTCGCGGACTAGCCATACGTCAGCTCCGTGAGGTCGAGCTCCACGAGCTCCCGTTTCGCCGTGGGGACGACCACCGCGGCGACCTCGGGTCTGGCCAGCGCCGCCTTGACTCCCTCGGCGGAGTCGGCCCGCACGACCACCGGGCGGCCCTGCTCGTGCGCGTCCTTCAGCGCCGCGTCGTCGGAGACGCCGTCGAGCACGAGCGCGTCGTCCAGGTCGAGCTCGCCCTCCACGGCGATCTCGGGCACCTGCCTGCCCGTCGCGCCGAACCAGCGCTCTCTCAAACCGTCGTCGTCTCCCCCGGCTGCAGCTCGATCACGTCCACGCCCGGTGCGTGCCGCCGCAGCTCCTCCGGCGTGCCGGTCAGCACCGGGAAGGTGCCGTAGTGGCACGGGATGCAGCGCTTCGTGCCCAGCAGCTCGAGCGCCACGCCCGCCTCGCGTGGATCCATGGTGAAGAACCCGCCGATCGGCAGCACCGCCACGTCGGGCTCGTAGATGCGGCCGATCAGCTGCATGTCGCCGAAGACGCAGGTGTCACCGGCGAAGTAGATCGTCGTGCCGTTCTCGAGCTCGACGACGATCCCGGCGGCCTCCCCGAGGTAGGTCAGGTCGTCCGTGGCGGAGGAGTGGAAGGCGTTCACTAGCGTGAACTTGATCCCGTCCACGTCGATCGTGCCGCCCTTGTTGTGCCCGGGCAGCTCGTCGAGCGCGGCGCCCTGCTCGCCGAGCCAGATCTTCAGCTCGAGCAGGGCGACGACCGCCTGCGGCTTGTGCTTCTTCGTCAGCTCGACGGCGTCGCCCACGTGGTCGCCGTGCCCGTGGGTGATGGCGACGATGTCGATGCGCTCCGGCTCCTGCTCGGATTCCGGGCACTTCGGGTTCCCGGTCAGGAAGGGGTCGACGTAGATTCGCTTCCCGCCGGGCGAGTCGAGGCGGAAGCTCGCGTGGCCCAGCCACGTCACCGGCACATCGGGCATTCAGGCTCCTTTCTCACGGGTCGGCTGAGCGTAACGAAGGAGCCGCGGCGGGAGCGCCGAACCCCTGGGCATGGCTCGCCGGGCCATACCTGTCGGGCTCGTGATCGCCGCGGCGGCGGCGGACGGGGCAGGGGCGCACGGGCTCGCCTTCTACGCGGTGCTGCTCGCGGTGCCCACCTCGGCGATCGCGGCCCTGGAGGCCTTCGGGCACGTCCTCGACGAGGCCCGCGACCACCTGCACGCTCTCCTCTGGACGATGGTGCTGGCGCTCGTGGTGGTCGGCTCCGCGGTGCGCGCGCCCGCGGTGACCGAGGGCGCCGTCCCGACGCTCGCCCGCTCGGCGCTGCTCGCGTGCCTGGCCGTCTTCTGCGTCCAGGCCGTGGCCGCGGCGGCGGCCGAGCTCCGGAACCACTAGACCGCTCGGCCGACAGCGACGCCTGCCACGACGGCAGCGATGCCGACGACGGCGCTTCCCGCAGCATTGGTCAACGCGAGCAGCCAGTGCCCCTCGACGAGTAGGTCACGGGTCTCCTGCGCGAATGTCGAGAAGGTCGTGTACGCGCCGAGGAAGCCGACGACCACGCCCGCGCGCAGCCAGCCGGGGAGCTCGTGCCGGTCGACGAGCGACGCGACCACGGCGCCGGCGAGGAAGCAGCCGCTGACGTTGACCGTGAGCGTGCTCCAGGGGAACACGGTGAACACGTGGTGCTCGATCAGCCGGTCGAGGCCGTAGCGGGCGAGCGCGCCGGACGCACCGCCGAGACCCACTGCGAGGGCGAGCAGCATGGAGGCTCCTTTCGATCGGTAGGAGCCATCAGCCGTCGCGGCGGTTGAAGGCGGGCTCCATCGCCCGGTTTGGCGGCGAAGTCTAGAAGGGCAGCGCGCTCGCGGCGTGCCGCGCGCCGTCGATGAGCGGCTGGACGGCGAAGAACGAGCCCACCGTGACGACCAGGGCGGCCGCGACCGCGGTCTGCAGCGCGCGCTCCGGCGCCGGCGAGCCCCCGGCCACCGGCGCGAGCTGGAGCTCCTCGGAGGGCCGCATGAACATCGCCCGGATGACGCCGAGGTAGTAGTAGAGGCTGACCGCCGTCGCGGCCACGCCGACGATCACGAGCCACGTCCAGCCGCTGTCGTAGGCGGCGGAGAACACGTAGAACTTCCCCACGAAGCCTCCGGTCAGCGGGAAGCCGGCGAAGCCGAGCATGAAGGCGGCCATCGAGATCCCGAGCAGCGGTCGCTCCCAGCCGAACCCGGCCAGGCCGTCGAGGTCGACGGGCCTGTTCAACTCCCGCTCGCGGGCGGCGACCACCGCGAACGAGCCGACCGACATCGCGCAGTACGGAATCAGGTAGTAGAGGAGCGCGCGGCCGCCGAGGGCGTTGTTCGCGGAGATCGCGATCAGCATGAACCCGGCGTGCGAGATCGAGGAGTAGGCGAGCATCCGCTTCAGGTTCCGCTGCACGAGCGCGGCGAGGTTCCCCACGGCGAGCGAGGCGCAGGCGAGCACCGCGACGCCCACCGTCCAGAGGCGCGCCTCCTGTGGGAACGCGGTCACGAGGACGCGCAGCATCAGGACCAGCGCGACCGCCTTCGTGGCGGCTGACATGAACGCGGTCACCGGCGTCGGCGCGCCCTCGTAGACGTCGGGCGTCCACATGTGGAACGGCGCCGCGGAGGCCTTGAAGCCGAGCCCGCCGATCATGAGCGCGAGCCCCGCGACGAGCAGCGCGTCGTGGCTGAGGCCCTGCTGCTCCACCGCCTGTGCGATCCGGTGGAGCTCGAGCTGCCCGGTGGCCCCGTAGACGAGCGCGGAGCCGAAGAGCAGCATCGCCGCGCCGAAGCTCCCGACGATCAGGTACTTCAGCCCGGCCTCCAGCGAGCCGACGAGCTCGCGGTCGATCGCGCAGAGGATGTAGAGGCTGATCGAGAACCACTCCAGGCCGAGGAAGAGCGTCAGCAGCGTGCTCGCGGTGGACAGGAAGGCCATGCCCGCGCCGGCCCAGGCGAGCAGCGCGTAGTACTCCGCGATGTGGTCGTCGCTCATCGGCTCGCGGTAGGAGGTGCCGATCGCGAGGATCCCGGATCCGGCGACGATCATCGAGGTGAGCGCGCCGAGCCGGTCGCGCTGGATCGCGTCGGCGATCACGCCGTGGCCGTCCGGGCTCCGGTCGAAGAGGACGGCCGCCGCGACGAGCGCGCCCGCGAAGCCGAGGACGGCGATCCACGCGGCGACGACGCGCCGGTCTCCGTGTGGGACGAGCACGGCGACGAGCAGGTTCGCGCCGCCGGCCGCGAGCAGCGTCAGCGGGGCTGCGAGAGCGAGCCAGTCGATCGGCGGCGTGGCGAGCGCGAGGATCACTTCCTCCCCGCCTTCTGCGCGAGCTCCTTGAGCAGCATCTGCAGCTGGCCCGCTTCCGTCGTCGCGATCACGCTGCCCTTGTTCGGGATCGTCGGCGCCGAGGCGAAGGAGCGCTCGGTGATCGCCGCCGGCCAGGCCGAGAGGCCGAGCAGGAGCGCGACGAGCGGGACGATCACGGTCAGCTCGGCGGCGCGCAGGTCGAGCGCCGCCTCGGTGACGGCGGGCCCCGGCTCGCGGTGCAGCACCGCCGAGATCAGCCGCAGCATGTACATCGCGGCCAGCACGATCGCGACCGCCCCGACGACGGCGTAGCCCCAGCCGGTGCGGAAGACGCCGGCGAGGATCGCGAACTCGCCGGCGAACGCGGCCGAGCCCGGTACCGCGAGCGCGATCACGCCCGTTGTCATCAGCACCGTCGCGAGCGCCGGCCGCCCGCGGGCCATGCCGCCGAGGGCGCCGAGCTCACCGGTCGCCGCGCGCCGCTCGATCGCGCCGGCGAGTAGGAAGAGCGTCGCCGAGATCAGCCCGTGGTTGACCATCTGCAGGACAGCGCCGTTGAGGCCGAGGTCGTTGACGGCGAAGAGGCCGAGCGTGATCAGCCCCAGCTGGGCGAGGCTCGAGTAGGCGATCACCCCGCGCAGGTCGGGCGCGCGGAAGGCGAGCAGCGAGCCGTAGACGAGGCCGCAGGCGGCGAGCACGAGGATCACCGTGCGGAAGTCGGAGGTCGGCCCCGGAAACTTCGCGATCGCGATCCGCAGGAAGCCGAACGCCGCCACCTTCGAGACGACGCCGCTGAGCACGGCCGCGACCTCGGGGGAGGACTCGCGGTAGGCCTCGGGCAGCCAGGCGTGCAGGGGGAAGATCGGCGCCTTCACCGCGAAGGCGGCGACGAAGCCGAGGAAGATCCAGTCGCTGCCGTTGGTGCCGCTGTCGACGAGGTCGAACGTGCCCTGAGAGAGGCCGAGCACGATGATCGAGGCCAGCATCAGCAGCGAGCCCGCCATCGTGTAGATCACGAACAGCAGCGTTGCCCGCAGCCGTCCCGGCCCGCCCCAGACCCCGACGAGGAAGTAGAGCGGAACGAGCATCGCCTCCCAGAAGACGTAGAAGAGCAGCAGGTCCTGGGCGACGAAGACGCCGACGATCGCGCCCGTCAGCAGCAGCATCAGGCCGTAGTAGGCGCGCGGCCGCTCGCGACCGACCCAGACCGCGTAGCCGATCGCGGCCGCCAGCACCACGACCGTCATCCCGACGAGCCAGATCGAGAAGCCGTAGAAGCCGACGTGGTAGGAGACGTGCAGGTCGCTGAACCAGCTCTGGCGCTGGGCGAGCTGGAGGCCGGGCTGCTGGAAGTCGAAGCGGGCGGCGGCGTCGATCCAGAGCGCCACCTCGGCGAGCGCGACGAGCATCGCCGTCGAGCCGACGGCGAACGGCCGCAGCGGCAGGATCCACACGGCGAGCGCGCCGGCGACCGGGAGCAGGATCAGCGCGGTTGTGAGCCAGCCGGGATCCATCAGCGCACGGCCACGAAGACGACGGTGACGACGGCGAGGCTCGCGGCGATCGCGAACGCGTAGGTGCGGACGAGGCCGGTCTGCAGGCGGCTGGTGTCGAGCCCGAGCCAGCGCACGCCCTGCGAGAGCTCGCGCACCGAGCCGAAGACGAGCGGCCGCTCGATCCAGCGCTCGAGCGCCTTGGCGAGGAAGACCGCCGGCCGGTAGAAGGCGGCGTCGTAGAGCTCGTCGAAGTAGAACTTGCGCTCGAAGAGCCGCTGCGCCCACGGAACCCGCGGCACCTCCGAGCTGCGTGCTCCGTAGAGCAGCCAGGCGATGCCGATCCCCGCGAGGCCGAGCAGCACCGCGAGCACCGACGAGACGGCCTCCTGCGTCCCGCTCGCCTCGACGAGCGGTCGCGCGACCGGCTCGAGCCAGTCGGAGAGCGGCGTCCAGACCCCGGCGAACTGGAGGAAGCCGCCGATCGCGGCGAGCACCATCAGGACGCCGACGGTCGAGGTCATCGAGAAGGGGCCCTCGCCGGCGTGCTCGTGCGTCGCATGCCCGTCGTGCGAGAGGTGGCCCTCCGGCGCATGCGCGTGCGAACCCGTCATCAGGTGCTCGCGCACGAAGGGCGAGGGCTCGCCCCAGAAGACGACGAACAGCAGCCGGAAGGCGTAGAGACCGGTCAGGAAGGCGCCGGCCATCCCGGCCACCCACAGCAGCTGGCCGTACCAGCCGTGGTCGAGCGCGGACGCGAGGATGGCGTCCTTGGAGAAGAAGCCGGAGAAGGGCGGGATCCCCGCGAGCGAGAGCGACCCGATCAGGAAGCCCGCGAAGGTGAACGGCATCAGCGAGCGGAGGCCGCCCATCTTGCGGATGTCCTGCTCCCCGGCGAGCGCGTGGATCACGAGCCCGGCGGCCATGAACAGCAGCGCCTTGAAGAAGGCGTGCGTCATCAGGTGGAACATCGCGTTCGCGTAGGCGCCGAGCCCCGCGGCGAGGAACATGTAGCCGATCTGCGACATCGTCGAGTAGGCGATCACGCGCTTGATGTCGGTCTGGACGAGCGCGATCAGCCCGGCCAGCACGAGCGTGATCGCGCCGAGCCCCGCGGCGAGCTCGAGCACGCGCGGCGCCTGCTCGAA
This sequence comes from Gaiellaceae bacterium, assembly GCA_035455445.1. Classification (GTDB taxonomy): domain Bacteria; phylum Actinomycetota; class Thermoleophilia; order Gaiellales; family Gaiellaceae; genus AC-32. Next base: position 6,078 of record DATIFC010000169.1, on the reverse strand, counting down.
CAGCGGCGCCGTGCGGACGATCAGGTAGACGCCCGCGGTCACCATCGTGGCCGCGTGGATCAGCGCGCTGACCGGTGTCGGGCCCTCCATCGCGTCCGGAAGCCACGTGTGCAGCGGCAGCTGGGCCGACTTCGCGACCGCCCCGCCGAGCAGCCCGAGCGCGATCAGGTTCATCGCCCAGGGACCGCCGATCGAGTCGGCCTGCGCGAAGACGGCCTCGAAGTTGAGCGTGCCGGTGCGCTGGATGATCAGGAAGAGCGAGAGCGCCATCGTCGCGTCGCCGATCGCATTCATCACGAAGGCCTTCTTCGCCGCGGCGACCGCGCTCGGCCGCTGGTGCCAGAAGCCGATCAGGAGGTAGGAGGAGAGGCCGACCAGGCCCCAGCCGACGAGCAGCATCAGCAGGTTGCCGCCCTGGACGAGCAGCAGCATCGAGAAGACGAAGATCGCCATGTAGGCGAAGTAGCGCCGCTCCTCGTCGTCGCCGTCCATGTAGCCGATCGAGTACGCGACGATCAGCATCCCGACGCCGCTGACGACGAGCATCATCATCACGGAGAGCGGGTCGACGAGAATGCGGAGCCCGAAGTCGAGCGGTCCGGCCGTCAGCCAGCTCCAGAGGGTCGAGGGGTGGGAGCGGTGCTCGGGCGAGTCGCCGAGCAGCGCGGCGAAGGTGACGACGGCGGCGACGAACGAGACCGCGACCGAGAGCGTCGCCAGGTAGCCGGCCCCGCGGCGCGAGAGCCGGTTGCCCGCGAGCGTGATCAGCAGCGCCGCTCCCAGCGGCGTGAGCAGGCAGATCCAGGCGGCGGCGATCATCCGCGCAGGGTGGAGAGCTTGTCGACGTCGAGGTCGAGGCGGCGGCGCGCGATCGCGACGATCAGGCCGAGGCCGACGACGACCTCCGAGGCCGCGACCGCCATCACCGTCAGCGCGAAGATCTGCCCGTCGCCCTGGCCGTGGTGGCGCGAGAAGGCGATCAGGGCCAGGTTCGCGCCGTTGAGCATGATCTCCAGCGAGAGCAGCACGATCAGCGGGCTGCGGCGGATCAGCACGCCGAGCGCCCCAGTGCAGAAGAGGAAGGCGGCGACGGCGAGATACCACATCACGTCAGGGCCTTTCACTGCTCGGCCTCCGTCATCGGGGCCTCGCGCGAGTGGCTGCCGAGGATGACGCCGCCGACCGCGGCCACGAGCAGCACGATCGAGGTGATCTCGAAGGCGAGCAGGTGGTCGGTCAGGAACAGGCGCCCGATCTCGTAGGGCCGGCCGAAGGAGGAGTCGATCTCGGCCTGGTGCGCGAGGCGCCCGCTCGTCTTGAGGCCGATCACCACGATCACCTCGACGAACAGCGCGGCCGAGGCCGCCACCGCGCCCAGCGCCTGCCAGCTCGGCCCGCCCGCCCAGGGCGCGTCGGCGCGCCCGCCGAGGTAGGCGATCACGAACAGGAACATCACCATCACCGCGCCCGCGTAGACGAGCACCTGCGCCGCTGCGACGAACTCGGCCGAGAGCAGCAGGTACAGCACCGCGAGCGAGGCCAGGTTCCCGATCAGCGACAGCGCCGAGTAGAACGGGTTCGTGAACGAGATCACCGCGATCCCCGTGCCGAGGCAGGCGAAGGCAGCGACCACCCAGACCGTCCAGACGAGCACGTTCGCCGCGGACGCGAGGATCACGAGTGGGCCTTGTAGTAGGGGATCGGCGTGTCGAAGAGCTCCGCGTCGGCCACCGGAACCCGCTTGATCGGCTCGGCGAGGAGCATGTCCTTCGTGTAGATGAGGTCGTCGCGCGAGTACTCGGAGATCTCGAACTCGTTCCCGAGCGTGATGGCGTCGAACGGGCATGCGAGCTCGCAGTAGCCGCAGAAGATGCAGCGGCTCATGTTGATCTCGTAGATGCGGGCGTAGCGCTCGCCGGGCGAGACGCGGTTGTCGGGCGTGTTCTCGGCGGCCACGACCCGGATGCAGTCGGCCGGGCAGGCGGCGGCGCAGAGCGAGCAGCCGACGCATTTCTCCAGCCCGTTCTCGTGCCGGTGCAGCCGGTGCCGCCCGCGAAAGCGCGGGTAGACCGGCCGCTTGTACTCCGGGTACTGCTGCGTGATGGGCTTCTTGAAGATCTGCTTGAAGGTGACGCCGAAGCCCTTGAAGCTGTCGAGCGGGTTCGGGCGAGCCATCAGAAGGCAACCACGCAGGCCGCGGTCACGAGCGCGTTGAGCGTCGCGACCGGCAGCAGCACCTTCCAGCCGAAGCGCATCAGCTGGTCGTAGCGCAGTCGCGGGAGCGTCGCCCGGATCCAGAGGAAGACGAAGATGACGATCAGCAGCTTGATCAGGAACCAGAGGGGCCCGAGCGGGGCCCAGGGGCCGTACCAGCCGCCGAAGAAGAGCGTCACGGCCAGGGCCGAGAGCGTGATCATGTTCACGTACTCGCCCATCTGGAAGAGGCCGAAGCGCATGCCGCTGTACTCGGTGTGGTAGCCGGCGACGAGCTCGGTGTCGGCCTCGGGGAGGTCGAAGGGAGGGCGGTTGGTCTCGGCGATGCCGCCGACGAAGAAGACGAGCAGGCCGACGACCTGCGGCGCCGCGAACCAGATCGTGTCGTGCTGCTTCTCGACGATGTCGACGAGCGAGAGCGACTGGCCCATCAACACGACGCCGAGCACCGCGAAGGTCAGCGAGACCTCGTACGAGACCATCTGCGCGCAGGTCCGCATCGAGCCGAGCAGGGAGTACTTCGAGTGCGAGGACCAGCCGCCGACGATGAAGCCGTAGATCCCGAGCGAGCTCAGCGCGAAGATCAGGATCAAGCCGATCGAGACAGGCGCGACGACACCGCCGATCTGGTAGCCGGCGATGTCCCAGCCGGGGCCGAACGGGATCACGCTGAACGCCGCCAGGGCGGTAAAGGCCGAGAGGGCGGGCGCGGCGATGTAGAGCACGTCGACCGCGCTCTCGGGGTAGAAGGCCTCCTTGCGAATCAGCTTCACGAGGTCGGCGATCGGCTGCAGCAGGCCGAACGGGCCGGCGCGGTTCGGCCCGTAGCGCAGCTGCATGCGCCCGAGGACCTTGCGCTCGACCCACGTCATGTAGGCGAAGGTGAGCATCAGCACGTTGATGATCAGGAACGCCTCGATCAGGGAGATCCACCAAGGGCTCGTGATCACTTGGCCACCTCCACGCGGCCGCCGAGCGTGCCCGCGTGCTCGGTCGCGATCCTGACGATCCCGGCGCGCAGGTCCCTGCTCACGCGCGCGCGGAGCTCCAGCGCGGTGCCGTCGTGGGAGACCGTGACGGCGTCGCCGGTGGCGATCTTGCGCCGCCTCGCGTCCTCGGCCGAGAGCTCGACCTCCGGGGCCGGGCGCTGGAACTGCAGTTCCGGGACGCGCTCGACCGCCGGGCCGGAGAAGAGCGCCTTGTAGCGGACGAGCCGCAGGCCCTTCCCCCTGGGCGCGGCGGGCGCCTCCGGGAGCCCGGGCGCAGGCGCCTCGCTGCGGGTGCGCAGTAGCGCGCGCTCGCCGACCTCGCCGAACGGCAGGCCGTCGTAGAGCCGCTCGGAGAGCTCGGCGAAGACCGCGGAGGCGTAGGGCTCGAGCTCGACACCGAAGCGCTCCGCCAGCCGCGAGATCCACGCGAGCTCGTCGGGCGCGGGCGGGATGGCGGTGCGTCGCAGGCGTTGCAGGCGGCCCTCGAGGTTGACGTAGGTGCCGTCCCGCTCGAGGTAGCTCGTCCCCGGCAGCACGAGGTCGGCCCACCCGCTCGCGAGGCCCTGGAACATCGAGGTCACGAGGACGCGCTCGGCGCGCTCGGCGAGCGTGCGCACGTTCGGGTCGGCGGCGGCCTCGTCGCCCGAGACCACCAGCAGGCCGATCGGCTCCGGCGCCTCGCCCTCGCCGTCGTCGGCGGCGGCCCAGGCGTCGGCCACGCCGCGGCCGTTCGGCGTGCGGGGGAGGTGGAAGGCGCCGCATCCCGGCCGGTCGGCGAAGCCCAGCTCGCGTGCGAGTGCGGCCAGGTGCGCGCCGCCGGCGCCCTCCTCCCCCGACCAGACGAGGATGGCGCGCTCGCTCTCGCGCAGCCGCCTGCAGAGCTCGTCGTCCCGGCCGGCCAGCCCGCGACAGCCCTCGAGCGCGTCGCCCGCCTCGTGCACCTCGGCGCCGTTTCGGCGCGCCGCCCTGAGCCAGAGGTCGACGACCGGCGCGCGCTCGGCCACCGGCTCGTCTCCGAGCACGACCACGAGCTCCGCGTCGCGGATCGCCGAGAGCGGCAGCCGGAATGCGTCGAGCGCCGGGCTCGTCTCCTCGGGCAGAACGGCCGTGTGCGAGTCGAGCCCGCCGCGCAGCAGCTTTCCGAGCGCGTAGGCCTGCTCGACCGTCTCCGAGCCCGAGAGCGCGGTCACGATCCGCCCCCGGGCGTCGCCCAGCAGCCGCTCGGCCTCGTCGAGCGCGTCGTCCCAGGAGAGCTCCTCGAGCCCGCGCCGGCGCAGGCGCCGCAGCGGGTCGGCGACGCGGTCGCGCGCGTAGAGGTGCGTGAAGCCGAAGCGCCCCTTGTCGCAGAGCCAGCCCTCGTCGACCTCGGGGTGGTTCCGCGAGAGGATCCGCTTCACCTTGCCCTCGCGCGTCGTCGCCGCGATGTTGCATCCGACCGGGCAGAGGCCGCAGACGCTCGGCACGTTCTGAATCTCCCAGGGCCGCGCCTCGAAGCGGTACTGCGTCGAGGTGAGCGCGCCGACCGGGCAGAGCTCGAGCACGTTCCCGGAGAAGGGAGCGCGGTAGGGCCGGTCCTCGAAGGTCGCGATCACCGACTGGGCGCCGCGGTTCTGCGCCACGAGCTGGCCGTCCTCGGCCACGTTCTCGGAGAAGCGCGTGCAGCGGTAGCAGAGGATGCAGCGCTCGCGGTCGAGCGCGATCGCCGGTGAGATCGGGATCGGCTTCTCGAGGGTGCGCTTGTCGAACTCCATCCTCGTCGCGCCGGGGCCCCAGCGGAAGGTGAGGTCCTGCAGCGGGCACTCGCCGCCCTTGTCGCAGACCGGGCAGTCCAGCGGGTGGTTGACGAGGATGAACTCGAGCGTCGCGTTCTGGCCCTCGGCCGCCTTCTCGGAGGTCTGCGCCGTGTGCACCTTCATCCCGTCCTGGGCGGTCATCGTGCACCCGGCCTGGAGCTTCGGAATGCCCTCGATCTCGACCAGGCACATGCGGCAGGCGCCGACCGCGGGCCCGAGGCGCGGCTCGTAGCAGAAGACGGGGATCTCGATCCCGGCCTCGAGGGCGGTCTCGACGAGGCCCAGCCCCTTCGGCACCTGCACCTCGCGGCCGTCGATGGTGACGGTGACGAGCTCGGGCGCGCTCACTTCACGCTCCCGTCACGGTGTCCGACACAGCCGGTTCTCGCTCCGAGCAGCGGGTGTGGGTCGTTCGTGACACTTCCGTTTGCGTGTCCGACACCGGGTCTCACGCCGGCACCCTCGCGACAGGCGAATGGGTGTGCTGGTCGGAGGGTGCGAAGATGCCCTCGAGGGACGACTCGCCGCCGTAGGGGCAGCCGCCGTGCTCGACGTGGGCGACGAACTCCTCGCCCCACTTCTCCAGGTAGCTCGAGACCGGGTAGACCGCGAAGTCCCCGAGCGCACAGAGCGACTTGCCGAGGATGCGCGAGCAAACCGAGCGCAGCAGGTCGACGTCCGAGAGGTCGGCCGTGCCGGACTCGATCTTCTCGAGGATCTGAACCATCCAGCGCGTCCCCTCGCGGCAGGGCGTGCACTTGCCGCAGGACTCGTGCATGTAGAACTTCGTCGAGCGCAGCGCCAGCTGCACCATGCAGCAGCGCTCGTCGACCACGATCAGCGAGGCGGCGCCGAAGAACGTCCCGATGGCGCCGAGCGAGTCGTAGTCGAGCGGCACGTCGATCTGACGCGCGGTCAGCGCCGGCACCGAGGAGCCGCCGGGGATGACGGCCTTCAGCTGACGGCCGCCCGTGATCCCGCCTGCGTGGGTGTAGATCAGCTCGCGCATCGAGGTCCCGAGCTCGAGCTCGTAGTTGCCCGGCCGCTCGACGTTGCCGGAGATGGAGAAGATCGCCGTCCCC
>DATIFC010000168.1:0-4607 GCA_035455445.1 Gaiellaceae bacterium | reverse complement strand
GCGGGTTCTCCGAGGTCTGGTCGTGACGCTCGAGCTGACGGCGCTCTCGATGGCGATCGGGATCGTCCTCGGCACCGTGCTCGCCGTCATGCGCCTCTCACCGAATCCTCTCGTCTCCGGCGCCAGCTGGACGTATATCTGGCTGTTTCGCGGCACCCCCGTGCTGGTGCAGATCCTGTTCTGGGGCTACATCTCCGCGCTGTATCCCCAGTTCTCCCTGGGGATCCCCTTCGGCCCGCAGTTCGCACACTTCAGCGCGAACTCGGTCATCACCCCGTTCGTCGCCGGAATGCTGGCGCTCGGACTGAACGAAGGCGCCTACATGGCCGAGATCGTGCGCGCCGGGATCATCTCGGTCGAGGAGGGACAGACGGAGGCCGCCCAGAGCCTCGGCATGACCAGGCTGCTGACGATGCGACGAATCGTGCTCCCACAGGCGATGCGCGTGATCGTCCCGCCGACGGGCAACGAGACGATCTCGATGCTGAAGACGACCTCGCTCGTCAGCGTGATCGCCGTGACGGAGCTGCTCTACTCGGTGCAGCTGATCTACGCCGTCAACTACCGGACGATTCCCCTGCTCATCGTGGCGAGCATCTGGTACCTGATCGTCACCAGCATCCTCTCGTTCGGGCAGTACTACGTCGAGCGCTACTTCGGGCGCGGGGCGACTCGAGAGCTGCCCGAGACGCCGCTCCAGCGCCTTCGCCGCAACCTCCGCGTCCGCCACGAGTTCGAGTGAGCCCGTGACGACCGGTGTTCCGATGGTCAAGGCCGAGCGAGTGCACAAGCGCTTCGGCCGCCTGCACGTGCTCAAGGGCGTCTCCCTCGAGGTGCAAGCGGGCGAGGTCGTGTGCATGATCGGGGCCTCCGGCTCGGGGAAGTCGACCTTCCTTCGTTGCATCAACCACCTGGAGAAGATCGACTCCGGCCGGCTGTGGGTCGACGGCGACCTCGTCGGCTACCACCAGGTCGGCGACAAGATCTACGAGCAGCGGGACGCCGAGGTGTGCCGCGACCGCGCCGAGATCGGGATGGTCTTCCAGCGGTTCAACCTCTTCGGTCACATGACGGCGCTCGAGAACGTGATCGAGGCGCCGGTCCACGTCAGGAAGGTGCCCAAGAAGGAGGCCGTCGCGCAGGCCGGCGTCCTCCTCGAGCGCGTCGGGCTCGCCGACAAGCGCGACGTCTACCCGTCCCAGCTCTCGGGCGGCCAGCAGCAGCGCGTCGCGATCGCCCGCGCGCTGGCCATGAAGCCGAAGCTGATGCTCTTCGACGAGCCGACCTCCGCCCTCGACCCGGAGCTCGTCGGCGAGGTGCTAGACGTGATGAAGAGCTTGGCCTTCGACTTCAAGACGACGATGATCGTCGTCACCCACGAGATGGGCTTCGCGCGCGAGGCCGCCGACCGCGTCCTGATGATGGACGACGGGCGGATCATCGAGGAGGGGACGCCCGAGCACTTCTTCACGACTCCGCGCGAGGAGCGGACGAAGCAGTTCCTGTCGGCGATCCTCTAGCTCGCTCGAGACACGTCCGTCCGAGGTGACCGGTCGACGCTACGGGGCCACCCGCAGCGGGAAGTACGGCGGCGAGAGCAGGTAGCCGACGCGCGCCCGCCCGCCCGCGCGGCCGTGGGCCATCTCCAGCGCGGCCGGGACGCCGCGCGCGGGGACGAAGCCGAGCTGGCGGGCGGCGACTGCGTCGCGGCAGCCCGCGACGATCACCGAGCCGAGCCTCTCGAGGGCGGGCGCGCAGCCGGCCCAGTCGGCGAACGGCAGCAGCGGGTGGCAGGTGCGGCCCCCGCGGTAGGCGGCGATCGCGCGCTCGTCGGCCAAGGCCGCCTCCTGCGCGCCGATCAGCTCCTCCGGGTCGCGCGGCCCGGTGCGCAGGGCGTGGAAGATCGTGCGGTACGGCTGCTGCGTCGGGTGCGCGAAGTGGCGGTGGAAGCGGTGGAGGAGGATCGCCGTGCCGCCCTCGACGAGCGGGAACGCCTCCCGCCAGAGCCGCAGCGCGAGGCCGAGGGCGAGGTAGGCGGCGAGCAGCGGGTTCGGACGCTCGCGCGGCAGGTGCGGCGTCGTTCGCGGGATCCCGATCACGATCGCGTCGAGCCGGCGGTCGAGCTCGGCCGAGCGCGCCTCGACCGCGCGCAGCAGCGCCTCGGCGTGGGCGACCGAGGGCGGTCCCGCGAAGGCAGCGGCGGCGCGCAGCTCGCGGCGGACCGAGTGGATCATCCGGTTGCGGACGAGGCCGGGCAGCAGCCCGAAGCCGCGGCGGAAGGGCGAGCGGACGATCCGCTCCGAGGCCGCCGGGTCGTACGGGTAGCCGCGCGCCGCGCCGCCGATGCGGGGCTGGTCGAGGACGAGCGAGGCCCCGATCACCGGCACGCGCGCCGAGAGCCGGCGTTCCAGCTCGACCGCCAGGCGCCAGCCCTGTGACGCGCCGGTCTCGAGCAGCGAGTACGCCGTCGCCGCGCGCAGCGCCTGCGGCCCCCCGGAGCCGAGCAGCAGGGCCGGGCCGCCGTCGAGGACCGTCTCGGCCGCGCTGACCGTCAGGACCAGGTCGGTGTCCACGAGCGCGCGGTGGACGCTCAGCGGCGTCTCGCCCGCGGGGTCGAGCTGCGCCAGCTCCGGGTCCTCGGCGTCGTGGATCGCGACCGTGCCGCGGAAGCGGCGCGCGAAGGCGGGGGAGACGACGCCGAGGCGGTCGAGGTCGCGTCGCTGCGGCCGCCGCGTGAGACCGGTCGCGACGAGCAGCGTCTGCCGCTCGGTCGGCACGCCCGCGCGCTCGAGCTCCGCCGAGGCCGCCGCCAGCGCGTCCTGGCGGGGGTCGCTCGGCGCCGCCGGGATCGGCAGCGCGGGCGGCTCGACGACGAGTGTCGCGCGCCCGCCGCGCGTGACGAGCGTCTCCAGCGGCTCGCCGGCAAGCGGGAAGCGCAGGGCGTCGCGCACGGCCGCCCGCACGTCGGCGACCGACTCGCCCGGCGGCGGCGGGCGCAGGACGACGCCGTCCTCGGGGATGTCGACGACCGCCAGGCGCGTGCCGAAGAGCAGCGGGACGCGCTGCACTACGGGATGTGCCGGTAGAGGCGCAGGAAGCTCGTGCGGAAGCCGCGCTGCGGCCAGAAGCGCGAGGCGAGGAGGTTCGTCACCCGCCAGTCCGTGAGCATCGTGGGGTAGCCCTGCTCGGCCGCCCACGCGAACCCGGCCTGCGTGAGGGCGACGCCGATGCCGCTGCCGCGCGCCTCGGGCAGCGTCGCCGCGAAGCCGAGGAAGCAGGCGTGGTCCGGCCGGACGAGGCCGCGGTGCTCGTTCGAGTGCGTCACGTCCACGTACGCCCAGCAGGCGACGGGGCGCCCCTCGTGCGCGCCGATCAGGATCGTCTCCTCGTCTCCCGCGAGCGTCTTCAGCCACTCCTCCCGCGACTCCTCGCGCGTCGGCAGCCCGAGGCCGCCGAAGACCGGCGCACGCTGCTGGTGCTCGGGGAGCGTGAGGTCGAGCTCGATCAGCTGCTCGATCTCGTCCTCGCGAGGGCCGCGGATCTCGTAGCCGCCGGGAACGCGCACCTCGACCTCGGCCGGCACCTCCCGGATGCCGTGGGCGTGCTGCTGGCCGAAGCCGACCCGCCACCAGGCGTCGAGCAGCGCCGTGTCGTGCGCCGGGACGACGGCCCAGTGGCGCGGCCGGCCCTCGTCGACCCAGCGCGCCGCCGCGAGCCCGTACAGGTCTCGCACGTCCTCGGCCTCCTCCGCCGCGTGGCCGGCGGCCTCGACCCAGGTGTTCTTGCCCCAGACGGGATGCTCGCGTCTCGCGCCGACGAGGTAGCCGACGAGCCTCCCGTCGCGCAGCCCGGCCGCCCCCGACGCGGCCTCGCCGCGCCACACGCGCTCCAGCTCCTTGCGCGCCGCGGCGGGGTCTTCGTAGCGCGGCGAGAGCAGCGGCTCGGCGCCGCGCTGGCGCGCGTGACGGGCCGCGAGCAGCGCCGCGGCGGCCTCCAGGTGCTCGTCGGCGAAGGGGACGACTTCGAGCCGGCTCAAGGGACGTAGACTCGCAGAGATGTCTCCGAAGACGCTGACGGGAGCGGAGCTGCAGCTCGACGACGGTCCCGCGCGCGAGTCCGAACTGTTCCTCGTCGACGGCAACAACCTCGCCTACCGGGCCTTCTACGCGCTGCCGGAGGAGCTGGCGACGAGCGAGGGCTTCTCCACGAACGCCCTGCTCGGCTTCGCGAACATGCTCTTCAAGCTGCTAGCCGACTACCGGCCGAAGGGCGTCGCCGTCGCGTGGGACACGCGGCCGGTGCACCGGACGGAGCTGCTCGAGACGTACAAGATCGAGCGCAAGCCGATGCCGGACCTGCTGCGGGAGCAGTTCCCGTACTTCCGGCCGATCGTCGAGGCGTTCGGCTACCGCAACCTCGAGTTCGAGGGCTGGGAGGCCGACGACGTGATCGCGACCCTTGCCCATCGCGCCGACGAGGCGGGGATCCGGACGACCGTCGTCTCGACCGACCGCGACGCCTTCCAGCTCGTCAGCGACAACGTCGCCTTGATGATGACCCCGCGCGGCGTCTCCGACGTGCACGTCTACACGCCCGAGCGCGTCGAG
>DATIFC010000167.1:0-6739 GCA_035455445.1 Gaiellaceae bacterium | reverse complement strand
CGACCTCCTCCTCGTAGAAGTCCGCGATCTTGCCCAGCATCGCGTCGAGCTCTCCCGTCTCCTCGCCGATCTTGACCATCTGGCCGACCATCGGCGGGAACACGGGGTGCTCCACGAGCGGCTGGGCGATCGGAACTCCGGCATGGACCTGCTCGCGCATGTCCCGAATCGCGTCCTCGACCACCCAGTTGCCCGCGGTCGAGCCGGTGATCTCGAGCGCTTTGATGATGTCCACGCCGGCGGCCACGAGCGTGGAGAGCGTCCGAGTGAAGCGCGCCATCGTCACCTTCAGGACGACGTCGCCGATCTTCATCGGGATCTTCAGCTTCGTCCGGTCCCAGAGCCGGCGGCCCGTCTCGGTCCTCTTGAAGCGCCGGACGCCCCAGATGGCGAGGCCGATCGCCGGGAAGATGATGAACCAGTGGCTGCGCAGCTGGTCCGACGCGGCGACGACCCACTGCGTCAGCGTCGGCAGCTGGCCGTTCAGCTGCGCGAAGATCTTCACGAAGACCGGCACGAGGAACATCAACAGACCGATCAGGACGAGGGTGGCGAAGATCAGCACCATCGTCGGGTACATCATCGCGCCCTTCACGCGGCGCCTGATCTGCGTCTCCTTCTCGATCTGGAGAGCGACGCGGTCGAGCACCTGGTCGAGGATTCCCGCGGCCTCGCCGGCCTCCACCATCGCGATGTAGAGGCGGCTGAAGATCTTCGGGTGCCGCGCCATCGCCTGCGAGAGCAGCAGGCCGCCCTCGACGTCGGCGCGCAGCTCCTTGATCACCAGCGCGAAGTACGGGTCGTCGGTCTGCTCCTCGAGGATCACGAGCGAGCTGACGACGTTCAGGCCGGCCTCGATCATCGTCGCGAACTGCCGCGAGAAGATCTGCAGGGTCTTCGGCTTGATCTTCTTGAAGACGGTGCGGACGCTCTCCTCGCCGCTCGCGGGCAGCTCCTCGATGAACTCGGCCAGCAGGCCGCGGACGCGGAGCTGCTCGCGGGCCGCCTCGAGGTCGGGCGCGTGCACCTCGCCGTCGAGCTGCAGACCCTCAGCGTTGATCGCGCTGTAGGTGTACGCCGCCATACACAGGCGCTATCGGCAGGGGGATTCGCCCGCTTGAGGGATGCGAGCGGCCTGCCGATACCGCTCTTCGTGCGCACGCGGCTACGCACCGAGGACGGCTTCGGCCTGATCGAGCTCCTGATGGCGATGGTGATGCTGAACATCGGCATCCTCGCGGTCGTGGCCGCGTACCAGACCGGCATGTTCGCGCTCAACCGCGCGAGCCGGATCTCGACGGCCTCGGCCCTTGCCGACCAGCAGATGGAGCTCTACCGGGCGCTCACCTACAGCGCGATCGCCCTCGACAGCACGGCGCTCGGGAGCGTCGACGACACCTACAGGTGCGACAGCGCCCTCGGAGCCTCGTGCCCGAACTCGACCTCCGGCGAGACGACGGCCACCTGCAGCGGCTCGCCGTTGCCGAACGAGTGCCAGCCGAGCCGCACGGTCACCGGCGCCGACCGCAAGCCGTACCGCGTCGACAGCTACATCACCACCACGACGCCGACCAGCGGCCGCCCGCTCAAGCTGGTGACGGTGGTCGTCCGCGACGCGTCGAAGCTCTCGGCACGCCCGCTCGCGCGCCTGACGTCGACCTTCGACCAGTCGACCGGCTAGTAACAGTCTGTTACTTGGTCGGCTCGGCGGGCGCTACGAGACGGAGAGAAGGCGCAGGACGTAGCGGGTGCCGTCGCTCGTGTTCTGCAGCGTCAGCGGCTTCGACCTCGTGAGCGTCACGGTGGCGGCGCCGTTGGCCAGCGAGCCGCCGGCGATCGAGATCTTCGCGCTCTTCCGCGTCAGCGAGACGAGCTTGAAGAACGGATCCGAGGACGGGAAGACGTCGCCGACCTGAACGGTCTGCGCAACGCCGTTCACCGAGATCTCGGCGGTGGTGACCGCGGTCGGCGCCGTGGAGGCGGGCGGTGCGGTGCCGCCGCTGCTGCCGCCGCCGCTCGCCGGCGGCTTCGTCGGCTTCGCGCCGGCCGAGCCCGTCGCACCGGTCGTGCCGGTCGTGCCTGCGGCGGGCGTAGCGCCCGCGGAGCCGGTCGCGCCGAGGTCGAGCTGTTGTACGAACGGGTCCTTCGTGCGGAAGAGGCCGAACGCGAGCAGCTGCCCCGACTGCGGCGCAGGCACCGCGTCGCTGTCGACCAGGCCGTCGCCGCCGCTCGCCGCTGCGCCCGACGTCGCGTTGCCGCCCGCGAGCGAGGGAGCCGCGAGCGGCGTGGTCGGAGTCGAGCTCGCCGAGGGCGTGGAGGCGGAGGCGTCGCTCGGCGGGTTCAGCATCTTCAGCGTCCGCGGAACCTGGAATGCGAGCAGCCCGAGCAGGATCACGCCGCCGATTCCGGCGATGATCTTCTGGCGCTTGGCCTTTGCCTTGGGGTCGATCTTCTTCGCCATCGTCAGGTCCCCGCCGGGGTCGCGGCCGCGTCGGCCGGAGGCGTCGCGCCGCCGGCTCCCGTCGCGCCCGTGGCGCCGGACGCACCGGTGGCTCCGGTCGCGCCCGTCGTCCCGGCGGGGGCGACCGTCGGGGCAGTGCCGGTGCCGAAGACGAAGGCGTCGATGACCAGGTGCGCGCGGATCTGCGGGAAGCCGGGAGGAGGCGGAGCCTCGGCGAAGTCGACCTCGTCGATCGCGAACAGGCGGCCGGTCGCGTCGAGCGTCCCCTGGCGCACGTCCACGAGGTTGCGCAGCCGGTAGAGGAAGTCCGAGAGGTCGTAGAAGTTGCCCTGGAACTCGACCGTGATCGGGATCGCCAGGTAGCCGGAGATCGGGGTCGCGGTGGTGGACGGAGTGATCTGCTCGAAGGTGATGCCGCTGTCGGCGGCGACCTGGTTCAGCTCGAGCAGGATCCCGGCCATGTCGACCTGGTCCGGCATCGCCTTGGTCAGCCGGTACAGGTCGGCGACCCGGATCTTCGCGCCCTTCTTCGCCTCGAGGGTCAGCGCCTGGGCGGCGTCGATCGCGCTGTGGGTGTCGGCGATCTGGCGGTCGAGGTCCGCCGACTTCGAGCGCTGCGGGCCGATCAGCAGGAACCACCCTCCGAGCCCGGCGATCAGGAAGCCGAGCACGATCAGCGCGATCACGACCGGTTGCGAGATCGGGCGCTTCACTGGCCGCCTCCCGGCCGGCGCACGTCGGCGGCGATCGTGAAGTGCACCGCGTTGGCGGCACCGAGCTTCGTGCGCGTGCTCTGCTGCAGCTGGACGTTGACGAGATCCGGCACGATCGCCAGCCGCGAGAGCAGGCGCGCCACGGCGGCATGCGAGTAGGTGTAGCCGTCGAGCGTGAACTGCGTCGCGGCGGGGGCGGCCCCCGCGACGGCAGGCGGCGGGGGGGTCGCGACGGACGACGGGACGGGCGCCTTAGCCGAGATCGTCGCGAGCCAGACGTCGTCGGGCAGGACGAGGGAGAGCTCGCGGAAGACGCGGTCCCAGGCGACCCGGCGCGAGAGCGCGCCGCTGAGCGCCGCCACGCGCGCCTGCTTGTCGGCCGCGAGCGCCGACTGGGTCTTCACCTTCGTCGCGTCGGGCGTCGGGATCGCGGCCAGCTCCGCCTGCAGCGTGGCGAGCTCGGCCTGCTTGTCCTTGGCCTTGCCGCTCGCCGAGAGGAACAGCGCCGACATCACGGCCGTGAGCAGCACGGCGAGCACGACCGGCACGAGCACCAGCCACTGCGGCTTCTGCGGCCGCCCGCGGCGGGCGTCGTCCCTCGGAAGCAGGTTGATCGCGCGCATTGGCTCTCAGTCCTCGATCCCGAGGCCGATCGCGACCGCGAGCGAGCCGAGCTGCTCGGTCTCGCGGAGCTTCTTCCCGAGCTTGACGCGCAGCAACGGGTCGCCCACGTCGACGCGGACGCCGATCAGCCGCTGCAGCTCGTCGGCGACCCCGCCGAGGTGCGCGGTGCCGCCGGTGATCACGATCTCGCCGATGCCCAGGGAGTTGGGCTGGTTCTGGTAGAACTGGAGCGAGGAGACGAGCTCGCGCGCGAAGGCCTGCAGCTGGCGCCTCACCGCCTCGCGAGCTCGATCCGCTTGTTCCTGGGTCAGGCCGTCCGGCACGAGGGTGCCCGTCAGCGAGAGCTCGCGCTTCACCGGCTCGGCCTCGGAAGGAGCGCAGTCGAGCTCGCGCGCGATTGCGACGTCGAGGGTCTGCCCGCCCCAGTCGAGCACGCGCGTGAACTCGCAGACGCGGCCGTCCGAGACCGCGAAGGTCGAGCGGTCGTGGCCGATCGAGACGACGACGAGCGCCGCGTCCGAGGGCTGCTCGCCCTCCGGCTTCGGCCGGCCCAGGGCGCGCAGCAGCGCGAACGCCTCGAGGTCGATCCCGGCCAGCCGCACGCCCGCCTTCTTGCAGGCGGCGACGTAGCGGTCGATCAGCTCGCGGTAGGCGACGACCAGCAGGATCCGGCTGAGGCGCTGGCCCTCGTCGTCGACGCGGTGCCCGAGCACGTGGTAGTCGAGCACGGCCTCCTCGATCGGGATCGGCAGCGCCTCCTGGGCGCGGTAGCGGATGGCGTTCTCGAGCTGCTTCGGGTCCTCGATCCCGGCGATCTCGAAGATGCGGACGCCGATGCGGTTGTTGGCGATCCCGAGCCGCACGCCCTGGCGCGGGAGCTTGTGCTTGCGGAAGAAGGCGCGCAGCGCCTCGGCCAGGAGCTCCGGCTCGCGCAGCTCGCCGCCGACGACGATGCCGCTCTCGAGCGGCTCGCGCGCGACCTGGACGAGCTCGGGCGCGCCGTTGTTGACGACGCGCGCGGCCGCCAGCTGCGAGCCGCCGATCTTGAGGCCGACGAGACGCTTGACGCGGCGGTGGCCGGCGTCGCGCCTGCGGCGCGGCTTCTTCGCCTTCGGCTCGTCCGCCTCGCCCCGCGCGGGCTTCGGCCTGCGCCGGAACGAGATCTCCTTCTTCAGGCCCGAGCCCTTCGCCTTCGGCTGCTTGGGGCGCGTCCGAGGCTTCTCCTTCTTCGCCTTCGGCTGCTTCGGCTTGCGCCGGAAGGAGATCTCCTTCTTCAGCAGCGAGGTCTTCTCCGCCGGCTCGTCGAGCGCTTCGAGGTCGGGCTCGAGCTCGAGCTCCGGTGGCGCGTCGGCGACCGGCTGCGAGAGCTCGTCGGTCTCGTCGACCGCGGGCTCCTCGACGGGCTCTTCCCTGTTCCAGTCGGCCACGGCCTAGCCCTCCGCCAGTCGCAAGGCAGCCGCGGGCGCGGCCGGGTCGCCCGGGATCTCGAAGCCGGCGCGCTCGAGAATCCCGACCAGCTGCTCCGGGCGGCTGGAGCGCGAGAGCGCCACGTCGAAGGTGACGACTCCGCGCAGGGTCAGGTCGGCGAGCGACTGCTCCATCGTCTGCATGCCGCGCGCGGTGCCGGTCTGCATCACCGAGTAGACCTGCTCGACCTTGGCCTGGCGAATCAGGTTCCGCACCGCGTCGTCGGGAAAGAGAATCTCGAGGGCGGGCACGCGGCCCGCGCCGTCGGCGGTCGGGAGCAGCGCCTGGGTGACGACGCCCTCGAGCGTGGCGGCAAGCTGGATCCTGATCTGATCCTGCTGCGCGGCCGGGAAGGCGTCGATCACGCGGTCGATCGTCCCGGGCGCGCTCTGGGTGTGGAGGGTGGCGAAGACGAGGTGGCCGGTCTCGGCCGCGGTCAGGGCGGTCGAGATCGTCTCGAGGTCGCGCATCTCGCCGAGGAGGATCACGTCGGGGTCCTGGCGGAGGGCGGCGCGGAGGGCATCGGCGAAGCTCGTCGCGTCGACGCCGATCTCGCGCTGGTTGACGACGCAGCGCTTGTGGCGGTGCACGAACTCGATCGGGTCCTCGATCGTGAGGATGTGCTCCGCGCGCTTGCGGTTGATCTCGTCGATCAGGGCCGCGAGCGTAGTCGACTTACCGGAGCCGGTCGGCCCGGTGACGAGCACGAGGCCGCGCGGCCGGTCGGCGAGCGCGTGGAGCACCGAGGGGATCCCGAGCTCCTCGAGCGTCTTGATCTCGGTCGGGATCAGGCGGAAGGCGGCACCGAGCGCCTCGCGCTGCCAGTACACGTTCACGCGAAAGCGCGCGAGGCCCGGGATCGAGTGCGCGAGGTCGATCTGGCGGTCGACCTCGAGGTGCTTTTGCTGCTCGGTCGAGAGGATCCGGTAGAGCAGCTGCTGGGTGGTGTCCGGCGTCAACGGGGGAATCTCCTGCAGCGGCTCGAGCTTCCCGCGCACGCGGACGACGGGGTGCGCGCCCACGGCGACGTGCAGATCGGAGGCGTTCCGCGCCACCATCTGCTCCAGCAGGTCGTCGATCGAGTACGGGGTCTCCGCCATGGCCGCTGCGTGCGCTATCGGCAGGGCGATTCCGGTACTTGAGGGTCTGCGAGACGCGCCCCGACCGGGCCGTCGACTTCACCTTTTCGGGGGGTGGGCCGCGGCGGTCGGGCGGGCCGATAAGGGCCGCAGGCCATCTGCGCACCCCTCAAGGAGGACCACGCATGTCTGCACTTTCGCACCGACTCGGCCAGGTGCGGCGCGACGAGGGCTTCACCCTCATCGAGCTTCTGGTCGTGATCATCATCCTCGGGATCCTGCTTGCGATCGCGATCCCCTCGTACCTGAGCTTCCGCACGCGGGCGAACAAGTCCGCCGCGCAGGCCAACGTCCGCGCCGCGGTGCCGGGCATGGAGGCGTACAACGCCGACCAC
>DATIFC010000166.1:0-27557 GCA_035455445.1 Gaiellaceae bacterium | reverse complement strand
GGCCTCGAGCTCGCCGGTGACGTGGTTGATCTCGATCGAGGAGAGCCGCAGGCGGGCGAGGCCCGGTACGGCGCCGGCCTCGCGGACGAGGCGCGGCAGGTCGAGGCCGGCGGCCCGGTCGCGGTAGCAGCCGAGGTTGATACCGGTGAGCACGACCTCGCGGTGGCCCTGGTCGGCGCGGCGGCGCACCTCCCGCAGCACCGCCTCCGCCGGACGGCTGCGGGAGGGGCCCCGCACCTGCGGGATCACACAGAACGCACAGGAGAAGCTGCAGCCGTCCTGCACCTTCACGAAGGCGCGAACCCGTTCGAGCCTCGCGTCGGCCCTGACGCAGCCGATCGCGCCGACGTCGCGTGCCACCGCGGCCGGCGTGTCTTCGCTCCGGCGCGCCACCACGACGACGTTCTCCGGGAGCCCCGCGAAGCCGTCGGCGGCGAGCGAGGCGCCGCAGCCGGTGACGTAGACGCGGCGGTGGGTGCGCGCCGCGCCGGAGGCGGCGTGGCGCGACTTCCGAACCGCCTCGTGCGTGACGCAGCAGGTGTTCACCACGGCCACGTCTGCGGCGTCCGCGAGCTCGCTGTGTCCGTCGGCGAGCAGGCGCTCACGGATCTCCTGCGCGTCGACGTGCGAGACCTTGCAACCCAGAAAACGCACCGAGAAGGTCGCCACGGCGCCGACTCTACTCCTCGCGTCGAAAGACGTCTGCCGCCCAGCCGCCCTCCGCGAGCCGCCCGTCGCGCCTCATCCCTTCGCACGACGGCGCGTCGCGCTCGAGATACCCGGAGGTGACGATCGCGCCGGCGTCGAGCACGGGCAGGAGCCTCTCGACCGCCTCGGCCGAGATGTTGACCACTGCGACGTCGGTGGAAGGCAGAGCCTCGGCCAGGGCGTCGGCCAGGCGGACGTCCACTACGAGGCCGTTCGCGGCGGCGTTCCGCTGCGTCGCCTCGATCGCGGCCGGGTCGTGGTCGAGCGCCGTCACCGGCCTGTAGCCGAGCCGCGCGCCGCCGATCGCCAGGACGCCCGAGCCGCACCCGACGTCGAGCAGGCTCCCGCGCTCGAGCTCGGCGAGCAGCCGCAGGCACAGCCGCGTCGTCGCGTGGCCGCCGGTGCCGAATGCGCGGCCGGGGTCGACGACGATCGCGTCCGCGTCGTGCGGCGGCTCCTCCCACGGCGGGCCGACCCAGAGGCTGCCGACGCGGACCGGCCGGTGGAACTCCCGCCAGCGCTCCTCCCAGCCCGACGCGATGTCCTCGGCCGCGACCTCGCCGAACGCCGCCCACAGCCGCTCCTCGCCGGCGTCGTCGGTGTAGGCCACGAGCTCGAGGCCGTCGGGGTGGTCGAGCTCCTCGAAGCCCTCGGGGAAGAGCTCGAGCATCAGCGCCCGCGCCGCCTCGGCTCGCTCGGCGGGGACGGATGCGGAGACGCGGCGGAGCGCGCTCAGCGGAAGGCGCTCTTCAGCTTCTGGAAGAACCCCTCGTCCGCCTCGTACGCCTCGGAGCCGGCGCTCCGGTCGAACTCCTCCAGCAGACGACGCTGCTCCTCGGTCAGCCGCCGAGGGACGTGCACGTTCACGAGGACTCGCTGGTCGCCGCGGCCGAAGCCCTGCAGCACCGGCATGCCGCGGCCGCGCAGGACGTGCAACGTTCCCGGCTGCGTGCCAGGCTCGAGCTCGAGCTCCGTGTCCCCGTCGAGGGTCGGGACTTTCACCTTCGTCCCGAGGGCGGCGTCGGTCATCGTCACGTCGATCGTGCAGAAGAGGTCGTTGCCCTCGCGCACGAAGCGCGGGTCGGGCTTCACGTGCACCTGGACGTAGACGTCGCCGGCGCGGCCGCCGAGCGAGCCGGCGTGACCCTCGCCCGAGATCCGGATCTGCTGCCCGTCGTGGATCCCCGGCGGCACGTCGACGTCGAGCGCGCGCTCCTCGACCGTGCGCCCGGAGCCGTTGCAGTCGGCGCACGGCTCCTCGACGAGGCGGCCCGCGCCGCCGCAGGCAGGGCAGGTCTGGGAGCGTGCGAACTCGCCGAAAGCCGTTCGGGTGACCTGTTGCAGCCGGCCGTGGCCGTTGCAGGTTGCGCAGACGACCGGCTCGGTGCCCGACTTCGCGCCGCTGCCGCCGCAGGTCGCGCACGCGACCGTGACCGGGAAGGGCACCTGGCGCCTGACGCCGCGGGCAGCCTCGACGAGCTCGATCTCGATCTGCGCGACGACGTCGGCGCCGCGTGCGCGGCGCGCCCGGCCGGCGACCCCGAAGAGGTCGTCACCGAAGAACGCGCCGAAGAGGTCGGCGAGGCTGCCGAGGTCGAAGGTCGTCGGAGTAAACCCGCCGCCGCGGAGCCCCTCGTGGCCGTAGCGGTCGTACAGCTCGCGCGTCTCCGGCTTGGAGAGCACCTCGTAGGCCTCGACCACCTCGCGGAAGCGCTCCTCGGCGTCGGGCTCGTCGGAGACGTCGGGATGAAGCGTGCGCGCGAGCCGCCGGAAGGCCTTCTTGATCTCGGCCTCGCCGGCCGAGCGCGAGACGCCGAGGAGCTCGTAGTAGTCGTGCTGGCTCGTCGCCATCCTGGCTCGGAGGGTACCCCGCCCGCTACCGGGAGGGCTTCACGGAACAGCGACGAGGCCGGCGGGAGCGCGCCGCTCGCCCCGAGAACGTGCACCGTTCTGCCCAAGCCCTCCTAGTTGTCGTCGTAGAGCTCCTCGACGAAGCGCGAGAGCTCGTGCGCGGCCGCCCGGACCGAGCGGATCGCCTTCTCGTAGTCCATCCGCACCGGCCCCAGCAGCGTGACGGCCCCGAGCGTCCGGTTCGTCAGACCGTACGAGGCGCCGACGAGCGAGAGATCGCGCAGGGCGGGGTGCTCCAGCTCGGGGCCGACGCGGACGAACGGCCGGCGGGGGTCGAGCGCCTGGCTGAGCACCTCGAGCAGCGCGGCACGCTTCTCGAGCACCTCGAGCAGCCCGTGGTAGCTCTCGAGCTCCTTGCCCTGGAGGTCCTCCAGCAGGCCGACGGTGCCCCCGACGTAGAGGCTCTGCTCCTCGGCGGCGAGCGCCTCGTCGAAGAGCGGCCGCAGGGTCGCGAGGAACCCGGTCTCCTGTGCGCCGAGGCCCGGCTCGTCGAGGCGGCGGCGCAGCAGGTTGCTCCCGAGCTCGAGGCCGGCCACGCGGTCGTTCATGTACTGCGTCGCCCAGCTGACGAGACCGGGATCGACGGCACGTTCGAAGCGAAAGACCCGTTTGGTGACGCTGCCGGTCGAGGTGATCACGACCACCATCACCACCTGGGGCTGGAGCAGGAGCACCTCGACGTGCCTGACGGTCGCGCTGCCGAGCGGGGGCGCCGACACGAGCGCCAGCAGCCGCGTCAGCTCCGACAGCATCTCGGTCGTCGCCTGCAGCGCCGAGTCGACCTCGCTCCGCGCGGCGATCAGGTCCAGCGGGAAGCCTCCCGGCTGCGGGTCGAGCCGCTCGAGCAGGCGGTCGGCGTAGTAGCGATAGCCACGCTCGGTCGGGATGCGTCCCGCCGACGTGTGCGGGTGCGTCAGCAGGCCGAGGCGCTCGAGCTCCGCGAGCTCGCCCCGGACGGTCGAGGTCGAGACGTCGAGGCCCGTGCGCTCGACGAGGGTTCGCGACCCGACCGGCTGACGGCTCGAGACGTACACCTCGACGACCCCGCGCAGGATCGTCCGCTGGCGGTCGGTCAGCTCCACGTCGACGACAGTTCGGGTCACTTTGCAGGGATTTTAGGCGAGAAGCTCCGCCGTCACGCCGCCGCCGAGGAAGCGCCCGCGCTCCGTCAGGGCGAGCGCCCCGCCGCCCTCGTCGCGACAAACCAGGCCCAGTCGCTCGAGCCGCACGAGCGCGTCGGTGTCCACGGCGTCCGCGAGGCCGTCCAGCTGCAGCGGCTCGTCGAGCCGCAGTCCGAGCAGCACGCGCTCCGAGCGCCGGACACGCTCCGGCAACAGCTCGACCTCCCGCTCCGGCCGCTTCCCCGCGCCCAGCGACGCGAGGTAACGCCCGAGGCGCGGCGTGTTCCGCCGGCGCTCGACGTCGATTGTCGAGACCGCGCCGATCCCGAGACCGAGGTAGTCCCGGCCGCGCCAGTAGGCGAGGTTGTGCCGGGAGCGGAGGTCACGCCCGTCGGCGAGCCGCGGCGAGCGGCAGAAGTTCGCAGTCTCGTACCAGCGGTAGCCCGCCTCCGTCAGTCGCGCGACCACGCGCTCGAAGTACGTCTCCATCGTCTCGGCCTGACGCGCGAGCTCGGCGCCGTGCGCATGGGTGAAACGCGTCCCCGGCTTCGCCTCCAGCTCGTAGCAGGAGAGGTGCTCCGGGCCCAGCGCGAGCGCCTCGCTCAGATCGGCGTGGAGATCGGCGGCGCTCTGGCCGGGGATCCCGTAGACGAGATCGAGCGAGACGTTGTCAAGGTTGGCATCACGCAGAGCGTAGACGGCGCGGCGGACGTCGTCCGGCCCCGCCCGCCGCTCCAGCACCGAGAGCAGGCGCGGCTGGAAGCTCTGCGCCCCGAGCGAGACGCGCGTGGTGCCACCTTCGCGCAGCAGCCGCGCCAGCGTGGGCGTGACGGTCTCCGGGTTGGCCTCGACGGTCAGCTCCTCGGCGGTCGGGAGCGCCCGCAGCAGGCGCTCGAGCTCCCGCGGCTCGGTCAGCGTCGGCGTCCCGCCGCCGAGGAACACGCTCTCGAGCCGCGGCGCCAGCACGGCGCGCTCGATCTCCAGCTCCGTGAGCAGCGCGTCCACGTACGCCCGGTGCTGGCCGCTGCGCCCGACGACGGTGACGAAGTCGCAGTAGCCGCAGCGCGAGGCGCAGAAGGGCAGGTGCACGTAGAGGTGACGGACGGCGCTCACTTCCTGCTCCCGTCCAGGTTCAGCACGGCGAGGAAGGCCTCCTGCGGCACCTCCACCGCGCCCACCTGCTTCATCCGCTTCTTGCCCGCCTTCTGCCGCTCGAGCAGCTTCCGCTTGCGCGTGATGTCGCCGCCGTAGCACTTCGCGAGCACGTCCTTGCGCTTGGCCTTGATCGTCTCGCGCGCGATCACCCGCGATCCGATCGCCGCCTGCACCGCCACGTCGAAGAACTGGCGCGGGATCTCCTCGCGCAGGCGGTCGACGAGCGCGCGTCCCCGCGCGTAGGCCCCGTCGCGGTGGACGATCAGCGAGAGCGCATCGACCGGCTCGCCGGCGATCAGCACGTCCACCCGCTCGAGCTTGCCCTCGCGGAAGCCGACCACGTCGTAGTCGAAGCTGGCGTAGCCGCGGGTCCGAGACTTCAGCTGGTCGTAGTAGTCGAGCACGATCTCGGCCAGCGGCAGCTCGTACAGCAGCAGCACCCGCTCCTCGGAGAGGTACTCCAGGTGGTCGAAGCGGCCTCGCCGCTCGGTGTTCAGCTCCATCACCGGGCCGACGTAGTCCTTCGGGACGATGATCGAGGCCCTGATGTACGGCTCCTCGACGGTCTCGACCTCGCGCGGCATCTCCGCCGGGTTGTGAACCTCGACCTCCTCCCCGGCCTTCGTCAGGACGCGGTAGGCCACGTTCGGCGCGGTCACGATCAGGTCGAGGTCGAACTCGCGCTCGAGCCGCTCCCGCACGATCTCCATGTGCAGCAGGCCGAGGAACCCGCAGCGGAAGCCGAAGCCGAGCGCCTGCGACGTCTCGGGCTCGTAGAAGAGGGCTGCGTCGTTCAGCTTCAGCTTCTCGAGCGCGTCGCGCAGGTCCGGGTAGTCGTCCGAGTCCGTCGGGAAGAGCCCCGCGAAGACCATCGGCTTGACGTCCTTGTACCCGGGGAGCGGCTCCGCGGCCGGGGTGCGCTCCGAGGTGAGCGTGTCGCCGACCCGGAGACGGCTGACGTCCTTCAGGCCCGTGATCACGTAGCCGACCTCGCCGGCGCCGAGCGCCTCCGCCGCGCGCATCGTCGGCGAGAAGAAGCCGACCTCCTCGGACTCGAAGCGCGTGCCCTGCGCCATCGCGCGAAGTGGCTCCCGGGCACTGAACGAGCCGTCGACGACGCGCACGAACGCGACGACGCCGCGGTACTGGTCGTAGGAGGAGTCGAACACGAGCGCCCGCGGCGGTGCCTCGGGGTCGCCGGCCGGCGCCGGGATCCGCTCGACGATCGCGTCCAGCACCTCGGCGACGCCGGCTCCGGTCTTGGCCGAGATCCGCAGCACGTGCTCCGGGTCGTCGCCCACGAGCTCGGCGATCTCCGCGGCCGCGCCGTCGGGGTCGGCCTGCGGGAGGTCGATCTTGTTCACGACCGGGACGATCTCGAGGTCGTTCTCGATCGCCAGGTAGGCGTTCGCGACGGTCTGGGCCTCGATCCCCTGCGCCGCGTCCACGACCAGCACCGCACCCTCGCACGCCTGCAGCGAGCGCGACACCTCGTACGTGAAGTCGACGTGGCCCGGGGTGTCGATCAGGTTCAGCTCGTGGCCCTTCCAGGTCACGCGCACGGCCTGCGCCTTGATCGTGATCCCGCGCTCGCGCTCGAGCTCCATCGTGTCGAGCACCTGCGCGCGCATCTCGCGACCGGTGACGGTGTCGGTCAGCTCGAGGATGCGGTCGGCCAGCGTCGACTTGCCGTGGTCGATGTGCGCGATGATCGAGAAGTTGCGGATGCGCTCCAGCTCCATGGGCTACTGAGCGTAGCGGCGGTCGAGCCGCATCAGCCGGTGCGGGAGGCCCTCCTCCTCGACGTCGCGCACGTGGCGAAAGCCGGCCTTCTCGAACGCGCGCCAGGAGCGGCGGTTGGCCTCCTCCACGGTCGCCACCAACGCTTGCGTCTGCGGGCGCGCGAAGACGATCTCGCGCGCGAACTGCTCCAGGACCTGCGGCCCCAGCCCGCGGCCCGCGTCCTCCTCCTCGCCGATGAGCAGGTCGACCCCGGCGAGGCCCTGCCCCGGGCCGACGACCTCCTCCCACTCCGGGAAGTCGGAGACGAGGTAGGCCTGGATCGGGCCGACGGGCCGGCCGCCGACGACGATCAGGTAATAGACCGTCGCATCACGCCCGGCCAGGGCGTCCTCGACGTGACCGAGGCTCCTGTCGGGGTCGTGCCACCAGCGGCGCACGTCCGGCCGCCCGAGCCACTCGCGCACGAGCGGTAGGTGCTCGGCCAGCACCGGCTCGAACGCGATCACGCCGCCCTTCGGCGCAGAGAGAGCAGCGCACGCAGCTCGCGCACGCCGAGCGTGCGGCAGGCGAGCGCGTACGCGGCCACGCTGCCGAGCAGGGCGAGACCGAGAGAGACGATCTGGGCCCCGAGCGAACGGCCGAGGCCCGAGTCGAGGCCGCGCCACACGGCGTAGGCGACCACGGCGACGACCGCCGAGGCGAGCACGATCTTGCCGAACGCTCGCGCGGTCTCGCCGAACTCGATGCGACCGAGGCGACGGCGCAGCAGGTCGAGCAGGGCGGCGGTGCCGGCGATGTTCACGAGCGTGGTCGAGAGCGGGATCCCCCAGGTGCCGAAGCGGTAGAACGCGGCGTCGAGGACGGCGTTGAGGCCGAGGTTCCCCAGGGCGACCGCGGTGGGGATCCACGGCGACTGCAGGCTGAAGAAAGCCCGGTTCAGCATCAGCATCGTCCCGTTGAACGTCAGGCCGGCGGCGAAGGCCGCGAGCGCGCCGGCGACGACCTGTGTCTGGTCCGGCCCGAACTCGCCGCGCTGGTAGAGGAGACGCACGATCGGCTCGGCCAGGACCGCCGAGAGCACGCTCGCGGGGACGAGCAGGAAGGCGATCTGGCGCAGGCCCAGGCCGACGGTGTGCCGGAAGCCCTCCATGTCCCCGCGGGCCGCGAGGCGCGAGAGCGACGGGAAGAGCACCGTGGCGACGGCGACCGAGAACATCCCCTGAGGGAGCATGTAGACGCGGAAGGCCTTGTCGATCGCGGTCGGCGCGAGCTCGGGGTCGATCAGGCGCGACGCGAAGAGCGAGTCGACGACGAGGTTGAAGTTGATCAGGCCGAGGCCGATCGTCACGGGCACCATCAGGGTGAAGACGCGGCGCACGGCGGGGTCGCGCCAGTCGAGCACCATCTGCAGGCGGCCGTCCCGGCCGCGCAGCCACGGCACGGGGAGCAGCACCTGGATCACGGTGCCGATCAGGATCGAGAACGCGTAGACGTAGAGCTGCGCGTCGATCGTGTCGGCGCGCGGCACGCCGATCACCAGGCCGACGATGATCGCCAGGTTCCAGAAGACCGGCGTCAGCGCCGGCACGGTGAAGTGCTCGTAGCTGTTCAGGATCCCGACGATCACGCCCGAGACGCCGAGCAGCGCGACGATCGGGAAGAGCACGCGTGAGAGGCCGATCGCCAACGCCTTGTCGCCGCCGGGGTTGCCGAACGGCGCGATCACGAGCGGAGCGAGCACGATGAAGAGGGCCGTCAGGGCACCGAGGCCCAGGAGCATCAGCCAGAAGAGCGTCGAGGCCACGCGCCAGGCCCGCTTGCGCTCGCCCCGCTCGAGCAGCTCGCTGAAGACGGGGACGAAGGCCGAGGAGAGGGCCGCGTCGGCGACGAGCGACCGCACCAGGTTGGGAACCTGGAAGGCGACGGTGAAGGCGTTGATCTTGCCGGCCGCGCCGAAGTAGTAGGCGGCGACCACCTCGCGGACGAGGCCGAGGATGCGCGAGAGGCCGGTGGCGAGCGCGAAGATCGCCGTCGACCACGCCAGCCGCCGGCCGCGGGCCGCGGTTGCCTCGTCCACGGGGCGAGTATAGGAACGGCCTCCGCCGGAGCCTGGCGCTCCACCCACATCTACGCACGAGGCCGGGCGTCCGTTTTCGGCCGGGCCCCTCCGAGCAGGCCGGCGTCAGGTGCACCCGGCCTCCTCCCCACTGCGAGCGTAGTCGCGGACGGCGCGCGTGTCTGTCACGAAAGGGTGACGAGAGGGCGCCGAGGCGGCCCTGCTCGCGCGGCTGCTACCATCGGCCCGCCCGCTGGAGCGGGCATTTTCACGCCATGCCCAACATCAAGCAGCAGAAGAAGCGCGTCCGGATCGCCGGAGAGGAGCGGCTCGAGAACCTGCGCTACGCGTCGACGGTGAAGACGTTCACGCGGCGCCTCCGCGCGGCCGTGGAGGACGGCGACCAGGAGCGGATCGCCGAGGAGCACCGCGCCCTCGTTCGCTGGATCGACAAGGCGGCGGCGCGCGGCGCTCTGCATCGCAACGCGGCGGCGCGGAAGAAGTCGCAGGCGGCGAAGCTCGCCTCCGGCGCAGGCGTCTAGCCCGCCGGCGCCGCGGCCGGGACGCGGGTGATCTCGACCAGCGTGCGGGCGAAGGCGAGCTCGCCCGGAAGCTTGCTGCCGCCCTTCAGCGCCCAGTCGAGCTCCGCGAGTCGGACGACGGCGTCGCCGAGCTCCTCCGGGCTGAAGTTGCGCGCCTGCTCGTACAGCTTCTGCACGTAGAAGCGGTTCCGCTTCAGACGCTCTGCGCCCGCGGCCGGCGGGACGCCCTCCGCATCGAGCGCCTGGCAGTCGCGGACGCGACCGATGTGGTTCGTGAGCAGGCCCGCGGTGCGGAGCAGGACCTCGCGCGGCGCGTCTCCCGAGCGCTCGACGAGGCGCTCGCTCGCAGCGAGCACGGCCGCGACGTCGCGCCTGCCCCACGCGTCGGTGAGGTCGAACGGCGGGATCTCCGCGCGGGCCGGGACGAGATCTGCGACTTCCCGCTCGCCGATGCGCTCACCGGCGGCCCACGTGGTGAGCTTGTCTACCTCGGTCAGGATCTCGTCGGCGTTCTCGCCCACGAGCTCGACGAGCGCGCGGGCGGCGTCGCGGTCGATGTGGACGCCGCGCTCGGTGAACTGCTGCTCGACCCACTTCGGCAGGTCGGCCTTCCTGCTGCGGCCCTTCGTCGGGAGGTCGTAGACGAGGACCTCGCCGGCGTTGGCCACCGCCTTCGCAAGGGTCGAGTCGCGCTTGACCTCATCGCCGACGAGTGCGAGCACGGTGGTCGGCGCCGGCCGCTTCAGGTACTCGTCGACTGCCCTCACGTCCGGGGCCTTCCAGCGCTCGACACTGTCGACGATCACGAGCCGCCGCTCGACGGTGAAGAGCCCGAGCGCGTTGCAGGAGGCCGCCACGTCGTCACCGCTCGCATCGTGGGCGCTCAGGTGCTCGGTCGCGGCCTCACCGACGCGGTCGCGCAGGCGCCGCAGCGCACGGGTGACCTTGGGGCGATCCGTGCCGATGATCAGGTACGCGGAGAGGAGCTCAGCCACCGGCGCCAAGCATAGGCGCCCGCTCCGGCAGCGACGAGGAGTAGCCCGGTGAGCGAGCGCCCGGACGTGACCTGGGCGCCGGGGACGGCCGCTATGAGGTGCGCGCAGGTCGCGAGGTAGGCAGCGCACCAGCCGTTCAGCCACGCCAGAGCGGATGCCGCAGGCGGGAAGACCAGCCCGGCAAGGACCGTCGCGAACGCGAGCCCGAGCAACGGCGCGATTGCGGGTGCAGCGAGCGCGTTCGCGGGAACGGTCAGCAACGGGACTGCATGGAACTGGAGCCACAGGATCGGCGCCGTCGCGAGGCCGCAGGCGGTCGAGACTGCAACCACTCCGGCAAGCTTCGCCCGGACCGGATAGCCCTCGAGCACGCGGAGGAACCGCGGCACGAGCGCGAAAATCGCCGCGACCGCTGCGAAGGAGAGCTGGAATCCCGGGTCGAGCAGCGAGTAGGGGTTCCATGCGAGGAGGACGAGCGCGCCAAGCAGGAAGAAGTGCCAGCGGTCGACGGGCCGGGCCGCCAACCACGCCAGCGACACGAGGGCGCCCGAGACCCCTGCGCGGATCACCGACGGTTGCGCTCCGACCGCCAGGACGTACGCCGCGATCGCGCCGAGGGCGCCGAGCTCGCCGAGCCATCGCGGGATCCCGAGCAGCCACGCGAGCGCGAGAGCTCCCGCTGCGACGAGGACGACGTTTTGGCCCGAGACCGCGAGCAGGTGGTACAGGCCCGAGGTGCGGAAGTCCTGGCGGAGGCCGGGCGGAAGCGACTGCTCGTCGCCCAGCACGACGCCTTCGAGGATGCCGCGGCGGTCGCCTCGCAGACCTGGCGCGATCGAACGGGCGAGTGCCGCGCGGAGGTGGTCGGCGATCCCGCCGACCCCACCGCGGTGACCCAGGAGGCGCCAGCGATCAGCGTGGAGGACGACATGCACACCTCGACGGCGAAGCCAGGCTGCTTCGTCGAACCCGTTCTTCGCCGGACGCGGGAGCCGTACCGTAGCGACGGTCTCGATCAGCGCGCCCTGTGGCGGCGCGCGGCCGAGCGGCAGCTCGAGGAGCACGGCCTCGCGGAAGCTGAGGCGGCCGAACTGTCGCACTTGCGCCGTCATCCGGATCTGGAAGCGAGAGCGGTGCGGCGGCGCCGTCACCGTCAGAATCGTTCGCTCGGACGTCTCCACGCGCGTTGAGAGCTCGCTGCGGTCGAGCGCCTGAAGGCGGGCGCTGCCCCACCACCAGCCGACCAGCACGAGGGCGCCGACGAGCGCAAGAGCTCGCCGCTCGGCGGTGGCAGCGACGGCGGTCAGCATGACGAGGGTCGCGGCGCCGAGCGCGACGACTGAGGAGCCGCGCGCGAGGTTCGCCGAAGCCAGCCCCAGGCAGAGCGCAGCCGCGTATCGGTGCGGCGCGACGCTCACGGCACAACCAGGTCGCGCAGCTGCTCGAGGCGCTTCGGCCCGATGCCCGGCACCGCGTCGAGCTCGTCAACCGAGGAGAACGCCCCGTGCTTCTCGCGGTAGTCGAGAATCTTCTGGGCGGTCGCAGGCCCGACCCCGGGAAGCGTGTCGAGCTGTTCGAGGGTCGCGGTGCTGAGCTGCACGGGCGCGGCCGGAGCACCTGGGCCCACCGCTGGGCCCCCAACAGCAGCCCCGGGCGCGCGGCGGCGCGGCACGACCACCTGCTCGCCGTCGGCGAGCGGCGCCGCGAGGTTCACTTGCGCGAGGTCGGCCTTGCCGCTCGCCCCACCAGCGCGGGCGACGGCGTCCGCGATCCGCGAGCCCTGCGCGAGCCGGTACAGGCCCGGCCGGCGCACGGCTCCGACCACGTCCACCACCACCCGCGAGGAGGGGAGGCCGGTCACGCCAGCCGCGGCAGCCGGGGGCGGGGGAAGAGGCGCCGCGGGCGTCGTCGTGCCCGCCGCCAGGACGAAGCGGCCCAGGAGCAGGATCACGGCGAGTGAGCCGGCAGCGGCCAGGAGCAGCCGCCGCCGCTGGAGGAGGAACTCCGGCATGCCACGAGCGTGCCCGAAAAGCTGCCACGGGTGTGTGACCGCTTCGTGCCGAAAGTGCCACGAGTTAGGCACGGAATCGGCACGAAGACGTGACACTCTCGTGCGAGCCCGACGGGTACCGTCCCAAGCCCCCACCCACCCAGGGGCGCGCGCGAACAAGAGAGCGGCGCGCCGCCGTGCACACCGCCTCTCGCCCGGCGCGCTAGACGACGAGGTTGACCAGCTTGCCCGGCACGACGATCGCCTGCCGGATCTCCCTGCCGTCGAGCTGTGCCTGCACGCGCTCGGAGGCCTTCGCGCGCGCGACCAGCTCGTCCTCGGTCTCCGCCGTCGAGGCCTGCACGCGGTCGCGGACGCGCCCGTTCACCTGGATCACGAGCTCGAATGTCTCGCGCCGCAGCTGCGCCTCGTCCGCCGCCGGCCACGGCGCCTCCCAGAGGCGCGAATGCCCCAGAGCCTCCCACAGCTCCTCGGCGATGTGCGGCGCGTACGGCTGAATCAGCGAGACCGCCGTCTCGGCCGCGAAACGCGCGCCCGGTGCCGAAGGGTCGCGGCCGAGCTCGTTGACGAGCTCCATCACGGCCGCGATCGGCGTGTTGAAGACGAAGCGCCGGCCGATGTCGTCGCTCACTCTCGCGATCGTCTCGTGCGCCTTGCGTACCAGCGGCCCGCCGTCGCCAGAGCCGCCGTCCGCGGCGGCGGCCTCGTGCACGATCCGCCACAGGCGCCGCAGGAACCGGCCGACGCCCTCGATTCCCTCCTCGGTCCAGTCCATGTCCTGGTCGGCGGGCCCGACGAACAGGATGTAGAGCCGCACGGCGTCCGCGCCGTACATCTCCGCCAGCTCGTCCGGCGCGGTGACGTTGCCGCGCGACTTCGACATCTTCGTCCCGCCCTGCCTCACCCAGCCCTGGTGGAACAGCCGCTGGAACGGCTCGCGGAAACCGACCATTCCCAGCTCGTTCAGCACCTTGACGAAGAAGCGCGAGTAGAGCAGGTGCCCGGTAGCGTGGTCGATCCCACCGATGTACTGGTCGACCGGCGCCCAGAAGTCGGCCAGCCGGCGCGAGAACGGCGCCTCGTCGTTGTGCGGGTCGCAGTAGCGCAGGAAGTACCAGGACGAGTCGACGAAGGTGTCCATCGTGTCGGCCTCGCGCGTGCCCTCGCCCCCGCACGACGGGCACGGCGCGCGCAGCCACTCCTCGTTGGAGGCGAGCGGCGGCTTGCCCTGCGGGCGGTACTCCTCGACCTCGGGCAGCAGCACCGGCAGCTCGTCGTCGGGCACGGCCACGATCCCGCAGTCCGGGCAGTAGACCACGGGGATCGGGGCGCCCCAGTAGCGCTGGCGGGAGAAGCCCCAGTCGCGCAGGCGGAAGCTCACGGCGGGGCGGCCGCGGCCGCGCTCGCCCAGCCAGGCGACGATCGCCGCCAGCCCTTCCTCCACCGGCAGGCCGCTGAACTGCGCCGAGCCCACGAGCACGCCCTGCTCCTCGTCGACGACCTGCTTCACCGGCAGCTCGAAGCGGGCAGCGAAGGCGCCGTCGCGCTCGTCGTGTCCTGGCACGGCCATGATGGCGCCGGTGCCGTACTCCATCAGCACGTAGTCGGCGACCCACACCGGGATGCGCGCGTCGGTCGCGGGGTTGGTCGCGAAGAACCCGGTGAAGACACCGGTCTTCTCCTCCGCGGTCGCCCGCTCCTCGCCACGCTTCGCAGCCGACTTGCGGACGTACTCGTCGAGCTCGGCCCCGTTCGGCGAGCGCTCGATCATCGTGTCGACGAGCGGGTGCTCCGGGGCCAGCACGAAGAACGTCGCTCCGAAGACCGTGTCGGCGCGCGTCGTGAACACGGGCACGTCCACGTCCAGGTCGTCGATGCGGAAGAGCAGCTCGGCGCCCTCCGAGCGGCCGATCCAGTTGCGCTGGATGGTCTTCGTCCGCTCGGGCCAGTCGATCAGCTCGTGGTCACGCAGCAGCGCGTCCGCGTAGGCGGTGATGCGGAAGAACCACTGCTCCATCTTCCGCGCCTCGACCTCGGCGCCGCAACGGTCGCAGCGGCCGTCCACGACCTGCTCGTTGGCGAGCACCGTCTGGTCGTTCGGGCACCAGTTGACCGGCGACTCCTTGCGGTAGGCGAGGTCGCGCTCCAGGAAGCGGAGGAAGAGCCACTGCGTCCAGCGGTAGTAGGCGGGGTCGTGCGCTGCGATGACGCGGTCCCAGTCGATCGCCCAGCCCAGGCGGCGCATCTGGCGCTCGATGCTCACGATGTTGCGCTCGGTGATCTCGCGCGGGTGCCCGCCCTCCTTGATCGCCGCGTTCTCGGCGGGCAGGCCGAAGGAGTCGTAGCCCATCGGGCGCAGCACCCACTTGCCGTTCCGGCGCTGGAAGTGCGTGACGACGTCGCCCAGCGTGTAGTTGAGGACGTGCCCCATGTGGAGGTTGCCGGAGGGGTACGGCAGCATCTCGAGCATGTAGTACGCGCCGGCAGGCTCCTCGCCCGGAGCGGGGTTGTCGACGTAGAAGGCGCGCTCGTCCTCCCAGACTCGCTGCCACCTCGCCTCGATCGCCTTCGGGTCGTACTTCTGCAATTCCGCCTCCAGAGACGAAAAAGCCTCTCGAACGAGAGGCTGGGGGAACCGGCGCGGCCCTCGCCGCGGTGTCCCCTGCGCTACTCGAGAAGCTGCTTCATCCGCGCGAACTCTAGCATCGGGGCCGGCGAAATCCGAGGAGGTGCCATGGACGGCTACACCAAGCTCAACCTGAAGGACGACGTCGAGGATCAGGCGCCGAGGTTCGGGCTCGGCGACAACCTCGAGGCGCGGATGGCCCGAGTCCCGCTCGAGCTCGAGCACTTCGGCGTCAGCTACCAGCGGCTCGGGCCGGGCTACCGGCTGCCGTTCGGGCACCGGCACAAGACGCAGGAGGAGGTCTACGTCGTGATCGGCGGCAGCGCGCGGGCGAAGGTCGAGGAAGAGATCGTCGAGCTGCGCCCGCTCGACGCGCTGCGCGTGCACAAGGACGCCGCCCGCAGCTTCGAAGCCGGGCCGGACGGCGTCGAGCTGATCGCGATCGGCGCGCCAAACACCGGCCCGGGCGACGCCGACATGCTGAACGGCTGGTGGAGCGACTGAGCGCGCCGCGCTGGGTCGACGAGCAGGAGTGGAGCTTCGGCTGGATCTCGCCGGAGCGTCCGCGGCTGCGCCTCGCCTCGCACGCCCTGCTCGCCGGCGGCGGCGTCTGGGTCGTCGACCCGACCGACGGCGACGGCGTGGAGGAGCGCATCCGTGCGCTCGGCGAGCCGGCCGGGGTGATCCAGCTGCTCGACCGCCACCGGCGCGCCTGCGCGGGCCTCGCGCGGCGCCTCGCCGTGCCGCACCACGTCGTCCCGTACTCCGGCGTCGGGCCGTTCGAGGCGATCCCGGTCGTCCGCCGCAGCCGGTGGCAGGAGGCCGCGTTGTGGTGGCCCGAGCGGCGGGTGCTCGTCTGCGCCGAGGCGCTCGGGACGGTTCCGCACGTCTTCGCACTC
Organism: Gaiellaceae bacterium; assembly: GCA_035455445.1. GTDB lineage: Bacteria > Actinomycetota > Thermoleophilia > Gaiellales > Gaiellaceae > AC-32. The sequence continues at coordinate 11,790 of DATIFC010000166.1, read as the reverse complement.
CGGGGCGAGCCGCTCGGCGTCCACCCGCTGCTGCGCCTCGTCCCGCCTCGCCGGCTCGCCGAGGTCGAGCCCGAGCACGTGCTCTGCGGCCACGGCGAAGGCGTGCACGAGCAGGCGGCCGAGGCGGTGCGCGACGCCCTCGCGAGCGCGCGACGGCGGCTCCCGCGGCTTCCACTCGAGCTGGCCGCCGCGCTGCTGCTCCGCGACCGCTGACGGCTCGCGGGACTCGCTAGCCGCGCTTCCGGGCCCGCAGGAGCGTTCGGTGCCCCTCGCCGAGCTCCGCGCCCTCCCAGCTGCCCCACGCGCCGTCGACCTCGAGCCCCGCCCGGTCGAGCATCGCCACGAGCTCGGGCGCGGTGTAGGCCCGCAGTGAGTGTCGGAGCTCGCTGCGCCCGCCGTCGGGGCCGACGAACGTCCAGGTCGCCTCGTCGCGCCCGCGCAGGTGGTCGTACGACCGCTCCTCGACCAGCACCGTGCCGTCGTCGAACTCGCGCCAGTCCCGGGCGACGAAGGCCGCGGCGAGGGCGACCGGGTTGATCGTGTCGAGGAAGAACGCGCCTCCCGGCACCAGTGCACGGGCAACGGCCGCGACGACCAGCTCGTCGTCCGCCTGCTCGTGGAAGTAGCCGAACGACGAGAAGAGGTTCAGCACGACGTCGTACGTCTCGACTGCGTCGAGCTCCCGCATGTCGCGCCGGATCAGCTCCAGCTCGATCCCCGCGTCCTCGGCTTGGAGGCGCGCGAGCTCCAGGGAGCGCGCGCTGAGATCGAGGCCGGTCACGCACACCCCGCGCTCCGCCAGGGGAATCGCGACACGCCCGCGGCCGCAGGCCAGGTCGAGCACGCGCGCGCCCTCCCGCAGCTCGAGCTGCTCCACGAGGAACTCGACGGTCTGCTCCGTCCATCCCGGCCTGACGTCCCGGGAGGCGTAGTCGAGCCAGGCGCCCTCGAAGAACCCGTCGTACCAGTCCTCCGGGACTCCGGACATGCTGGGAGGGTACGCGGACTACGATCGGCCGCGTGCTCCCGCTCTTTCCCGAGACGGCGGTCGTCGAGGACGGCGAGCTGGCGCTCGGAGGCGTCACGGCCTCGGTGCTGGCCGAGTCCTTCGGCACGCCGCTCGTCGTCTACTGCAGGCGGACGATCGAGCAGGCGGCGCGTGCCTACTGCTCCGCCGCTCCCGACGCGCTACCGCTCTACAGCCTGAAGGCGCTGCCGAACGTGGCGATCCTGCGCCTGCTGGCCGGCGAGGGCTTCGGCGCCGACGTCTCGACCCTCGGCGAGCTCCGCTTCGCGCTGGCGGCCGGGATCGCGGGCGAGCGGATCGTCGTGCACGGGAACAACAAGAGCGAGGAGGAGCTGCGGGCGGCCGCGACGGCAAACGCGCGCTTCGTCGTGCTCGACGCGCTGGACGAGGTCGCGCTCGCAGCGGCGGCGGGCGTCCGCGACGTCCTCGTCCGCGTCACGCCCGGGATCGCGGCGGACACGCACGAGAAGATCCGCACCGCCCACGAGGGGTCGAAGTTCGGCCTTCCGCCCGACCAGGCGCTGCAGGCCGTCGGCGCCGCCCGCGACGCGGGGCTCGAGCCGGCCGGCGTGCACCTGCATATCGGCTCGCAGCTCCTGCGCATGGAGGCCGGCCTGGAGACCGTCGACTGGCTCGGGCCGTTCCTCGCGCGAGCACGCGAGGAGCTCGGCTGGGAGCCGACGGTGGTCGACCTGGGCGGCGGGCTCGGGATCCGCTACGTCGAGGAGGAGGACCCGCCCTCGATCCGCGACTTCGTGGCCGCGCTGCTCGCCCGTCTGGCGGAGGCCTGGCCCGGCGAGCCGCCGACGCTGATCCTCGAGCCGGGCCGCTCGCTCGTCGGCCGGGCGGGCGTCACGCTCTACCGGGTCGGCGTCGTCAAGCAGGCGAGCCCGGGGCTGACCTGGGTCGCCGTCGACGGCGGGATGTCCGACAACCCTCGCCCGCAGCTCTACGGCGCGCGCTACAGCGCGCTGCTCGCAAACCGCGCAGACGAGTCAGCGGCCGGCACGTACGACGTGGCCGGCAAGCACTGCGAGTCCGGCGACGTCCTGATCGAGGGCGTCCGCCTGCCCGAGCCTCGCCGCGGCGACCTCCTGGCCGTCCCCGCGACCGGCGCCTACACGCTCTCGATGGGCTCGAACTACAACTCGGTCCCGCGCCCGGCCGCCGTGCTCGTCGCCGACGGCCGGCCGGAGCTGATCCGCCGCCGCGAGACCGTGGACGACCTGCTCCGCTACGAGGAAGCTACGCTCCGCCGGTCGTGAGGAGCCTGAACCGCCTCCCCGGAGTCGTGCTCGTCAGCCTCGCCGCGATGATGTGGGGCCTCGACGGGCTGATCCGCAAGCCGCTCTCCGACTCGACCTCCGCGTACACGATCGTCTTCGGCGAGCACGTCGTCCTCGTCGCGCTGACCCTGCCGCTGCTGGCCGCCGCGTTCACCGCGCTCTGGCGGGCCGGCTGGTCGTACGTCGGGGCGGGAGTCGCGATCGGCGCGGGTGCTTCGGCGATCGCGACGATCCTCTTCACCAAAGCGCTCTTCCACGGGGACTTCATCACCGTCGTCGTGCTGCAGAAGGTGCAGCCGCTGATCGCCGTCCTCGGAGCCTGGCTCGTGCTCGGCGAGCAGCCGCGCCGGGGCTTCGCCTGGATCCTGGTCCCGGCGCTGGCGGGCGTCTGGCTGATCGCGCTGCCCCACCCGCTCGACCCGCACGCCCACGGCTGGGAGCCGATCGTGGAGACGCTCGCTGCCGCCGTGCTCTGGGGCCTGGGCACGGTCTTCGGCCGCTACCTCGGCCGGCGCCTCGCCTTCGAGCACGTCTCGACCGTCCGGTTCGGCTTCGGTCTGCTCGCGAGCGCCCTCTTCCTGCTGTGGGAGGGCGAGCCCGCCTTCTCGAACGCCCACGACAGCCTCTGGATCGCCGTGCTCGCGCTCGTGACCGGCTTCCTGGCGCTCAACCTCTACTACTACGGCCTTCGCCGCACGCCCGCCCTGCTCGCGGCGATCGGCGAGCTGGCCTTCCCCGTCACCGCGGCGCTCGTGGGGATCTACGTCTTCGGCGACCAGCTGCGCTGGACGCAGTGGCTCGGCGTCGCGATCACCGTCGGCGTGATCAGCCTGCTGCCGGTGCGCCGCCGCCAGCTCGTCCGCGTGCCCCCGCGTCCCGAGCCCGGGCTCGCGACTACCTAACCCCGGAACAGGCCGTCCAAGGCGCCGACTCGGCGGCGCCGACCAGAGAGGCCGTGCCGACTTCGCCGGCGTGGTGGTCTGACCCACCGTCGCGGCTGCAGGGCGCGTTACCGGACGCGGAACAAGCCGCCGAACGACACCCAGTGCCCGTTGTGGTAGCGCTGCAGCTTGGCCTGGTCGAGCGGGAAGTGGTCGCTCTTGCTCGTGTGCACGGTCATGCCCGGAAGCAGGAAGGGGTCGTTCTTGACGTTCAGGCTCGTCGCCGCCTTCATGATCGAGGCGCGCGTCGGGTTCTTACCGGCCTTCTTCAGCGCCGCGACGAAGGTGTGCGCGGCCGACATGCCGTAGACGGCGTAGACGTCGTTCGGGTTCCCGCCCTTGTAGCGCTTCATGATCGAGCGGTAGAGCCTGGCGCCCGGGTCGTTCCTCCAGTGGGGGTCCGTCGGGTCCTTGAGGAAGACGATCGAGATCGAGCCCTCGGTCTGCTTCCTGCTCGTCCCCGCGGTCGCGAGGCCCATGATGTTGGCCGCGCTCGAGACGGCGTTCACGTAGACGCGCGGCCGCCAGCCGAGCTTGTTCGCGTAGACGTAGGTCTGGATCGCGAACTTCGGAGTCGCGAACAGCATCACCGTGTTCACCTTGGCCGCCTTCAGCCTGGCGACCTGTGACTGCACGTCCGGGTCGGTGACGTCGTAGTTCTGCTTCGACTTGATCAGGCCCGCCTTCTTGCCGAGGCCGTTTCGCAGGCCGGCGAGCATGTCCTTGCCGTAGTCGTCGTTCTGGTAGAGGACGCCGATCCGCGCCTTCGGGCTCGTCTTGGCGACGTAGCGGCCGTAGATCGTCCCCTCGGCGCGGTAGTTGGGCTGGTAGCCGATCGTCCACGGGTACTGCTTGTAGTCCTTGCCGAAGGTCGTCGCGCCGCTCGCCACGAAGAGCTGCGGGATCTTGAGGGCGTTCAGGTAGGAGCGCGTGGCGAGGTTGTGCTCGGTGCCGAGGCTGTTGAAGATCGCGTAGACCTTGTCCTGCTGGACGAGCTCGCGCGTCTGCTCGAACGTCCGCGTGGGGTCGTAGCCGTCGTCCTTGTAGACGTACTTGATCTTGCGCTTGTTCACGCCGCCGTGGGCGTTGACGTAGCGGAAGTAGGCCGCGGCGCCCTTGGCCACCGACTGGTACGCGGAGGCCGGGCCGCTCAGCGGCGTGGTGCCGCCGATCAGCACCTGGCCCGAGGTCACGCCGGTCTCGGACGCGGCGCCGGCCGCCACCGTGGCGAGCGCGAGTGCGCCCAGAGCGCACGCGAGTAGGTACGTCGTCCTCGGCATCGCCCTCTAGGGACGAAGGTATAGCCGGGTTGTTAGCGGTCTGGCAAGCCGCTTCAGCAGGCCGCCCGCGCCGGTCGGCAGGAGGATCATCACGAGGATGATCGCGACGCCGTAGACGAAGTCGGGCACCCCGGGCTTCTGCGAGACGCGCGTCGAGATGTCGGGCAGGTACTCGATGAAGAGCGCGCCGAGAACCATCCCCGGCAGCGAGCCGAGCCCGCCGACGACCGCGCCCACGAGGATCACGATCGAGAGCACGAACGTGAACGAGAGCGGGCTGACGATCTCCGTCTGGATCGCGACGAGGGCCCCGGCAACACCCGCGTAGACCCCGCTCAGCGCGAACACGAGCGTCTTCGTGCGTGCGAGACCGATGCCCGCCGACGCCGCCGCGACCTCGCTGTCGCGAACGGCGCGGAGGGTTCGGCCGACGCGGCCGCGCACGAGCAGCCAGGCGATGACGAACCCGACCAGGCCGAGCCCCCAGCTCAGGTAGTAGAGGAAGTCGTTCTGGGTGACCGAGTGGCCGAGGATCGTGACGGTGCCGCTGAGCCCGGTGATCTGCAAGGGCGCCTCCTCGATCGGACGCAATCCCTGTCCACCCCCGGTGATGCCGGAGAACTTCTTCAGCAGCGACGGCATCGAGACGGCGAAGGCGAACGTCGCCAGCGCCAGGTACAGGCCCGAGAGGCGCAGTGCCGGGAGCCCGATGAGGAAGCCGACCAGGCCGGCGGCGAGGCCGGCGAGGGGGATCGTCCAGACGTCGCGCCAGTGCTCGTGGACCATCAACCAGGCGGTCGTATAGCCCCCGATCGCCATCAGCGCGCCGTGGCCGAGCGAGATCTGCCCCGTGTAGCCGGTGAGCAGGTTGAGGCCGATGATGGCGACGAAGTAGGCGCCGGCCTCGGCGAGCCCGCGCGAGTGGAAGTCGCTGACGAAGCTCGGCATGAGCAGGTAGGCGAGCACCGCTGCCGCGGCCGTGGTCAGCCAGACGACGATGCCGAGTGCGCGAGACCTCATCAGACCCTCCGCTCCACGGGTCGGCCGAACAGGCCGGCGGGCCGGACGAGCAGCACGCCGAGGATCACCGCCAGCGCGACCGGCAGCCGCAGCTCGCCGCCGATCCAGTCGACGTACGTCCCGAGCAAATTGATCAGGACGCCGAGCAGCAGCGAGCCGGCGACCGCGCCGAGCGGGCTGTCGATCCCGCCGAGCACGGCGCCCGCGAAGGCGTACAGGAGCACGGGCTGCATCAGGTTCTGGTCGAAGCTGGCAAGCGCCGGGGCGGTCAGCATCCCGGAGACCGCGCCCATCGCCGCCGCGAGCCCCCAGCCCAGCGCGAGCATCCAGCTGACGCGCACGCCGACGAGCCGGCTCGCCTCCGGGTTGAGCGCGGCCGCGCGCGAGGCGAGGCCGAGCTTGGTGAAGCGGTAGAAGAGCCACAGCAGGCCCACCGCCGCCAGCGCGACGGCAATCGTGCCGAGATCCTGGATCGAGAACGCGACGCCGGCGACGTCGATCGGCCGCGTCGAGAACGCGTTCGGGAGGCTGCGCGTCTCGGGCGACCAGATCCAGCGGGCGGCGCCGTTGACGAGGAAGAAGAGGCCGAGCGTGACGATCACGACCGTCAGCACCGGCGCGCGCTCGACGGGCCGGATGACGGTGCGCTCGACCGCGATTCCGCCCGCGAACGAGATCACGACGGTGAGCGCGAAGGCCCCCCAGTAGGAGAGGCCGTGGTGGACGAGCGACCAGGCGATGAAGGTCGAGAACATCGCCATCTCGCCCTGCGCGAAGTTGATCACGCCGGTCGAGCGGTAGATCAGCACGAGCGCGACCGCGAGCGTCGCCCACACGCCGCCGGAGGCGAGCCCGATCACGATCTGCTGGGCGAGCTGCGTCCAGTCGAGGGCGAGCAGCATCAGTACCCCACTGCGCCGCCGCTTGCGGTGGCGCCTAGAGGGTGCGCGGGCTCTGCCCGGGGCCCCGTCTGACACGGTCGATGAAGACGTTCCACAGCTCAGTACCCCAGGTACGAGCGTCGGACGGCCTCGTCCCGGCGCAGGTCGGCGCTCGAGCCCTCGACGGCTACCCGACCGACCTCGAGCACGTACGCGCGCGAGGAGGCCTCGAGCGCGAGCGCCGCGTTCTGCTCGACCACGAGCACGGCCAGGCCCTCGCGCTCGTTCAGCTCGCGCACGATCCGGAAGATCTCGGCGACGACCATCGGCGCCAGCCCGAGCGAGGGCTCGTCGAGCAGCAGCAGGCGCGGACGCAGCATCAGCGCGCGCGCGAGGGCGAGCATCTGCTGCTCGCCGCCGCTGAGGGTTCCCGCGCGCTGCGAGGCGCGTTCCCGGAGCATGGGGAAGTGGGCGAGCACGCGCCGCTCGTCCTCGGCCATCGCCTTGCGGTCGCGGCGCGTGTAGGCGCCGAGGCGCAGATTGTCGTGGACGCTCAGCTCGGTGAGCGTGCCGCGGCCCTCGGGAACGTGCGCGATCCCGGCCCGCGCCACCGCCTCGGGCGAGCGTCGCGCGATGCTCTTGCCTCCGAAGGCGATCGTCCCGGCCCGCCGCACGGTGCCCGAGATCGAGCGGAGGGTCGTCGTCTTGCCGGCCCCGTTGGCGCCGAGCACGGCCACCGCCTCGCCCTCGCCGACGTGCAGCGAGATCCCGTGCAGCGCCGTGACCGGCCCGTAGCGGGCGGTGACGTCCTCCAGCCGGAGCAGTGGCTCAGCCAACCGGCGTTCCCAGGTAGGCCTCGATCACCTTCGGGTCGCTCTGCACCTCGCGCGGGGCGCCGCTCGCGATCAGCCGGCCGAAGTCGAGCACGTGAACCCGCTCGGCCACGCCCATCACCAGGCCCATGTGGTGCTCCACCAGCAGCAGCGTCAGCTCGAAGTCGTGGCGGATGTTCCTGATCAGCGTTGCCAGAGCGGCGACCTCCTCGTGGTTGAGCCCGCCGGCGGGCTCGTCGAGCAGCAGGAGACGGGGCCCGGCGGCGAGGGCGCGTGCCAGCTCGACCCGCTTGCGCGTGCCGTACGAGAGCTCGGCCGCGGGCCGGTGCGCAAGCGGCGAGAGGCCGACGTAGGCGAGCAGCTCGCGGGCGCTGCGGCCGCGCCGGGCGTGGCGGCCGACGAGCACGTGCTCGAGGACCGTCATCGAGGAAAAGAGCTCGACGTTCTGGAAGGTGCGCGCGATCCCGCGCCGGACGATCCGGTGCGGCGACGTGCGCAGCAGGCTCGCGCCGTCGAACGCGATCTCGCCCGCGTCCGGCCTGTACAGACGCGTGATCAGGTTGAAGAGCGTCGTCTTGCCGGCGCCGTTCGGGCCGATGAGGCCGACGATCTCGCCCTCCCCCACGTCCAGCGTGACGTCGTCGACCGCCACGACCCCGCCGAACGTCTTCGTCACCTGCTCGACCGTGAGCAGCGCCACGGCGGAGGACTCTAAGGCGCCCGCCCCTCCCGATCCAAGTAACAGACTGTTACTTGGCGCTGAGGAGCGGTTGGAGCTCCGAGGCCTCGGTCACCGGCCGGCGGCAGGCGAAGCGCTCGCAGACGTAGACGGCCGGGCGGCCGTCGACGTAGTCCTTGCCCTCGAGCAGCGGGACGCCCTCGGCCGGGCCGAAGGCGACGACCGCATTCGGGTCGAAGGGCGCGAGCGCCGCGCGGGCGACCTCGCTGTCGGGCGGGCCGACGATCGCGATCTCCTTCGGCGTCGCCAGGTAGAGGTCGAGCGCGTTCAGCGCCCAGGCGAACTCGCTCGGCCCGCGCCCGAGGCTCTCGCCGAGGAGCCGCAGGACGCCCGCGGCGCGCTGCTCGAGCTCGTCGTCGCCGTAGATCCGCCCGAGCCGCAGCAGCACGTACGCGAGCATCGCGTTGCCGGACGGCACCGGGTGGTCGAAGAGATCCTTCCTGCGCGCGACGAGCTGCTCGCCCTCGGCCGGTGCGAGGAAGAAGCCGCCGTTGCGCTCGTCGGCGAAGAGCCCGACGGCGAGCAGGGCGAGGCGCCGCGCCTCCTCGAGCCAGCGCGGCTCGCCCGTCGCGACGTGCAGCTCGTAGAGGCCGTGCGCGACGTTCGCGTAGTCGTCGAGGAACGCTGTCCCGCTCGTGCGCCCGTCGCGCAGGCTGCGGTAGAGGCGCCCCCGCCCGTCCGAGAGCGGGCCGAGCAGGAACCGGCCCAACGCGCGCGCCTCTTCCACCCATCCCGCCCGGCCGAGCCGCCGCCCGGCCTCGGCCAGCGCGGCCAGCGCGAGACCGTTCCAGGAGGCGATCACCTTGTCGTCGAGGCCCGGTTGGGGCCGTCGCGAGCGGACCTCGAGCAGCCGCGCGCGCGTCTCCGGATCGAGCGCGCCGCGCAGGACGAAACGCCCGTCCTCGAAAGGCCGAAACAGCTCCTCCGGCGCCCCCTCGCCCGGCGCCCACGTGTAGGTCAGCCCCTCGACGCCGTCGGTGTCGGCGTCCTGCGAGGAGGCGAAGCCGCCGCCGGGCAGGCGCAGGTCGCGAAGCAGGTACTCGACGGTCTCCTCGACCACCTCCCGGTAGCGCTCCCGGCCGGTGACGAGCCAGCCGTGGAGGTAGGCCGGGATCAGGAGCGCGTTGTCGTAGAGCATCTTCTCGAAGTGCGGCACGAGCCAGCGCTCGTCCACGGAGTACCGGTGGAAGCCGCCGCCGACGAGGTCGTACATCCCGCCGAGCGCCATCGCGTCCAACGTCTTCGCGGCCACCTCCGTCTCCCTGCGCCGCAGGAGCAGCTCCAGGGCCGAGGCCGGCGGGAACTTCGGGGCGCGGGCGAAGCCCCCCCACTCCGGGTCGTGCAGCTCCTCGAGCCGGCGCACGGCCCGGAGGAGCAGCGACTCGGTCAGCGGCTCGGACGAGGGCGCGCCCGCGGCGGCCTGCTCGAGCGCGCCCACCAGCACCTCGGTGCGGCGGGCCACGTCGTCGCGCCGCTCGCGGTAGAGCTCGGAGACCGCCAGCAGCACCTGCCGGAACGCGGGCAACCCGTGCCGTGGCTCGGGCGGGAAGTAGGTGCCGCCGAGGAACGGCTCGCCGGCCGGCGTGAGGAAGACCGTCAGCGGCCAGCCGCCCTGGCCGGTCATCGCGACCACCGCGTCCATGTAGACCCCGTCCACGTCCGGGCGCTCCTCGCGGTCGACCTTCACGTTCACGAAGCGCTCGTTCATCAGCGCCGCCGTGACCGGGTCGTCGAAGGACTCGTGCGCCATCACGTGGCACCAGTGGCAGGCCGCGTAGCCGACGGAGAGCAGGATCGGCTTGTCCTCCTCCCGCGCCCGCGCCAGCGCCTCCTCGCCCCAGGGGTACCAGTCGACCGGATTCCCGGCGTGCTGCAGCAGGTACGGGCTGGTCTCGTCGGCTAGTCGATTCACGCTTTGTACGGTAGTGCCGTGGCTCTCCCCGGCGGCACCGTCACCTTCCTCTTCACCGACATCGAGGGCTCGACACGCCTGCTGCAGGAGCTCGGCGACGACTACGGGCAGGTCGTGGCGGACCACCGGCGGCTGCTGCGCGAGGTCTTCCAGGCCGACGGCGGCAGCGAGGTAGACACGCAGGGCGACGCCTTCTTCTACTCGTTCCCGCGTGCGCGGAACGCCGTCCGGGCCGCGGTCGAGGGCCAGCGCGCGCTGGCGCGCCACGAGTGGCCGGGCGGGGCCGAGGTGCTCGTGCGCATGGGCCTGCACACCGGCGAGCCGACCGTCGGCGACGAGGGCTACGTCGGCCTCGACGTCGTCCGCGCGGCGCGGATCTGCTCGGCGGGGCACGGCGGGCAGATCCTGCTCTCGGAGACGACGCGCGCGCTGCTCGGCAACGACCTCCCGGAGCGCGTCAGCGTCCGCGACCTCGGTCAGGCGCACCTGAAGGACATCCAGCACGAGCACGTCTACGAGGTGGCGCTGGAGGAGTCGTCGCGCTCCTTCCCGCCGCTGAGGGCCGACAACCCGAAGCAGGCATTCGAGAAGCGGTTCGACGACCGGATCGAGCGCTACATCGAGGATCAGCTCGAGGCGGCGCTCAGCGGCTCTCCCGGCAAGCAGGTGCGCCACGCGGCGGGCGGGCTCGTGACGCTCGTCCTCGTCGTCGCCGCGATCGTGGCGATCGTGCTCCTGATCAAGCTCGCGTTCTGAGCGTAGGCTCCGCCCGATGGTCTCGCTCGAGACGGAACGGCTCCTGCTGCGCGCGCCCGTGCCGGAGGACGCCGAGGCGCTCGCGCCGATGTACGCCGACCCGGAGGTGATGCGCTACGTCGGCGACGGGCGGCCGCTCACGCGCTCCGAGACCGAGCGCTCGGTGAAGCGGATGATCCAGCGCTGGGAGGCGGACGGCTTCGGCCTCTTCACCGCCGTGCGCAAGGAGGACGGCGCGGTGATCGGCCGCGTCGGGCTGCTGGTCTGGAACGCGGAGACCTGGGAGCCGACGACGCGCGCCGAGGCGCAGAACGGCCGCACCGAGGTCGAGGTCGGCTATACGCTCGGCCGCGACTACTGGGGGCACGGCTACGCGACGGAGGCGGCGGGCGCGGTGCGCGACTTCGCCCTGCGCGAGCTCGGCGCCGGCCGGCTGATCGCGCTGATCATCCACGGCAACACCGCCTCCGAGAACGTGGCCCGCAAGCTCGGGCTCGCCTACGAGCGCGACCTGCTGCTCGGCCGGCGCGAGGCGCAGCTCTTCGCGATGGACGCGTGAGCACGCTACGCGTCTGGTTTCCCCGAAGGCCTCGCGCCGAGGGCACCGAGTGAGCGCCGCTCGCGCAATGGAGCGGTTGGTGTGAGCGAGATCCGGGAGCTTCTGCGGGAGACGGCCGAGATCGCGGCCGACTACCTCGAGAGCCTGGGTGACCGGCCGGTCTTCCCGGACGCGACGCCGGAGGAGCTGCGCGAGGCGCTCGGCGGCCCCTTGCCCGAGGAGCCGGTCGATCCCGCCCGCGTCGTGGGCGAGCTCGCCGAGAGCGCCGAGCCCGGCGTCGTCGCCATGGGCAGCGGGCGGTACTTCGGCTTCGTCATCGGCGGCGGGCTGCCGGCTGCGCTCGCGGCGGACTGGCTCGCCTCGGCCTGGGATCAGAACGCCGGTCTCTACATCGCCGGCCCCTCGGCCTCGGTGGTGGAGCAGGTGGCGCGCGACTGGCTCCTCGAGCTGCTCGGCCTTCCCGGCGAGGCGTCGATCGGCTTCGTCACCGGAACCCAGGTCGCGCATGTGACGGGCCTCGCGGCGGCGCGGTGGCACGTCCTCGACGACGCCGGCT
>DATIFC010000165.1:0-23806 GCA_035455445.1 Gaiellaceae bacterium | reverse complement strand
GTGCTCGGAAACCGGCGGCTTCGGCGCCCTCTGGGTGGGCGTGAACGGCACCGGGATGCTCGCCCGGGTCGATCCTGCGACCAACACCGTCACGCACTCGATCGACGTCGGCCCCGGCCCGTGCGGCGTCGCGATCGGCGCGGGCAGCGTCTGGGTCGACGGCTACAGCTCGCGCTCGGTGATCCGCGTCGACCCGGTGCGGATGAAGGTCGTGAAGCGGATCCGGCTCGCCGACCGCATCTGGGACGTGGCCTACGGCGCCGGCGCAGTCTGGGCGACGGAGCCGACGCTCGGGTACGTGCTCAGGATCAACCCGAAGACGAACAAGGTCGGCCGGAGGATCAAGATCAAGGGCTACTCGGCGCCGGCGAACCTGCGCTACGGCGGCGGCGCGGTCTGGGTCGGCTCGCTCTACGGCCGGCGCGTGTTCCGCATCGACGCGCGCACGAACAAGGTCGCGGCCGTGCGGGTCGGCGACGCGCCGCGGTCGGTTGCCGTGACGAAGGACGCCGTCTGGGTGTCCAACAACGACTCGGGCACGGTCTCGCGCGTCGACCCGCGGACGCGCAAGGTCGTCGCCACGATCCACGTGGGCACCGGCCCCGAGAACGCGGCAGTCGCCGCCGACGGCACGGTCTTCGTCCCGAACGTCGGCTCGGACAGCGTCTCGCGGATCGACGCGGCCACGAACAACGTGATCGAGACGATCCATGTCGGGAGCCGCCCCTTCCCCGCGGCGAGCGCCTTCGGCGACATCTGGGTCCCGAGCGCCGGCGGCAGCGAGGTCTACCGCCTGCACATCGGCTGAGACCGCGGCCGGGCGCAGCAGTCGCGCACGAGCAGCCGCCGCGGGCTTGACTCCACACTTCGTTAGTGTAGACTTACGTAAGTCATGGCTTACCGAACCGCCATGGACGCGCTGGGCGACCGCACCAGGCGCGCGATCTTCGAGCAGCTGCGCTCGGGCCCTCGGGCGGTCGGCGAGATCGCGGACGAGCTGCCGGTCAGCCGTCCCGCCGTCTCGCAGCACCTGCGCGTGTTGAAGGAGGCGGGGCTCGTGACCGAGCGCCGGGAAGGCACGCGGCGCCTCTACCGGCTCGATCCGGACGGGCTGGGCGAGCTACGCGACTACTTCGACCGATTCTGGGATGCGGCGCTCGCCGACTTCAAGGCCGCCGCGGAGAGGAGGAACCGATGAGCACCCAGACAGACCTCGTCGTACGAAAGAGCGTGCTGGTCGACTGCACGCCCGAGGAGGCGTTCCACGTCTTCACCATGCGGAAGACCGACTGGTGGCCCTACGAGACGCACGCAGCAAGCGGCGAGAAGCCCGTCGAGGTGATCTACGAGCAGGAAGTCGGCGGCCGCGTCTACGACCGGCTCCGGGACGGGCGCGAGAACCAGTGGGCAACGGTGCTCGCCTGGGAGCCGCCGCACCGCGTCGCGATCGAGTGGAACGTGAACCCCGAGAACCCCACGACGCGGCTCGACGTGAGGTTCACACCGGAGGGAACGGGAACGCGCGTCGACCTCGAGCACAGCGGCTGGGAGCGATACGGCGATCGCGCGCAGGAGTCGTTCGGGAGCTACAACAGCGGCTGGGATCTCGTTCTCGGCCGCTACGTCGAGGCCGCGAGCGCCTAGCCCTCGGGCAGCGTGAACCCGAAGGGCTCCTGCTCTTCGGCCACGCGCAGGGTGATGCGGGCGACGGCGGCGACGGGGACGATCCATTCCTCGCCGCCGCCGTCGTCGTGAGGAACGAGGGTCAGGAAACCGAGCCCCGGCTCGGCGTCGAGCGACTGCAGGATCATCGTCGAGCCGTCTCGCAGCTCGACTTCCACGACCGGCGGCGCGCCGCTGCGCTCGGCGAAGCCCTGGATCCGAAGCTGGACGCGCGCGACGAGGTCGTCGACCGAGCCCGCGCCCGGCAGCCAGAGGTCGGACATCAGAAGAGGGTGTCGTCCCGGGCGGCCGCCGCCCCGATGTGGGCGCTCCCGAGCTTCGTCAGGACGCGGCCGCGCGGGGTGCGCTGCAGGAAGCCGAGCTGGAGCAGGTACGGCTCGTAGACGTCCTCGATCGTGTCCGGCTCCTCGCCCAGCGCCACGGCCAGCGTCGAGAGGCCGACCGGCCCGCCCTCGAACTTCTCGACGATCGTCCGCAGCAGGGCGCGGTCGGTGCGTTCGAGCCCGCGCTCGTCGACCTCCAGCAGCTGGAGCGCCTCGCGCGCGATCTCGGTGGTGATCGCGCCCTGGTGCCGCACCTCGGCGACGTCGCGGACGCGGCGCAGGATGCGGTTCGCGATCCGCGGCGTCCCGCGCGAGCGGCGCGAGATCTCCGCAGCAGCCTCGTCGTCGATCTCCACGTCCAGGATCCGGGCCGAGCGGCGCACGATGCGGGCGAGCACCTCGGGCTCGTAATGCTCGAGCCGGAAAGTCATCCCGAAGCGGTCGCGCAGCGGCGTCGTCAGCAGCCCGGTGCGCGTCGTCGCGCCGATCAGCGTGAAGGGCGGCAGGTCGAGCGTCAGCGTCCGCGCCGCGGGCCCCTGCCCGACGACGATGTCGAGCCGGAAGTCCTCGAGCGCCGGATAGAGGATCTCCTCGACCGCGCGGCTGAGCCGGTGGATCTCGTCGATGAAGAGCACGTCGCGCTCGCCGAGGCCCGTGAGGATCGCCGCCACGTCGCCCTTGCGCTCGAGCGCGGGCCCCGCGGCCGAGCGGAGGCCGACCCCGAGCTCCTCGCGGACGATGAAGGCGAGGCTCGTCTTGCCCAGGCCCGGCGGACCGATCAGCAGCAGGTGGTCGAGCGCCTCGCCTCGCGAGCGCGTCGCCTCGAGCGCGATCGCGAGCTGCTCCTTGACCCGCTCCTGGCCGACGAAGTCGTCGAGGCTCCGGGGGCGAAGCGAGCGGTCGAGCTCGTCCTCGTCCGGGCGGACGGCCGGCGCAAGGAACTGCGTCTCGGTCACGCAGCCCTCAGCGCCTGGCGCACGCGCTCCTCGGGCGGCAGGCTCGGGTCTGTCGTCGCCAGGGCCTCCTCGGCCTCGGTCACCGACCAGCCGAGCTCGACGAGCGCGTCACGGGCGACCGCGTGCGGCTTGCCGGCGATCGGCGTCGGCTCGTCCATCGTGCCGAGCTTCTCCTTCAGCTCGAGCACGACACGCTGCGCGGTCTTCTTGCCGATCCCGGGAATCGCCTCGAAGCGCGCGGTGTCCTCCAGCGCGATCGCGCGGCGCAGGTCGGCCGGCGGCGAGCCGGAGACGATCGCGAGCGCGACCTTCGGCCCCACCCCGGAGACCGCGAGCAGGTGCTCGAACAGCTCGCGCTCGGCGGCCTCGCCGAACCCGTACAGCTGGAGCGCGTCCTCGCGCACGTGCAGGTAGGTCTCGAGCGTCACCTCTCCCCCGCGCTCCGCGAGCCGCGCGGCCGTCGGGGTCACGGCCAGCGCGTAGCCGACGCCGCCGACGTCGAGCACGATCCGTTCGCCGGCGCGCGCGACGGCAGTTCCCCGCAGGCGCGAGATCACACCGAGAGGTTAGGCGCGGGTGCGGACGTTCCTCCGCTCGCTCAGCTCGCATGCGCCCGCAGCAGCGGCGGGGCGAGCGCGTGACAGATCGCGACCGCGAGGGCGTCGGCCGCGTGGTGCGGCGTCGGCGCCTCCTTCAGCCCGAGAATCGCGGCGACCATCCGCTGCATCTGGGCCTTCTCGGCGCGGCCGTAGCCGCAGACCGCCTGCTTCACGCGCGCGGGCGCGTACTCGGCGCACGCGATGTCGAACGACGCGGCGGCGACCAGCACGGCGCCGCGCGCCTGGCCGACGGAGAGCGCGGTGCGGGCGTCGGCGCCGACGAACGACTCCTCGAGGACGACCGCATCCGGCCCGTGCTCCTCGATCAGCGCCGTGACGCCGTCGAAGATCGTCTTCAGGCGAAGCTCGAGTCGCTGGCGTGCCGGCGTCTGCCACCAGCCGAACTCGACCGCCTTCAGCCGGTTTTCTCTTTCGCGGACGATGCCGAACCCGCATGCCGCCGTCCCTGGGTCGATGCCGAGGACCTTCACGTCGAGACCTTAGGCACCGCACCGGATAGTCCTACTCCAGCAGCCGGAAGCCGAGGTTCAGTAAGCGGCGCGCGTCGGTCGGCGCGTTCGCGTCGTGCAGGAGAACGGCGACGATCGTGCGGCCACTGCGCGTGGCCGACGCGACGAGACAGTGACCGGCAAGGGTCGTCCAGCCGGTCTTGACACCGTCCGCGCCGCGGTACGTGCCGAGCAGCGGGTTCTTGTTCACGTAGACCTTCTCGAAGGTCGGGGCCGACCACGGAACGTGGGCGATTCGCGTCCGCACAACCTTCCGGAAGCGCGGGTTCTGCAGCGCGACCCGCGTCAAGGCGGCAAGGTCCCAGGCGCTCGAGTAGTTGCCTTCGTCGATCACCCCGCTCACGCTCGAAAAGTGGCTGTCCTGCAGGCCGAGCTCGCGAGCCTTCTCGTTCATCAGCTTCACGAACGCCCGCTTCGTTCCGGCCGAGGCGACCGCGAGCGTCATGGCGTCGTCGTTGCCCGAGAAGATGAGCAGGCCGTCGAGCAGCTTCCAGGCTTCGACGCGCTCGTGGGATCGAAGGCCTTCCCGGACGAGCGGCACGCGGGTGGCGGAAGGCGGCACGCGGACCAGCGTCTCCGGCCGCAGCTGCTCGAGTGCGATCGTCGCGGTCATGATCTTCGTCGTCGAAGCGATAGGCAGCCGGCGATGCGGGTGGCGCGCCCAGAGCACGGCTCCGGTCCCCACGTCCGCGACGATCGCGGCGCGAGCGGCGATCGGAGGCCGCAGCGCCTCTGACGAACGCGCAGGTGCCGCAAGCAGGACGGCCGGTAGAGTCGGCCTCGACGCCCGAGATCGCTGCTGCTCCGTCGGGGGCGTTGCGGCGGTCGACTGAGGTGCGACCGCCGCCCCCGAGTGACGGGCCCGCCACTCGCCGAACGCGGTCGCGATTCCCACAGCCGCGACGAGCAGAAGGACGAGCGTGACCTTCGGGCCGATTCGCCGCCTACGACGGCGAACTACGGGAGTCAGTACACCGGCCGGCACACGCGCGCGGTCCTCGCCCACGGCGCGACGGTAGCAGCCGGTCCGGCGAAAGGCCTCGGAAAGTCCCCCTGCCGTGTTTCGTGGCCAGAGTTTGTGGGAGCGGGGTATTTCTGGAGAGGTGGGGTCGAGTTGCACGACCGCGAGAACGCCGCAGCTCGGGGTCGGCTGGCGCTGAGCCAGCACGTCGACCCCACCACGCTGAGCGTGGCAGCCCGCTCGCTGCTGCGCCGGACGGAAGTCGAAGTGCGGCTTTGCCGCATGCGAGTGAGTAGGTGAACCGATGCGCCAGGCGGATGCACGAGAGATGCTGGCCGTGTCTACTCGACGGCAAGAGACGCATCCTCGTGCGTGTCTGTCAAGAAGGGAGGGGCCAATGACCGTCGCCCCGACATCGGTTCAGCCCCGGCCAGAACACCACCGGTCCCGTTGGGTGCTGGTCGCGATTCTCGCCTTCCTCCTGGGTGGCCTCGCGGTTGCGCTGCTCTATCAATTCGACGTGTTCGGAAGCTCGTCCGGCTCGCCCACCGAGGGGTCGGGCGTCGCCGCCGCGCAGACCCGCGAGGTGGCCGCGTTCAACAGCGTCGAGCTCGCCGGCGGCAACAATGTCGTCATTCGCGTCGGCGAGAAGCAGTCCGTCGTCGTCAAGGCCGACGACAACCTCCTGAACAGCGTCACGACCCACGTGAAGTCCGGCGCGCTCGTCATCGGGAACACCCCCGGCAGCCTCGCAGCCAAGACCCCGATGAGCGTCGAGGTCGACGTCCCGTCGCTCAACGCCGTGGCTCTCACAGGCGCCGGCAACATCCTGGTCAGTGGCATCAAGACGGAGAGTCTGAGGGTGACCTTGCCTGGCGCCGGCAATCTGTTCGGGAGCGGAACCGCGACCTCGCTCGACATCACGGTCAGTGGCGTGGGAAATGCGCGGTTCACACAGCTTGACGCCAGCAACGTGCACGCTGTCATGAGTGGCTCTGGAGCGATCTTCGTCACGGCGACCAAGAGCCTTGATGCCTCGGTCCCCGGATCGGGCACGATCACCTACGCGGGCAATCCGCAGGAGGTGACGAAGAGCGTCACGGGCTCAGGCGCCATCACCGGGAGGTAGTGGGGCGAACTCGGGTGGAGCAACCCCGTGCGTGCTCGGATGCGCGCAGCAGGGGTACCAATAGAGGATCAATGCGGCTCGAGATCAGTCCTGCGGACGCGGAAACCTTCTCCCAGCTTGAAACTTGGCGCTACGAGCCGCCCTACGACTTCTACGACGGCGACGTCGAGCCCGTGCTGAACCCGGAACGGTTCTTCGGCGCCCGGGACGAGCGCGGCGAGCTGGTCGGCTTCTACTACTTCGAGCCGAAGCCGCCCGACCTCGACTACGGCCTCGGCCTCCGGCCCGACCTCACCGGGCGCGGCCTCGGGCTCGAGTTCTTCCTCGCCGGGCTCGCGTTCGCGCGCGAGCGGTACGCGCCGCGGCGCGTGTTCCTCCACGTGGCCGAGTTCAACGAGCGCGCCCGCCGCGTCTACGAGCGCGCCGGCTTTCGCGTCGTCTCGCGTCACGTGCGCAGCTTCGAGCGCTTCGGCGAGGTGCCGTTCCTGACGATGGCCGAGGATAAGCCGTGATCCGCGTAGGCGTGCAGCTCCCGGAGGTCGAGCGCGAGGTGCGCTGGCCCGAGCTGCTCGCCGTCGCGCGCGCGGCAGAGACGGCCGGCTTCGACTCGATCTGGGTCGGCGACCACCTGCTCTACCGCGGCGACGGCCGGCCGGAGCGCGGGCCCTGGGACGCGTGGTCGGTGCTCGCAGCGCTCGCGGCGTCGACCGAGCGCGTACGCCTCGGGCCGCTGGTGGCCGCGACCGCGTTCCATCCGCCCGGGCTCGTCGCGCGCATGGCGGCCGCGATCGACGAGATCTCGGGCGGCCGTTTCGTGCTCGGCCTCGGCACGGGATGGAACGAGGTCGAGTTTCGCGCCTTCGGGATGCCGTTCGACCACCGGGTGGCGCGCTTCGAGGAGGCCTTCGAGATCATCCGGCGCCTGCTGACGGGCGAGCGCGTGAGCTTCGAGGGCCGCTACCACCGCGTCGAGGACGCCCTGCTCCTGCCGCCGCCGCGCCGGCCCGTGCCGCTGCTCGTCGGCACTACGGGCCCGCGCGTGATGGCCGCCGCGGAGCCTCACGCCGACTGGTGGAACTGCTGGTATTCGTGGTACGGCAACACGCCGGAGGGCTTCGCCGAGCTCAGCGCGCGCTTCGAAGGCGGCTTCAGGCGCAGCGCGTGCGTGCTCGTGAGCATCGAGGGCGGGCGAGGGGAGCGCCCGCTCGAGGCGGATGCGCCGCCGGTCGACGCGCGCGACCTCCTCCCGCACCTGGACGCGTTGGCGGAGGCCGGCGCCGACGAGGCGATCCTCGTCCTCGATCCGATCGACGGGGAATCGGTGCGGAAGGTCGCGGCGGCGCTCGCCTAGCGCCGCCGCCTACCGATCTAGCTCGTCTGGATGCAGCCGACGTTCGCGTAGCCGGTGCGCGCCGTCGCGGCCGCGTTCGACCAGTTGCCCTGGATCTTCCAGTCCTGGCCGCCGATCGAGACGGTGCCGTCGAACGTCCAGGCGCACTTGTCGGAGTTCTCCGCGCCCTTCTGGTCGTACCACGCGTTCAGCTGCGGGTCGGTCAGCATCTCGCTGAGCTCGTGGCCGGAAACGTTGGCCAGCGCCGCGAGGCCCTGGCTGTGTCCCAGCCCCGGCGGCGACTGTGGATCGCAGCCCGGGTCGCCGTCGAGGTTGAAGAAGAACCCGAACTGAACGCGGACGCCGTTGATCGTCCCCGTGCTGTGCCATGCGCAGTAGCCGGCGCTCCCGCGAGGCTGATCGGAGTAGACCGGGTAGTACGCATTGGCCACCGGCCGGTTGTTCGTCATCCTCGCGACCTCCGCGAGAACCTGGCTCGTCGACGGGGCGCCCGAGGGCGTCGCCGAGAGGTCTGTCAGGTTCGCCGACTTCGAGATGTTCGTCGTGTTGACGTTGCCGGCGCCGTCCGTGTACTCGCCGTTGGTGCGGGCATACCCGGTCCCGCCGACGCGCGAATACAGCGTGTCGAGACCGGAGACCTTGTCGCTGACGAACGAGGAGTTGCCCCAGCTCGTCCCCCAGTAGATGGGGACGACCGTGGTCGAGTGCATCACCGGGCCGTTGTGCCACACCAGCTGGAAGACCTTCCCGCCCGCGCGGGCCTGGTGGTGGGCGTTACGCGACGGGATGAATCCCGACGCAGGGCCGGCCGCCATGCTGGGCGCGCTGCCGGCGGCTGTGGCAGCCACGACACCGGCTGTCAGGGACACCGCCGCGAGCATCGCAGCCGCGAGCCACTTGAACTTCATCGATTCGGACCCCCTTCTCGAGAGCGGACATGTCCGCCGCAGCCGTCTGATGATGGCGCCCGCCCCCGGCGAGCGCAATCCCTCTTACGATGCGACCGCCTCCATCACGCGCTCGGGGATGTCGAAGTTCGCGTAGACCTCCTGCACGTCGTCGTTCTCCTCGAGCGCATCCATCAGGCGCAGGGCCTTCTTGGCGGCGTTCTCGTCCCCGAGCTCGACGGTCGTCTTCGGCACCATCGTCAGCTCGGCGGAGTCGACCTCCATCCCGGCGGCCTCGACCGCCTCCCGCACGGCGGTCAGGTCCTCGGGCGCGCAGGTGACGCGGAAGCTCGAGCCGTCCTGCTCGACGTCCTCCGCGCCGCCGTCGGCCGCCGCCAGCATCAGCTCGTCCTCGTCGAAGCGGTCTGCGTCGACCAGGATCAGCCCTCGGCGCTCGAACAGCCACGCGACCGAGCCGGAGCCGCCCAGGTTCCCGTCGTGCTTGGAGAAGGCGGCGCGCACGTCGGCGGCGGTGCGGTTGCGGTTGTCGGTCAGCGCCTCGACGAGCACCGCGACGCCGTTCGGCCCGTAGCCCTCGTAGAGCACCTGCTCGAACGCGTCGGCGTCGGCGTCGGCGCCCGAGCCGCGCGCGATCGCACGGTCGATGTTGTCCTTCGGCATGGAGTAGGAGCGCGCCTTCTCGATCGCGTTCGCGAGCGCGAGATTCGCGGCCGGATCGGGGCCGCCCTCGCGCGCGGCGACGATCAGCGCCCGTGAGAGCTTCGAGAAGAGCTGCCCGCGCTTCTTGTCGGCGGCGCCCTTCTTGTGCTTGATCGAGCTCCATTTGCTATGCCCGGACATTCGCCTCCTCTCGAACGAGGTCGAGGAACCGCTCGTGCACGCGCGTGTCGTCGGTCAGCTCTGGGTGGAAGGACGCGACGAGGGCCCGGCCGTCGCGCAGCAGCACCGGCTCGCCGTCGAGCGCGGCCAGCACCTCGACCGCCGGGCCGACCTCCGCCACGCGCGGCGCGCGGATGAAGACCCCCGGCAGCGGCAGCTCGTCGCCCTCGAGCTCGAGATCGGCCTCGAAGCTCGCCACCTGCCGGCCGTAGGCGTTCCGCTCGACCTCGAGGTCGAGCATCCCGAGGTGGTTGCGGTCGAGCAGGATCATCCCGGCGCAGGTGCCGAACACGGGACGCGAGAACTCGCGGATCGCGTCCTCCAGGCCGTAGAGCCGGACGAGCCGCATGATCGCGGTCGACTCGCCGCCCGGGATCACGAGCCCGTCGAGCCCTCCCAGCTGCTCCGGCTTGCGCACCTCGACCGCCTCGGCGCCGAGCCGCCGCAGCACGGCCACGTGCTCACGGAAGTTCCCCTGCAACGCCAACACGCCGATCTTCACGGAGGAAAGTCTAGTTGCGAGTCAGAGCGCGGCTTCGCGGCCGCGGCGGGCGGCGAGCTGGCCGGCCGCGACCCGACGAAGGCTGTTCAGAACCCGCCTCGACACCTAGAATCCCTGCAATCGCGGTGAGAGCTGAGGTATCGCATCCGATCCGCTCGGCTCCGCTCCGCCGATCGAGGGGTACCGTCGGGGGGCGGAGGCTGTGGCGCTGCGAAGGGGGCGCCCGCGCCCGCCTGCCCGAGCCCGAGTCGCGCGGCGACCGAACCGGCCGCATCTCGGCGGAGACGGCACGGCGCGTGCTCGTGGTCGACGACGAGCACGCGATCCGCCTGCTCTGCCGCGTGAACCTCGCCGCCTCCGGCATCGACGTCCTGGAGGCCGAGGACGGCCGTCAGGCACTCGAGCTGGCGCGGACGGAGCGGCCCGACCTCGTGCTGCTCGACGTGATGATGCCGGACGTCGACGGCTGGACGGTCGCCCGCGAGCTGGCGGCCGACGACCAGACGCGCGACATCCCGGTCGTCTTCCTGACGGCGCGCGCGGAGGCCGCCGACAAGCGGATGGGCGAGCAGCTCGGCGGGGTCGGCTACCTCGTCAAGCCGTTCGACCCGGTCTCGATCGGCGACTACGTCGACGACGTGCTCGACCGGATCGAGCGCGGCGAGCGCGACGAGCTGCGGCGCGGGATCACCTCGGCCGGCGAGCCGTGAGCACCGCGGCCGGGCACGACGCCGCCGACCGCGCCGGACGACTCCAGCGCGTCGCGGAGCTGCTGGCGGAGGCGGTGACGCCCCAGCAGGTGCTCGACGCGATTCTGACCGACGGCGTGCGCGCGGCCGAGGCGCATGCAGGCGCAATCGGCGTGCTCGACGAGGACGGCGAGACGATCGAGCTCCTCGCGCAGCACGGCTACAGCCCCGAGGTGATGGCCGGCTGGGCGAGCTTCTCCCTCGACGCACCGCTGCCGATGTCGGACGTCGTGCGGAGCGGCGAGCCGCTCTTCATCACGAGCCTCGCGGAGCGCAACCGGCTCTACCCGGCGCTCGCGAGCCAGGGCCGGGACGGGCACGCGCTCGTCGTCCTCCCGCTGGCCGTCGAGGGGGAGGTCTTCGGCGGCCTCTCGCTCTCCTTCGACCGCGACCTCGAGTTCGAGCCGGAGCGCCGTGAGCTGAAGATCGCGTTCGCGCGGCAGGCCGCGCAGGCGCTCGCCCGCTCGCGGCTCTACGCCGCCGAGCAGGCGATGCGGCGGCGGATGACGTTCCTCGCCGAGGCGGGGCAGCTGCTCGGCTCCTCGCTCGACTACAACCGGACGCTGCGGCGGCTGGCGCAGCTGTGCGTGCCGCGGCTCGCCGACTGGTGCGCGATCGACATCCTCGGCCCCGGCGGAGAGATCGAGCGCCTCGCAGTCGCACACGAGGATCCAGAGAAGGTGCGCTGGGCCCGCGAGCTCCAGGAGCGGTACCCGCCGGACCGGGACGCGCAGCGCGGCGTCGCCAACGTCCTGCGCACGGGCGAGCCCGAGTTCCTGCCGACGATCCCGCAGGAGCTCCTCGACGAGGCGATCGGCGACGACGAGGAGCTGCGCAGGATCGTCGACGAGCTCGGCCTCACGTCCTCGATCGCGGTGCCGCTCAACGCGCGCGGCCGCACGCTCGGCGCGCTCAGCCTGGTCACGGCCGAGACCCACCCGCCGTTCACGAAGGCCGACTTCGACCTCGCGATCGAGCTCGCCCGCCGCGCGGCCGTCGCGGTCGACAACGCGCGCCTCTATCGCGAGGCCGAGCGCGGCGCCAACGCCGCACGGGCGCTCGCGTACGTCGCGGAAGGCGTCGTCCTGCTCGACGGAGAGGGCATCGTCCGCCACTGGAACCCCGCCGCGGCCGCGATCACCGGCGTCCGCGAAGAGGACGCGGTCGGGCGGCCCGTCTCGACGGTGGTCCCGGCCTGGGAGGCGCTCACCGCGCACGTGCCGCTCGTGGCGCCGGGGGCCGCGGCGCGCCCGGTCACGGTGCCGCTCGTGCTCGACGGCCGCGAGCACTGGGTCGCCGTCACCGGCGTCGACTTCGGCCAGGGCGCGGTCTACGCCCTCCAGGACGTGTCCGAGGAACACGCGCTCGAGAAGGCGCGCAGCGACTTCGTCGCCACGGCCTCGCACGAGCTGCGCACGCCGCTGGCCGCCGTCTACGGCGCGGTCAGGACACTTCGCCGCCGCGACCTCGAGCTGAGCGAGGACGACGGTGAGCAGTTCCTCGAGATGATCGAGTCCGAGGCGACGCGCCTCGCACGGATCGTCGACCAGATCCTGCTCGCGGGCCAGCTCGACGCGGATGCCGTCGAGCTCGAGCTGGCCGAGTGCGACCCCTCGGAGGTCGCCGCCAGCGTGATCGAGTCGGCGGGGCTGCACGTCCCCGAGACGATCTCGCTCAGCCTCGACGCCGACGGCGCGCCAAGGATCTCGTGCGACGAGCACAAGCTGCGGCAGGTGCTGGTCAACCTCGTCGACAACGCGGTCAAGTATTCGCCCGGCGGGGGTCGCATCGAGCTGCGCGTGCGCGGCAACGGCAACGGCTCCTGCGTGATCGACGTCGTCGACGAGGGCCTCGGCATCCCGCCGGGCGAGCGCGAGCGGGTCTTCGAGAAGTTCTACCGGCTCGATCCCGGGCTGACTCACGGCGTTGGCGGCAGCGGCCTCGGCCTCTACATCTGCCGCGAGCTCGTCGAGCGGATGGACGGCCGTTTGAGCGTCGACTCCGAGCCCGGCAGGGGCTCGCGCTTCACGCTCGAGCTGCCTGCGCGCTAGCCCTTCTGCCAGACCGAGACGTGCCGGCGGCTCTCGGCCGTGAACGGCTCCCGCTGCCAGCCGCTCCAGCGCTCGCTCAGCGTCATGCCCGCCAGCTCGGCCATCAGGTCGAGCTCCGACGGCCAGACGTAGCGGAAGGGCATCGAGACCCGCTCGATCGCCCCGTCGACGAGCGAGAAGTGATGGGAGACGAGCCCCTGGCTCGCGACCTCGTACTCGTCGATTCCCCAGTGGGCCTCGCTCGCGTCGAAGACATGCATCGTCTCTCCGGGGGGCAGCCGCCGGAGGTCGGGCACCATGACCTCGATCACGAAGCGGCCGCCGGGCTCGAGCTGGGCCGCGACGTTCCGGAAGCACGCCACCTGCTCGGCCTGGGTGGTCAGGTTCGTGATCGTGTTGAAGACGAGGTAGGCGAGCGCGAAGCCGTTCTCGGCGCGTGCCGTCGCAAAATCGCCGATCGTGACCGGGATCTCCTCGCCGCCGGGCTTCTCGCGCAGCCTCGCGACCATCGCACGCGAGAGGTCGATCCCGTGCACCTCCACCCCGCGCCGCGCGAGCGGAAGCGCGATCCGGCCGGTGCCGATGCCGAGCTCGAGCGCCCGCCCACCGCCTGCGAGCTCGGCGAGGAGATCGACGACCGGGTCCACGGCCTCGGGCGCGAACAGCTCCGCCGTGGACTCGTCGTAGCGGGCCGCGACCGGTTCGTCGAAGTAGCCGTCGCCGCTCACGTGGGTCCCGTCAGTAGCTGAAGACCGTCGTGTCGCCGCCTGCCCACTCCCACATCGGGGTGGCGCCCACGACCTTCGCGTCCGGCAGGATCTCGGCCTCGCCGAGGTCGCGCGCGTTGAGGCAGACCGGGCACAGCCAGAGCTCGCCGCCGGCGTCCGTGAACTGCTCGTACAGCCGCTCGAGCGGCGGGCAGTCCTTGCACACCACGCCCTGCAGCTCGCCGGGGAGGCCGAGCCGCACGGCGTCCTTCGTCGTCCAGATCTTGACCTCCTTGCCCTGCTGCTGCGCCGCGGTCGCGACGAGGAACGCAACGAGCACCCGCTCGCCGTCCTCCATCCCCGTCGCGAGGTTGACCAGCACCTTGTCCGCCATCGCTCCTCCTCTCCGGTCGTGGGTGGCGAGTATCGCGCGTCAGGCGAGCGGCCGGACGACCCGCGCGGGGTTGCCGACCGCGAGCACGCCCGCCGGCAGGTCGTCGACGACCACCGCGCCCGCGCCGACGACGGTGTCGGCGCCGATCGTGACGCCCGGACAGACGATCACGCCGCCGCCGAGCCAGACGTTGTCCTCAATCGTGATCGGCTTCGCCGCCTCCCACTTCGCGCGCCGCAACCCGGGGTCGAGCGGATGCGTCGGCGTCAGCAGCTGGACGTCGGGGCCGATCTGCACGTCGTCGCCGATCCGGATCTCGGCCACGTCGAGCGCGACGAGGCCGAAGTTCACGAACGTGCGCGCGCCGACGTGCAGCTGGTAGCCGTACTCGCACCGGAACGGCTGCCTGATCTCGCTGCCGTCGCCGAACGCCGCGAGCAGGTCGCCCAGGATCCGCAGACGCAGCGCCGCCTCGGCCGGCGTGGAACCGTTGTAGTCGCGGAGCAGCTCCGCAGCCCGACGTGTCTCCCGCGCGAGCTCCGGGTCGTCGGCGAGGTAGAGGTCGCCCGCGAGCATCCGCTCGCGCTGGCTGCGCGTGTCCCCGGTCACGGCGCGCACCTTGGACGGGAGTCGACCGGACGAGGCACAGCTAGCGCGTCTGGCCGCGCTCGGCCCAGTCGACCCGCCCGAAGGGCCACTCGCGCTCGAGCCACTCGCGCAACGCTGCCTCGACGAGCGGGTCGAGCCCGGCCTCGTACGCGTCGCGACGCACCCACATGCGGACGCGCGCGTCGTGCGTCTCCGAGGGGTTGATGTAGGCGCAGCCGAGCACCCGCGACTCGTCGGGCGCGACGATCGTGTACGCGAACGAGCGGCGCAGCTCGAACTCCTTCTGGTGCCACCCGAGATCGACGAGGTTCTCCGCGACGGTCTCGACGAACGGCGGCTGCGGGGCGCCCTCGTGGTCGACGCGCTCGCAGATCGCCTCGAAGTCCTTCACCACCTCGCCGACGGTCAGCATTCGCAGCCGGAACCGCTCGTGGTCGAGCCCGGCGGGTACGACGAAGTCGTCGGGGACGAGCTCGTACACGCGGCCAACCTAGCGGCTGCGACCGACGAGCGGCGCGGAGCGCCGGATCGGCCCCACGGCCGACGGCGGCTGATCGCCCGCGCCGCCGCCGAATGCGCGGCCGACCTAGTCGACGTGCGGCTGCGGCTCGACGGCGTCCGTCTCGACGACGGCGTCCGTCTCGCCGACGGCGCCCGTCTCGCCAACGGCGCCCGTCTCGCCGTTCCGTGCAGCCTCGCGCTTCTCCTGCTTGCGCTGGAGCTTCAGAGCGCGCTTCTCGGCAACCGCACGCTCGCGGTTGCGCTTGTTGATCGTCTGCTGTCGCTTCTTGTTCGCCATCCGCCCTCCTAATTGCGCATGCCGCGGCTGCCGCTGCCGAGCCGCGCCCGCCGAGCCGAGACCTCCGGCGGGAACGCGACGTTCCGCGCCTGACGCCTGCCGCCGTTGTCCTCGATCTCGAATGTGACCACCATGTGCGCGCACCGCCCCACCGGTCGCGCACCTCCGGCGAAGCCCTCTCCCGCCACGGCCAGGCGCTCGCCCTCCTCGGTCATGATGAAGCCGTGGTCCTTGGCCTCGTTGAACCAGAGCATCTCTCCTCGCATACGCGAGTCCTTTCTGTCGCCAGGAGCGGCGCGCGCCGCCGGTGCGACGCGCGCACGCTCTGTCAGCCGGCCAGAGTGACGTTCTTCGCCTCGGGGCCCTTCTGCCCCTCGGCGGGCTCGTACTCGACCTTCGCACCCTCGGCGAGCGACTTGTAGCCGTCGCCGGCGATGGCGGTGTGGTGCACGAAGAGATCCTTGCCGCCGCCGTCGTCAGGGGTGATGAACCCGTAACCCTTGGCGTCGTTGAACCACTTCACAGTTCCTGTAGCCATGAAAAAACACCTCCTTCTACCTTTCGCGAACGGGTAGATGGAGGCGTTGAGCCGACCAGGTACGCGCTCTGTGGAACCTTCACGGTAGCAGGGCTGCTGCCAGGCCGCGGTGCCCGCATGCCGCGACGCCGCGGGGCTGCGCCGTATCCTTCGACGGCTTTGAAAGGGATCCGCTACCTGCTCCGCAACTTCACCGCTCTCGCGGTCAAGGAGCATCTCGCCTGAGAGATCGAACGAGCTGGGGGCGCGGCCAAGCTGAGTTCGGCTTCGGCGGCTGCTCCCAGTCTTCGCCGCCGTCGTCGGACATCGGCTGGGGCAGCATCTGGAGCTACGCGCGCACCCCAACCTGCTCAGCGTCTACGGCCACGTCTACCTACCCGCCGCACGCGTCCACGTCCGGCTCGCCGACGGCTCGGCGCTTACGTTGCCGCTCGTCGAGGGTTACTTCCTCGGTTCGCTGCCGAACGGCGCGAAGGTCGAGCGGATCACCGCGTACGACGACTCCGGCGACCCCGTCGCGGTGTCGACACGAACGGGCTAGGTCGGGCGCCTCACGCCTCCCAGATCACCTCGATGGCCCGGTCGACGCCTGGGAGCGGCAGGGCGCGGGCCTTGGCTTCGACTGCGTCGCGTGCCCCGCGCGGCAGGCGTGTCCAGGCCTCGGCCCGTCCGCAGGAAGTAGGCATCGCCGCTCGGGAGCAGGCGCGCGGGCGCGTCGGACCTCTCCGCGGCGCGCATCGCCGGCTCGTCGTCTGCGAGCAGCCACGCATCGCCGAGCGGCGACCGGACCGGCAGCAGCGCCTCTTCCAGCGAGGCGAACGCGGCGGCCGCCGAGCTCCGCGAGATCCCTGCCCGGCGTGCGAACCCGCCGGCCGCGGTCGGCCCGAAGATGTGGAGTAGCGCCGGGCGAGCTCCCGGCAGGCGTCGGCAGGATCGACGTCGGCGGCGTCCACAGTCCAGATGATCGGCGCCCGTGCGCCCTCCCAGCGGATCGCGACGGTGCCCGTCGGCGCGGCGTACCTGAACGCGTTCGGGTTCACGCCGAGCGCGAGCCCGACCTCGCGGTTTGTCGCCCGCGCGCCGTCGAGATGGGCGTGCAACCGCTCCGCCATCTGCTCGGCCCGCAGGCGGCCCTAAGCGCTGTCCGGAAGCCTCCCCAGCGAGAAGAGCGCGAACTCGCGCTTGGCCACGACGTAGGTCTGGTAGCGGGGCCCCCAGAGCTGGGCGAGCGAGGGATCCTCCCACGCCGACAGCTCGACCCCCTCGACCCGCGCGTGCAGCGAGAGGAGCGCGGCTCTCGGCATGCTGTCCTGCAGGCCGGCCCACGCCGCCCGCCGTAGCGATTCCGAGCCGTCGGGCATGCGTCTCTCGAGCCCGCCGACCCGGCGGCGAAACGCCAGGATCTGCTTCCGCGTGAGCCCCGAGTCGCGATCGCACCGACCTGCCGCCGAGCCTATCCGACCCCGGGCAGCTCGACTCTCCCGGCTGGGCCGGGGTGCGGGGAAGCTCCGTGGAGCGTTTCGGATGCTCGGTGTCTGAGGTCGAGGATGTTGAATCCGGCGATGCGAAGGCCTGCTCGGCCACCGGGCGCTCGACCGCCGTCTCCGTCCGCGGTAGCGTCGAGCTGTGCGCGAGCTCCGGGCTGGGCTATGGCACTGGCAGGCGCCGCATCCCGAGTGGACGTCGGATCAATGGTGGCCGCAGCTGGTGTCGTCGTACGCACTCGACGACGGGGCGCGGCTGATCCTCATCGACCCGCTGGCCGTGCCGGAGGAGATCCTCGACCTCGCGGCCGAGCGCGAGCCGGTGGTTGTGCTGACCGCACCGTGGCACGAACGCGACACGCAGGGCCTGGTCGAGCGCTTCGGCGCGCCGGTCTTCACGCCGCCGCCCGACACCGCAGACGACCTCGTGCGGAAGTACAGCATCGCTCCCGAGCAGATCCCGGAGGGGTGGCGCAGCCCCGACCTCGCGTGGCTGCTGGTGGAGGGCGGCGGAGATGCCCGCCTGTACGCGGCGGGCGACCGGCTTCCGATCGGCCTCGAGGCGTTCCCCGGTCGGTCGCACAACGACCTGGTGCTCTGGATCGAGCGTGTGGGCGCGGTCGTCGCCGGCGACGCCCTGGTCGACTTCGGCCGCGGCTTCGAGGTCCCGCGAGAGGTGCTGCAGCACGGTGTGACGCGCGAGCAGGTGGTCGACGACCTGCGGCCGCTGCTCCAGCTCCCGGTCGAGATCGTGCTGCCCGCCCACGGAGCACCGACAGATCGTGCTGCGCTCGAGCGCGCGCTTTCCTGACACCGACGTCCATCTGCTGATCGGCGGCGATGCGTGGGCAGGCGCCGGAACTCACCGTCTCGCCCTCGCCCGCAGCCTCGGGTCCGATCACGTCGCCGAGGAAGGCCTTGGTGGCGTCGACGTCGTCCGCTCGCAGGCCGACGTATCCCATTCGCTTGACCCGCACACGGCTACGAGTCGTCCCGGACTCCCATCGTGCGAGCCCGGCCGCTTTGCATGCAGGCATCTCCGCCCCGGGGCAGTGTGCGGGACAGTCCCCTGAGACTGATACCGCCACGGCACTGCGGCGGCCGATCAGGTCAGCTAGCTCGCTCGTCGTGCTGCGCTGCGCCCTCGACCGGCGGTATCCAGCTCTCGCGCCGCTTCACCCAGATCTCGTCTTCGGGCTTCAGCTCGAAGGGCGCCTGATCCAGGCTTCCGATCCGGATCTCGACGTGCGTGTCGTCGGGGTCGGCTGTGTCAAGGAGCCGAGACCCACAGCGGGGGCAGAAGCCGCGACCGTCATAGCTTGAGATCTCGCCGCTCATCTCGAACGCCTCGACCGGCCAGTGCGCATACACACTGAACGCACTGCCGGACTCCTTTCTGCAATTCGTGCAGTGGCAACGCCGGACATGCACAGGGTCACCGCGAACGCTGTAACGGACGGCCCCGCAGAGACATCCGCCCGTGCGTACTCCTGCCTCCACAGGCGCAGATGCTACGCAGCACTGCGATGGGCCGGCGTACGGAGTGTCGCTCGAGCTCGTCGAGCCGACGAGCGCAGCGAGCGACTAGCGCTCGACCAGGATTACCAGGGTCTCGGGCAGGACCCCGTCGAACGCCATCGCTTCCGCCGCCTCTTCGGTCTCCATCGCCGCCGTGACCGCGTCCATGTCGGGAACATCCATCAGGATTCCGACCCGTGTCGGGTTCTCTGGATCCACGAAGGTGCGAATGTTCGTCACGCCCAGCGGACCGAAGAACTCCTCACGCTTCGGTGACGCGAGCCAATGGTCTGCGTCCTTGACGTCGTGGTAACCGAACACCGTCGGCATCGCCGCTCCTCTCCAGTGGTGTGGTGACTTTGCCGCGCAACTATCTCAGCTAGGGCATGACGTTGGGTCCACACAGGGAGGCTTCAGCTCGTACGTGCGCCTCCACTCGACGCATGATCGATCGAGCTGACGCCACGGCGTTCGCGGCAGAGGAGCGGTTCGCTCGACTGCTGTTATCGTCGACGGTCGTGCGCGAAGGCTCGGGACAGCTCGTCCTTCGCGAGGTCGAAGATCGTGATCTCGGCGTCCTGTTCGAGCACTCGACGGATCGCGCCTCGATCCCGGATGGCCGCGTTCACTTCGGCGGATCCCGATGATCGACACAGCTTCGAGCGACGGCTGAAGAGCGACGGCTCTACGCCCAGGGTCATCGAGATCGACGATCGAGTCGTCGGCCACATTGCGAGCTTCGACCTGGAGGGTCACCGCGAGGTCACCTATTGGATCGGCCGTGAAGATTGGGGCCGCGGCCTTGCCACGCGTGCCCTACGAGAGTTCTTGCAGGTCGAGGCAACCCGGCCGCTCTACGCTCGCGCCGCGAGCGACAACGCCGCGTCGATTCGTGTGTTGACGAAGTTCGGTTTTCGTATCGTGGCGAGGGCCGCGAGTTCGCCCATGGGCGCAACGAGGAGACGGACGAGGTCGTGCTCCGACTCGATGCATGAACCCGACTGCCCCGGCCTGGGCGAGCGTGCGGAAAGGTCGCTCGACGCTGGGGATGCCCACGGTCCGAGAGTAAGGGTCAAGACGGTGACGCGCCGCTCTCGAGACGGCAGATGATCTCCCAAAGATGAAGTCGGGATCTCGGAAGTACCCGGAGTAGGTCCCCCAGGGACGGTCAAGTGATTACGTAGTGCGCGGATCCATCGGCCTCCTCTCGTGCGCGCGGACAGCGGAGATCTTCCCGACAGAGAACATCAGGCGCGAGCCGAACACGTTGGGCCCGGTGTTCGGGGATGAAGCCTGATGCCGGGAGGCTGGATCGGGCCGGAGCCGATGAGCTTTCCGTGGCCGGCCAGTCTCTACCGCGAACGGATGCGCACGCGCATGGAAAGGTCTCGCCTGCACTAGATGACACGGGAGGCATCGTGAGGTTTCTTCTCTGTTCCTCTGGCATCAGCAACCAGAGCGTCCTCGACGCGCTGGTCGAACTCCTCGGCAAACCGATTGCCGAGTCCAACGCGCTCTGCATCCCCACCGGCGTGCAGCCCTTCCCGGGCGGGCCTTCGCACGTCTACCGGTTCATCAGCGGAACAACCTCCAGCCCGATGTGCGGATTGGGTTGGAAGTCGCTGGGAGTGCTCGAGCTCACCGCTCTACCCAGCGTCAAACTCGAGGACTGGGTCCCTGCTGTCCAGGAGACCGACGCCCTGTTGGTTTGGGGCGGCAGTCCCTTGTATCTGTGCTACTGGATGCGGCATTCCGGACTGGCCGACCTCTTGCCGTCGCTTCGGCCCGAGACGGTCTACGTCGGCACGAGCGGCGGAGCGATGGTGGCGACTCCGGACTTCGGAGGAGCCACCTACGACGAGAGTGAGCCGCTCACCGGCAGCGACAAAGCGCTGGGGCTCGTCGACTTCTCGGTGTTTCCACACCTTGATCGCGAGGATGGCATTCCGGCCAGCCCTCTGGCAGAGATCGAAGCATGGGCCGCCGGGCTATCGGTGCCGGCATACGCGATCGACGATCAGACCGCCATCAAGGTGACCGACGGCACCGTCGAAGTCGTCTCCGAGGGGCACTGGAAACTGTTCACCGCGAACGAGAGCCGCTAGGACCTCGCGGGCCAGCGTTCCGGAATGACGCCATAGGATTGCGCCGTGCCGTTCACGCTCCGCAACATCAAGGAGGATCTCTACGACATCGGCCCTGGGTTCGACGGCGCGCCGGACCTGGAGTTCCGCTCGGCGACCAAGGCGCTCGAGCTCGAGAAATCCGCCCTGAGCTACCAGCGCGTCCCGCCCGGCTATCGCTTTCCGTACGGCCACACGCACGAGACGCAAGAGGAGGTGTACGTGGTCGTGCGCGGGAGCGGTCGGATGAAGGTCGACGACGAGATCGTCGAGCTCAGGGAATGGGACGCGGTGCGGGTCCCGCCCGGTATCTGGCGAGGCTACGAGGCCGGGCCGGAGGGCCTCGAGATCCTCGTCGTCGGCGCGCCCAACCTCGGCGAGGATCCGCGCGAAGACGTCGATGGCCAGCGCGGCTGGTGGGCCGACTAGCGGAGTCCTGACGTTTGCTCCTCTCGGTCGCAGCGCAACCGAGGCGCTCGACATCGAAGCCGTCACCTCGCCTGGGCCAGTGTCCGCGAACGAAGCCTGAGCCTCGGTGGTTCAGGCGTCGTTGAGCGGCACCGCGGCGTCCCGGTGCAACTCGAACACATGCTCGAGGCCCTGCTTGTCGTCCATCCGCTCGTCGGTTCGCACGAAGCCGAGCTTGCGGGCGATTGCAAGCGAGGGGGCATTCGTCGGCGAAATGGCGAGGACGAAGTGACGGACGCCGGTCTTCTCGGCCAAGTCGATCAGCATTCGTGCCGCCTCGGTCGCGTAGCCTCGCCCGCGGTAGGGCACGAAGATTGCGTAACCGAACTCGACCGCGTCGGCCGCTTGGGCAGCGTTGTTGCCAGGCGGGCCGTCGTAGCCACCGTGGCCGACCATCTGCTCGCCGACAACGAACGCGTACTCCGACCAGGTTTCGAACCGTACGTCCTCATGCATCTGCCGAAGCCGCATGGCAAGGAAGCGACGCTCATCCTGGCTGGGGTATTCAGCGAACAGCGAGATCCCGAGCTCCTGTTCGCTCTGCTCCCGACGACCTGCCAGTAGTGCCTCGAGAAAACGGGTTGTCATCGGCACCAACCGGATCGAGCCGGTCACTGGCATCCTGGCCACCCTAACGCGGTCAGAGTCCGCTCGGTTGCGCGAGTGTTCGCGAATGTCGCTTGAGCGCTACTAGCTGTGCTCGGCGGGCACTCCCGCGAAAACCGGCACGCCGAGTTGTTCCATCAGTCCGAGGTCGTCCCGGTGGTTCCAGATCTCGGCGACTCGTCCCTCGTCATTGAACCGGAAGATGTTCACGCCGGAGAACTCGGCACGCTTGCCTGTCGGAGCAAGATCACCCCAGGCGCCGTTATGAGTACCGGACGCAGTCCAGCGTGCGGCGACGAGGTCATGCTCGGCGAGAACGAGATCGACCCGCCACTCGAGATCGGGGAACGCGTGACGAAACGCCTCCGCGATTCGCGCCTGTCCGGCAGCTCCCGGAGCCGCCGGCGTCGGGCGAAGATCGTGACGTACGTAGTCATCTGCAAACACCTCTTCCGCGAACCCGACGTTCCCGCGTGCCCAGACCTCCTCATAGAAGCGCTCGACGAGCTTCCTGTTCGCGGCGACGTCCATCGCCCCGCGATCCTAACCCCGCATCGCGCAGGTGGACGCAGCCCCCGTGGGCAAGCGTGCGGGGAATGTCACCTGAGCATTCGGAAGTACCGGGCGATCGGAAGCAGCGTGAAGCCTGCGGCTTCGTATGCCGCCCGCGCAGGTGCGTGGCCGGGATCGCCGCCGGTCTCGACGACCACAATGTCCATGCCACACCGTTGCATGTGCTCGGTGGCGTGCTCCGTGAGCCTGGAACTGATCCCGCGCCGATGGTAGTCGGGGTCGACGCCGATGATCTCGATTACGCCCATGCTCTCGTGGAACGCATTCAGCGCCACTGCGGCGAACCCGACCGGCTTTCCGTCGGCGACCGCGACGAAGACGTCGCGCTGCTCGCTCAAACAGCTCGACTTCACCGCCTCGGCCTGGTTGGAGCGCCAGTCGGGGTGCAAGCGGAGGAAGATCTCATCGCCGAGGACTTCGCGAAGCGAGTCGAAGACCGGCTGCCAGGCGCGGAGCGAGAACGCGACGACGGCGTCGAGGTCTCCTTCGCGGAACTCGCGGATCTGGATCGCGTCGTCGGTCATGGTTCCGCGGGGTGCAGGCTGGGGCTGACGCTAGCAGGGCCCTCCGTGGCGGCGATGGCGTTTCAGGACAAACCGTGCTCGCATCAGCCTCGGCTGGGCCAGTGTTGCTGGAATGTCACCAGAGCGGCGTCCTCGCACTCGGCCTCGTCGCCGCCATCGTCGTCCTCAAGTTCCTGGAGTTCCTCGCGGGCCAGAACTGAGGCCTGGGCCAGTGTTCCGGAATGACCCCTGAACGGCGGCCTCCATTTCACGTCGACCCCATCCTTGTCGGCTAGATGTGTTCGGGAAGACCGAAGCGGCCGGGCAGCGCGGGGTCGGCGAAGAAGGTGATCTCGTCGACCTTGCTGCCGCTCAAGGTGAGCACCATCATGCCCCGAGGCTGCGAGCGCAGGTAGTAGCCGAAGGCCGGCTGGCCGTTGGCGCGGGTCGGGCGTAGCTGTAGCGGGGCCCCGCGGACCTCGGCGCGGTCGTCGAGGAACACGCCGATCGCTTCGTGTCCGATGAGCTCGAGCGGTTGCGGCGGCATGGTCACACGAGCCTCAGAGCTCAGCAGAGTTAGGAGGCGCGCCGTGTCGCCGGCTTCGACGGCGTCGCTGAAGATGGCGAGAAGGTTCCGTTCGCTCGGCGAGTCGGGCAGCGGCGCCTGCTGGCGTTCGAGGGTGTACGAGTCGAGCGTTGCGCGTGCGCGTTGGAGCGCGGCCTTGACCGACTGCGGCGTCGTCTCGAGGATCGAGGCGGCTTCGTCGGTGTGGAAGCCGAGCACGTCGCGCAGCACGAGCGCTGCGCGCTGCTTCGCAGGCAGCTGCTGCAGCGCGACGATGAACGAGAGCTGGATCGCTTCG
>DATIFC010000164.1:0-13898 GCA_035455445.1 Gaiellaceae bacterium | reverse complement strand
GATGCCGGCGCGGACCGCGCCGCGAGCTCAGAACGCGCCGGCGACCCGCTCGAGGCGACCGTCGCGGACGGCCACGACGTCGAACCGCGTCTCGAGTCCCACCGCTTCCGGGTGCGCGGCGAGCCAGGCCTCGGCGGCTCGGCGCAGGCGGCGCTGCTTCTCCGGCCCGACCATCTCGAGCGGGTCGCCGTAGTGATCGCCGCCCTTGGACTTCACCTCGACGAACGCGACGGTGCGTGCGCGGCGCACGACGAGATCGATCTCGTAGCCGCCGATCCAGACGTTCGTGCCGAGGACGCGGAAGCAGCGAAGCCGGTAGTGCCTAAGCGCTCTCTGCTCGGACGAGTTCCTCAAGCTCTTCGTCCGTCATGTACGCCCGCGCCCGCCAGGACCGGCGGTGGATCTCGGACGGGCCGACCTCCCGCACCACCGCCGTGTGGCCCGGCGTGATGTAGCCGACGTGAGAGCTGAAGCCGTACGCGGGGTAGAGCGCGTCGATGCGCCGCATCATCCGGTCGCGCGTCACCTTTGCGACGATCGACGCGGCCGCGATCGCGGCGCTCTTCTCGTCGCCGTCCACGACTGCGCGGTGCTCGGGCGCGAGCGGGCCGAGCCGGAAGCCGTCGACGAGGCAGACCTCGGCCGGCGGGGAGAGCTCCGCCAGCACCGCCCGCAGCCCGGCGAGGTTCGACCGGTGCAGGCCGACCCGGTCGATCTGCGTCGCCGGGACGGCCCGCACCACCACGCGCTCGGCGCAGCCGAGGACCGCGCGGTAGAGCTCCTCGCGCTCGGCCTCGGCGCACTTCTTCGAGTCGTTCAAGAAGGCCAGCGGGCGAACCTTGTGGTCGCGCAGCTTGGCGTAGTCGAGCAGCACGCCGGCGACGAGCAGCGGGCCCGCGAGCGGCCCCCGCCCGGCCTCGTCGGCACCGGCCACGAAGCGCGCGCCGAGCCTGCGGTCGAACTGGAGAAGCTTCCGGCCGGTGCGACGAGCCACGCGGGCGAGCATAGCGCCGGCCGCAGCCGACGCCCGCAAAGGTCACGCTTTCGTCACGAAGTCACGACGCCCACGTGAACGGGAAGAGCAGCTGCACGCTCCTCCGTACACCGCTTCGACGGATCTGGAGCCGCCAGCACCTGGCGGGCCGGAGCTTCGACGGCGCCTCCACCACGGCGACCGGGGTCGACCTTCGTGCGTCCGTCGAGGACGCGCCGCGCGCGCTGCGGCCGGGGCTATTCGCGGGCGGGCTCGGGCTCTTCTTCGGTCTGCGCCGGCTCGGGCTCGCCCGCCGGCTCGGGCTCAGGGCCCGGCTCTTCGGCAACCGGCTCCTCCGGGGCGGGCTCCTCGGCAGCGGGCTCCTCAGGACCAGCCTCTTCGGCAGAAGCCTCCTCTGCGGCAGCCTCCTCGGCCGGAGCCTCGTCCGCCTCCGCGGCCTCGGCGGCCTCCGCGACGAGCTCCTCGTCGACCGCCTCGCCCTCCGGGGGCATCGCGCCGGCGCTCGTCAGCAGCTCGGACTCCGGCAGCGCCACGCCGCGCCTCGCGCGGACGCGGGCGCGCTTGCCGACCTTCCCCCGCAGGTAGTAGAGCTTGGCGCGGTTGACGTCGCCGATCGCGGTCACCTCGATGCGCTCGATCTTCGGCGAGTGCACCGGGAACGTCCGCTCGACGCCTACGCCGAACGACTGCTTGCGCACGGTGAAGGTCTCGCGCACGCCGGCGCCCTGGCGCTTGAGGACGATTCCCTCGAAGACCTGGACGCGGCGGCGCTGGCCCTCGATCACCTGGAAGTGCACGCGCATGGTGTCGCCGGCCTTGAACGGCGGCAGGTTCGTCCGCAGCTGACGCTGCTCGAGGGTCTCGATCACTCGGCTCATAGAAAGAGGCCCGACGGGCCGGGGCGGAATGCTAGCGCAGCGAGATCCGGCTCGGCGGCCAGTAGGTCGCGAAGACCGGGCCGATCAGGTTCTTCCGCGGCACGCTGCCCCAGCGGCGCGAGTCGCACGACTCGCCGCGGTTGTCGCCCATGAAGAAGTACTCGCCCTTCGGCACGTGCCACGTCTCCTCGCGGTTGGTGACGTCCTCGTCGCGCCGCCTCGCCGAGATGTACGGCTCGCGCAGCTTCCTGTGGTCGACCCAGATGAAGCCCTTCTCGTCCTCGTGCACGACCTCGCCGGGGAGGCCGATCAGCCGCTTGACGAAAGTGCCGCCGGAGCCGCACTCCCGCAGAGCCGCCCTCGGCGTGTTGAAGACCACGATCTCGCCCCGATGCGGGTCGCGGAAGCGGTAGATGAAGCGGTTGGCGAGCACGCGGTCGGAGAAGCGGGCCTCGCAGCCCTCGCCGGGCCGCGCGCAGTGCAGCGTCGGCTCCATCGAGCTGGACGGGATCCGGTACGGGTTCACGACCCACGTCTTGATCGCGAGCACGATCCCGATCGCGGCGGCGATGGTGACGACCCAGTCGATCGCGCTCCGCCAGGCCCTCGGCAGGCGGCCGGTGAGCCTGTCGATCGGGTTCCTCAGTGGAAGGAGATGCGGTTCGGCGGCCAGTAGGTGGCGAAGACCTCGCCGATCAGGTTCTTCCGCGGGACGCTGCCCCAGCGGCGCGAGTCGCACGACTCGCCGCGGTTGTCGCCCATGAAGAAGTACTCGCCCTTCGGCACGTGCCAGGTGCCGGTGGTCACGTCGTGCGCCCGGCGGTCGGCCTTGATGTACGGCTCGTCGAGGCGCTTGCCGTCGATGAAGATCTTCCCGCCCTCGCGCTCGCTGACCGTCTCGCCCGGGAGCCCGATCAGGCGCTTGACGAAGGTGCCGCTCGCGCCGCACATCTCCTGTGCGGCCTTGGGCGTGTTGAAGACGACGATCTCGCCGCGGTGCGGGCCGCGGAAGTGGTAGATGAAGCGGTTCGCGAGCACGCGGTCGGAGAGCCTGGCCTCGCAGCCCTGGCCCGGCCTGGCGCAGTGCAGCGTCGGCTCCATCGAGCTGGACGGGATCCGGTACGGGTTCACGACCCAGGCCTTGATCGCGAGCACGATCGCGATCGCGCCGGCGATGGTGACGATCCAGTCGATCGCGATCCGCCAGGGGCGCGGCAGCCCGGCGGTCAGCCGGTCGAGCGGGTTGCGCGAGTGCTTGCGCGCCTCCTGCTCGGAGGGCGTGATCAGCGGCGGATAGCGCGGCGGCGGGTACTCCGAGCGGTAGTCGCCGCCGCCCGAGCTCGTGCGCTCGTCGAAGCCGTCGCCGCTCACGACCCGGTCCTCAGTCGGCTCTGTTCCTTCCGCCACACGTCGATTCTCCTGTGATCCCCCGACAGCAGCACGTCCGGCACCCGCCACCCTCGGAAATCGGCCGGACGCGTGTAGTGAGGGTACTCGAGGCCGCCGTCCAGCCCGGGCGAGAAGCTCTCGATCGCGCCCGACTCCTCGGAGAGCGCGCCCGGCAGGCGGCGCGCGATCGCGTCCACCATCACCATCGACGGCAGCTCGCCTCCGGAGAGCACGTAGGGGCCGATCGAGATCGCGTCGGAGGCGAGGTGGATCAGGACGCGCTCGTCGAAGCCCTCGAAGCGGGCCGAGAGCAGCGTCAGGTGCTCCTCCTCGGCGAGCTCCTCGACCACGGCCTGCGTCAGCTGGCGGCCCTGCGGCGTGAGCGCGACGACGCGATGCCCCGGCATGCCGCCGTAGACCGCGTCGAGCGCCGCGGCGACCACGTCCACGCGCAGCACCATCCCGGCGCCCCCGCCGTAGGGCTCGTCGTCGACCTGGCCGCCGGTGAGCGGCGTGTGGTCGCGGTAGTTGAGCAGCCGCAGCTCCAGCTCGTCGCCGAGCACGGCGGCAACCGGCCGCTGCTCGGTGAGCCAGGCGAACGCGTGCGGGAGGAGAGTGAAGACGTCGAGCTGCACAGGAGAAGGCCGAGGCAGGTTAGCTGGCCGTCCGTCTCCGAGGTGTGAGGTGGTTCTGCATCCACGACTGTGTGTCGAACGCCCGCGCCGCAACGCCGGCACGGCCTCTGGACGGCGTCGCGAGCGAGCGCCTCACGGGTCTGCGAAGCCCCGCGCGATCTGGATTCGGCCCGCGTCGAGGTCCACCTGCCGGATGCAGGCGGCCACGAGCGGCAGCAGCAGGCCCGTGTCGAGCTCGAGCACGTCGTTCGCCGGGCCGGGGATGACCGCGGTCACGCTGCCGAGCACGCGGCCGCCCTCCTCCTCGACCGCGAGGCCGACGAGCTGGAACTCGTAGTACTCGTCCTCGCCGGCCG
Source organism: Gaiellaceae bacterium (assembly GCA_035455445.1). Classification (GTDB taxonomy): domain Bacteria; phylum Actinomycetota; class Thermoleophilia; order Gaiellales; family Gaiellaceae; genus AC-32. The sequence goes on along the minus strand of DATIFC010000164.1, from coordinate 9,646 downwards.
GCGGGAGCGCGTCGCGCGTCACCGCGAGCTCCGCGCCGCGCGGAGGCTCGCGGTCGAGCCGGATCACCGGGCGGCCGCGCGAGCGCTTCGAGGCGACGACCAGCGCGGGCTCGCCGTCGACGTGCAGCGTCGCGCCGGTCGCGAACCGCTCCTCGTCCTCGCTCGCGTGCTCGACGAAGAACGAGCCGTCGAGCCCGTGCGGCTTGCCGACGCGGCCGACCTTGACCAGGTCCGTCACCCGCCGAAGACCTCCAGCGCCTCCGCGCGGGGAGCGGAGAGGAGGATGTTCTCGGCGGCGATCTCCTCGGCTCGCGGGTGGCCCGAGGCGCGGACGAGCCCGGCCGCGCGCTCGCGGTCGTAGTCGGTGTGCCGCAGCTCGACTCCCTCGTCCAGGACAGCCCAGTACGCGCCGGCCGCGCCTTCGTACGGCCAGCCGACGCTGCCCGGGTTCACGAACAGCTTCTCCCCCACGCGCCGCTCCAGCTGCATGTGCGTGTGGCCCGCGACGACGCGGCCCTGCTCGACCTCGCGGAGCAGGCCGGCGAGCTTCTCGTCCGTCGTCAGCTCGGTCACGACGGTCGTGTCGTCCTGCGGCGTCGCGTGGACGTAGAGCGTGTCCTCCAGCACGACCGAGAACGGCAGCGAGACGAGCCAGTCGACCTGCTCCTCGTCGAGGCGCTCCAGCAGCCAGGCGAGCCCCGCCTCTCCGGCGAACTCCTCGTCACGCAGGCGGTCGGCGTTGCCGCGGATGCAGTGCGCACCCGGCAGCGAGCGGACGAGCTCGACCACCTCGCGCGGCTGCGGAGGGCCGGAGGCGATGTCGCCGCCGACCACGATCGCGTCCACGCCCTCGCGCTCCAGCTCCTCGAGCACGGCCTCCAGCGCCGGCAGGTTGCCGTGGATGTCGTAGAGCGCCGCGACCCGCAACTACTCGACGATCTCGAGCAGCGTGCGCCCCTCGCGCCTGGTCGCGGAGGCCCGCACGACCGTGCGCAGGGCACGGGCGATCCGGCCCTGGCGCCCGATCACCTTGCCCACGTCGTCCTTCGCGACGTGCAGCTGGAGGATCGTGTCGCCGTCGCGCTCGATCTCCTCGACGCGCACGGCCTCGGGCTCGTCGACCAGGCGGCGAGCCAGGTACTCGACGAGCGCCGCGGACACGCTACGAGACTCCCTTGACCTTCAGCAGGCGGGCGACGGTCCCGGACGGCTGCGCGCCCTTCGAGAGCCAGTTGCGCACCTTCTCCTCGTCGAGCTCGATCGTCGACGGATCGGTCTGCGGGTTGTAGCGGCCGACGATCTCGAGGAACTTGCCGTCGCGTGGCGAGCGCGAGTCCGCCGCGACGATGCGGTAGACGGGGTTCTTCTTAGACCCGACTCGGGTCAACCTCAGCTTGACTGCCAAACGGTTACCTCCGTGACTTCGACTTCTTGCGCTTGCTCTTCTTCTTCTTCGTCGCCGAGCGCTTCGGGCCATTCTGACCCTGCGGCATCCCCGGCATGCCCGGGAGCGAGGGCATCTTGCCCTTCCCGAGCTGCTTCATCATCTTCGCCATCTGCTTGCGCGCCTCGAGCAGCTGGTTGACCTGCTCGACCGTCGTGCCGCTCCCGGCCGCGATCCGCTTGCGGCGCGAGCCGTCGATCACGTGCGGCAGCCGCCGCTCCCGCGGCGTCATCGAGAGCACGATCGCCTCCACGCGCGCCATCTGCCGCTCGTCGACGTCGTCGAGGCCCTCGAGCTGCCTGCCCATGCCAGGGATCATCTTGAGCACGCCCTGGAGCGGCCCCATCCGGCGCAGCATCTTGTAGCTGCGCAGGAAGTCGTCGAAGGTGAACTCGCCCTGCATCATGCGGCGCTCCATCTCCGCGCGCTCGTCGTCCTCGACCGCGGCCTCCGCCTTCTCGATCAGGCTGAGCACGTCGCCCATGCCGAGGATGCGCTGGGCCATGCGGTCGGGGTGGAAGTACTCGAGCTGGTCGAGCCGCTCGCCGACCGAGACCAGCTTGATCGGCTTGCCGGTGACGGCCTTGACGGAAAGCGCCGCACCGCCGCGCGCGTCCCCGTCGAGCTTCGTCAGGACGACGCCGTCGAAGGCGACGCGCTCCGCGAACGCCTCGGCCACCCGGACGGCGTCCTGGCCGGTCATCGAGTCCAGCACGAGCAGGACGTTCGCGGGGCGCGAGACGTCGCGGACGGCGACGAGCTCGTCCATCAGCTCCTCGTCGACGTGCAGGCGGCCGGCGGTGTCGAGGATGACGGTGTCGAGGCTCTCGGCGCGGGCGCGCTCCAGGCCCTGCGTGACCGCGGCCACGGGGTCGGCGCGCTCCTCGCCGTAGACGGGGATCTGGATCTGGCGGCCGAGCTGCTCGAGCTGGTCGACGGCGGCCGGGCGCTGGAGGTCGGCAGCGACGAGGCCCGGCGTGCGGCCCTCCTTGCGCAGCAGCAGCGCCAGCTTCGCCGCCGCGGTCGTCTTGCCCGAGCCCTGCAGGCCGGCGAGCAGGATCACCGTCGGCGGGCGGCTCGTGAAGGCGAGCCGCGAGTCGCCCGAGCCCATCAGCGCCGTCAGCTCCTCCTGCACGATCTTCACCACCTGCTGGCCCGGCGTCAGGCTCTTGAGCACGTCGGCGCCGAGCGCGCGCTCGCGCACCTTCGCGACGAACTCCTTCACGACCTCGAAGTTGACGTCGGCCTCGAGCAGCGCGAGCCGGACCTCGCGCATCGCGCGCGAGATCGACTCCTCGTCCAGGCGTCCCTGCTTGCGCAGGTCGCCCAGCGCGCCCTGGAGGCGGTCGGAAAGCGTGTCGAACACGGCCCGCCAGTCTAGCCGGGGGCGATTTCGGGTAGGCGGAGCGCATGACCGTCCGGCTGAAGCGGTTCGTGCGGCTCTGGGTCGACGTGTTCGCGAAGCACGAGCTGCTCGACCACGCGAGCGCGATCGCGTTCGCCGTGCTCAAGGCGCTCGTTCCGCTGACCCTGCTCGGGCTCGCGATCCTCGGCGCGGTCGGCGAGCGGCGCGTCTGGAAGGAGACGATCTTCCCGCGCGTGCAGGCGCACGTTCAGCCGGCGACCGCCCACGCCATCGACGTCGCGGCGGAGAAGATCTTCTCCACCGACTCGACCGGGCTGCTCGTCTTCGCGTCACTGCTGGCCCTCTGGTACGTCTCGGGCTCGGTCCGGGGCGTGATGGGCGCGACGAACACGGTCTACGGCTGCGAGGAGACGCGCTCGTGGAAGGAGCGCTACCCGGTCTCCCTCGGCCTTGCGGCCGCGATCACCCTCTGCGTGGTGGGCGCGATCCTCGTGGTGCTCGCGGCGCCCGCGCTCGCGCGGCACGGGACCCTCGAGGTCGTGGTCGCGGTGGGCCGCTGGGTGATCGCCGTAGTGCTGCTCGCGCTCGCGGTGGGGTTGCTGGTGCGGTTCGCGCCGGTCGAGCCGCGGTCGAAGACGTGGGTCAGCGGCGGGACCGTCCTCGTGATCCTCGCGTGGGTCGCGGCCACGCTGATCTTCCAGCTGCTCGTGACGACTCTGCTGAACTTCAAGACGGCGACGGGAAACCTCGGCGTCTTCCTCGTCGTGACCGGCTACGTCTACACCTCGACGATCATCTTCCTGGTCGGAGTGGAGCTCGACGAGCTGCTGCGGGAGGACGCGAAGGAAGGGCAGCACGGGCTGCTGCACATGCTGGGAATCGCCAGACAGTAACGACCGAAAGGAGCGGACATGGCGGACATCGCCAAGGTGATCACGGTGATCGGCTCGTCCCCGGAGAGCTTCGCCAGGGCGGCCGACGCGGCCGTCCAGGAGGCGGCGAAGACCGTCCGCGGGATCACGGGCGCGGACGTCGTCTCGATGAGCGCCGTCGTCGAGGGCGAGCGCATCAGCGAGTACCGGACGACCGTGAACATCGCCTTCGCCGTCGAGCGCTAGCGCAGCTCTGCCGAGGCGTACAGCGCCTCGAGCGCACGGGCGTTGCCGAGCGCGTCGGCCCGGCCGAGCAGCGGCTCGCCCTCGCCGCGGATCGCCTCGCTCAGGTTCTCGAGCTCGAGCTGGTAGGAGTTCGCCCGCTCGGTCTCGACGCGCTCGACGTCGCCGCCGCGGCGGATCTCGATCAGCGGCTCGTGCGCGTGCCAGGGATCGTCGAGGAAGAGCGAGCCCTCCTCGCCGATCACCTCGAGCTCGTCGCGCGAGGGGAGCACGAAGCCGCAGTCGAAGTGCGCCGTCACCTCGTCCTCGAGCAGCATCGCGCCGGCGAAGACGACGTCGACCCCGCCCGAGCCGATGAGCTGCGCGCCCGCGACGTGCCGGGGCTCGCCGCCGAGCAGCCGCGAGGCGCTCACGCAGTAGCAGCCGACGTCCATCAGCGCCCCTCCGTCCAGCTCTGAGAGGAGGCGCACGTTGGGCTCGCGCGTGATGGTGAAGCTGAACGAGGAGCGGATCACCCGCGGCGTGCCGATCGCTCCCCCGTCGAGCAGCTCGACCAGTCTCCGGGTCTGCGGGTGGTGGCGCCACATGAAGGCCTCCATCAGCAGGCGCCCGGCCCGGTCGGCCGCGTCGAAGGCGGCCTCGACCTCCGCGGGCCGCCGCGACAGAGGCTTCTCGCAGAGGACGTGCTTCCCCGCCTCGAGGGCGCGGATCGACCACTCGCAGTGGAGCGAGTTGGGGAGGGAGATGTAGACGGCCTCGACGTCCGGGTCCTCGAGCAACGCCTCGTAGCTGCCGTACGCGCGGTCGATGCCCCACTCGCGGGCGTACGTCTCGGCACGGGCGGAGTCGCGGCTTGCGACCGCGATCAGGTCGCACTTCTCGGAGCCCTGCGCGGGCGGGATCACGAGCCGGTTGATCTCGGCCGTGGAGACGATCCCCCAGCCGACGGGCCTCATCCCCACGACGGCTCCGTCACCGGCCGGAGGGCCGTCTCGAGGATGCGGTGGGTGCGTGGCCTCGTCAGCGCGAAGAGCACCACCTCGGCCACGTCCTCGGCGCTCATCATCCCCGCGAGCTCGGGCATCTCGGGAGTGCGCCCCCGTCCCATGGCGAAGTCGGTTGCCACCCCGCCCGGGCAGATGTTCGTGCAGCGGACTCCCTGCTCGCGGAGCTCGTGGTCGAGCGCGCGGGTGAAGCCGACCTGGGCGAACTTCGAGGCGCAGTAGACCGCCTCCAGGGGAAGGCCGCGCCGGCCCGCCTCCGAGGCGATCGTGACGAGGTCGGCCTCGCCGCTCTCGAGCAGGTGCGGCAACGAAGCGCGCACGGCGTAGATCGTTCCCCTGACGTTCACGTCGATCATCTCGTCGAGGTGCTCCGGCGAGAGCTCGAGGAACGGGCCGTAGGCGCCGACACCGGCGTTCGCGACGAGGATGTCCAGGCGCCCGAACCGCTCGACGGTGTCCGCCACGAAGCGCTCGAGGTCGGCCGGGTCGCGGACGTCGCACGCGCGCGCGACCACGCCGTCGAGGCCGAGGTCGTCGCCGCTGCGAGACGCCAGCCCCAGGCTCACGCCGGACGCGGCGAGCGCGTGGGCGACCGCGCGGCCGATCCCGCGGCTCGCCCCCGTCACCAGCGCCGCCTTTCCTTCCAGTGGCGTCATCACTCCTCCAGGTATTCGAGGGACGGATACAACGCGCGAAAGCGAGGGTAACCGGCTTCGTAGGCGCGCGACCAGCCAGCGTCGGGCTCGATGCGTTCGAGGGGCCGGACGCACGCCTCGACCGCCTCGTGGACGTCGGCGAACGCGCCCGCCGCAACCGCGCCGAGCAGGGCCGCGCCGAAGGCTGCCCCCTCCTCCACGGCCGTGAGCTCGAGGGGGAGGCCCAGCACGGAGGAGACGATCCGGAGCCAGAGGCGGCTGCGCGCGCCGCCGCCCGAGGCGCGCCCGCTCTCCGCGCGGACGCCGAGGTCTCGCAGGAGCTCCAGGGAGTCGCGCAACCCGTAGGCGACGCCCTCCAAGAGGGCGCGGGCCAGCACGGCGCGGCCGTGCTCGAGTCGGAGGCCGGTGAACGCGGCACGTGCGTCCGGGTCTGCGTGTGGCGTGCGCTCGCCCGAGAGGTACGGAAGGAAGAGGACGCCTTCGGCGCCCGGCTCGACTCCCGCAGCCTCCGTGAGGAGCTCGTCGTAGGCGACGCCCGGGGCGAATGCCTCCCGGAACCAGCGCAGCGAGCCGGCGGCCGAGAGCATCACCCCCATCGCGTGCCAGGTTCCCGGAGCGGCATGGCAGAAGACGTGCAGGCGCGCCTGTGGCTCGGGCTCGTAGGCCGGCAGCGCCGCGAAGACCACGCCGGAGGTGCCGAGGACGACCGAAAGAGGCCCCGGCCGGGCCACGCCGACGCCCAGCGCGCCGGCCGCCTGGTCCCCTGCCCCCGCGGCGACCGGGATCCCGTGCGCGGTCTGCCCGGAGACCTGCGGCGACTCCATCGCCACGGGCAGCCAGTCGGGCGGGATCTCGAGCGCGTCGAGGACCTCGTCGCTCCAGCGCCGCTTCGCGACGTCGAAGAGGAGCGTCCCGGAGGCGTCCGCAACGTCGGTCGCGCGCTCGCCCGTGAGACGAAGCCGCACGAAGTCTTTCGGCAGGAGGACCTGCCGGATCCGTCCGTAGCCCTGCGGCTCGTGCTCGCGCAGCCACAGCAGCTTCGGCGCGGTGAAGCCCGTCAGCGCCCGGTTGCCGGTCAGGCGGATGAGCCGCTCGAGGCCGATGCGCCGCTCGATCTCCTCGCACTCGGCCGACGTCCGCTGATCGTTCCAGAGGATCGCGGGCCGGATCACCTGGTCGCTCCGGTCCAGGGCCACGAGCCCGTGCATCTGGCCGGAGAGGCCGATTCCCGCTGCGCCTTCGGCGCCGACGGCGGCCAGCGCCGCCTCGCTCGCGCGCCACCAGTCCTCGGGGTCCTGCTCGGCCCACCCCGGCGCGGGCGTGGCGAGCGGGTACCCCTCTTCCGCCCGCGCGAGGACCTCGCCCGTCGGGGAGACGGCGATCGCCTTGACGCCGGTCGTGCCGACGTCGAGGCCGACGAACGTGCTACCCCGCGCCAAGCGCCGCGTAGACGAGCTCGTAGGCGGCCACGGCGTCCTTGCGCATCTGCGCCTCACGGAGCGCCTCGCCGTCGAGCCGCTCGGCGACGTCCTCGATGAACCGCCAGTGCATGACGCTGCGTCGCACCGCCCCGACGGCGTCCTCCGTGTACGGGTACAGGTCGAATCCGAGCCGCTCGCCGCGGTCGCCGTACCCGGCGCGCCGAAGCTCCACCGCCAGCTCGAGCGTCTCCATGAAGGCCGTCGCGCCGACCATGTTGTCGTCGTCGAACGTGCCCCAGCCGGAATTGGCGTGTTGATGGCCGAGCAGGCCCTCGGAGGCGAGCAGCGCCGCGTACTCCGCCAGGTTCTCGCCGTTCATGATCAGGTGCTGCCAGTCCATGTTGACCTGCACGTTGTCGAGCCCCTGACGCCGCAGCGTGTGGATCACGTGGAGCGTCATCCCGACGTTGCGCATCAGGATCTTCATCGCGGGCTCCGAGTTCTTGTGCTCGAGGAAGAGCGTGATCCCGCGGTCGCGACAGCGTTGTGCCGCCTGGCCGATGCCGTCGAGGAACCACGCCCACGTCTCCCTGTACGGCGCCTGGAACGGGTAGTTGTAGCCCTCGATCCCGGGCCAGACGATGAAGTTCGCCTCGAGCTCGCCGGCGAAGTCGATCGCGTCGAGCGTGCGCGTCACGGCCTCGGCCCGGGTCGCCTCGTCGGGCGAGACGAGCCCACCCTTGCCGAAGCGCGGGTCGAGGTGGAGCCCGGTGGCGATGCAGTACACGTCGTGGCCGTCGAGGGCCTCGCGCACCTCGTCGAGGTTGGCCGCCGACAGCTCCTGCGGGTAGTGGAACTCGTAGCCGTCGATGAGCTCGCCCAGCCCCTCGACCGCCTCGCGCACCCGCTCCACGGTGGTCTGCCCGGCGCGCTCCGGCTTGTAGCCGCCGGGGACGAACCGCGTGACCATCGGCCCGAACGCCCAGATCCCGAGGCTGGTCTTGAGACGCTCGCTCATCGTCTCGTGAACTCGATCAGATTTCGCGCGTGCGTGCGCGCCCCTCCTCGTCCAGGTAGTCGCGCCACGACCGGCTCGGCGAGTAGCCGAGCAGCCGCTCCGCCTTCGCGCACGAGATCCCGGAGGCGTCCTCGCGCGCGAGCGGGCGGAGCTCGATCTCGTCCCCGTAGTAGCGGCGGACGAGCTCGGCGAACGGGCGGCCGCCGACGTTGTCGGGAGACGCGACGTAGAAGACCTCGTGGCCGGGGAGGTCGGACTCGACCGCGAGCACGATCGCGTCGGCGAGGTCGTAGACGTCGGAGTAGCTCCAGAGGTTGGGGCTCAAGACCGAGGGATCCCGCACCTGCGGCCCCAGGTTGCGCTCGTAGTTCTCCTCGTTCTGCACCCAGCTCGGGCGCAGAGAGATGCAGCGGATGTCGGCGCGCGCGACGGCGGCGTCCATCAGCAGCTCTCCGAACCACTTCGAGAGCGCGTACGGATCCTGCGGCCTGACCGGGTGCTCCTCGTCGACAGGCACGTAGTCCGGCAGGAACTCGCGCTCCGGGAAGAAGAAGCCCGGGATCGTCTCGCTCGAGATGTAGACGAACCGCCCCACGCCGAAGCGGACGGCCGCCTCGAGGACGTTGAAGGTCGCCATCAGGTTGTTCGCGAAGACGACGTGCGGCGGGTTCTTGGTCGGGTCCGGGATCGCGCCCGCGTGGACGACAGCGTCGACGCCGCGGACGATCGCAAACGCGTCGCCCGCGTCGGTCAGGTCGGCCTGGGCGTACTCCCCCGGCTCGTCGGGAAGCGTCCGCTCGAACACCCCTCGGGCCAGGTCGGAGGCGCGCACGTCGTGTCCGGCTGCGAGCAGGGCGGAGACGGCGGCGGCGCCGACCTTGCCTTTCGCTCCCGTGACGAGAACGCGGATGCTTGACCCCTCGCGGGCGGGTCAGCCGGTGACGGCCTGCCGGTACTCGCGCACGACGAGCTCGGTCAGCTCTTCCACGGAGGTCTCCTTGGTCGGCTTGTCGAGCGTGATCTCGCCGTGCTGGAGCAAGTTCACGCGGTCGCAGGCCTCGAACACGTGCGCGTAGTTGTGCAGGATCAGGATCATCGACACCTCGCCCTGGTCCCGGAGCTTCCGGATCAGGTCGAGGATGAGCGCTCCCTCCTTCACGCCCATCGCCGCCAGCGGCTCGTCCAGCAGGATGATCTTCGCGTCCGAGTAGACCGAGCGCGCGACCGCGATCGACTGGCGCTGGCCTCCCGAGAGCTGGGCCACCTCCGCGTCGACGTCCGGGATCCGGACGCCCATCTCGTCGAGGTGTCGGCGAGCACGCTTCCGCATCTCGCCGTTGTTCAGCAGCGGCAGCGCGACGCCGCCGAGCTTCCCGAGCAGCTCCCGCTTGAGGAACATGTTGTGGTAGACGGACATGCCCGGCACGAGCGCCAGGTCCTGGTAGACCGTGTCGATCCCGAGCGTGCGGGCGTGCGCGACCGAGCGGATCGACACCTCCTCGCCGTTGATGAAGATCGTGCCGTTGTCCGGCTTCTGGAAGCCGCTGATGATCTTGACCAGCGTGGATTTGCCGGCCCCGTTGTCGCCGATCAGCCCGAGAACCTCGCCGCGCTGCAGGTGC
>DATIFC010000163.1:0-9046 GCA_035455445.1 Gaiellaceae bacterium | reverse complement strand
GCACGTCGTCGCGCCGAGCCGCCCGCGCCAGCGCCTCGACGACGTGAGGCGGCGGCCCCGTCTCGGGATTGCCGCGCCCGAGGTCGACGAGCGGCATGCCTTCGACCGCTGCCTCGCGACTGACAGCAGTGAGCAGCGCTCCGAAGTACTGCTCTGGAAGCTGCTGGAGCCGTTGCGGGAGCATCATGCATCTGATGCTAACATCAGGTGCATGGCAACTCGGCGTACTACGGTCCCGGCCGACAGCGACGACCTCGCGCTCCTCGAATCCGAGGCCAGGCGCCGCAACGTCTCGCTCGCCCAGGTCCTTCGTGAGCTGGTCGAGCGCGAGGCCGAGTCCCTGCGCCGCTCGCGCAAGCCTCGCTTCGGCATCGCGCGGACGAGCGAGGGCGCGGCTCAGGTCGCAGCCCGGGACGAGGACGCGCCGGTGCGCGAGCGCGCCGGCACGTAGTGGCGCTCGTCCTCGACACGGGACCGATCCTGGCGCTGCTCGATGCCGGCGACGAGGCGCACGAACGGTCAGTAGCCCTCGTCGAGGGGCTCGGCGAGGACCTCGTCGTTCCGACGTGCGTCCTCGTCGAGGTCGACTACTGGGTGCGGAAGCTGTTCGCTCAAGAGAACTGGACCGTCTTCGTCGAGGACATCGCGTCGGGCGCCTACCGTTTGGAGCCGCTGACACTCTCCGACCTCGAACGGGCAGCCGAGCTCGAGCGAGATTACGAGGACCTCGACCTCGGCCTCGTCGACGCCTCCGTGATCGCCGTCTGCGAACGCCTCGGCGAGACGAAGGTCGCGACGCTCGACCGGCGCGACTTCTCGATCGTCCGGCCGCGCCATTGCGAGGCGCTGACGCTGCTGCCGGACTGAGCGGGTCGAATCGTACTCCGGCCCTTCCCTTGCGCGGGCTGCCAAGTGACAATGTCGGGTGGGCCACGTGACGAGCGACACCCTTGCGTACCTCACGCCCGAAGCACGCGCTCGTGTCCAGATCGACGCGATGCTGGAGGCTGCGTGGTGGGCGGTAGCCTGCGATGAAGCGTCACGATGATCGCCTCACCTTTTCGCCCTCCGACCTGAACGCGTTCCTCGCCTGCGCGCACCTGACCTCGTTGCAGGTCAGGGTCGCGCGCGAGGAGCTCGAGCGGCCCTTCCGCCACAACCCCTTCGCCGAGCTCATTCGGCGGAAGGGCGACGAGCACGAGGCCGCCTACCTGCAGCGGTTGCTCGACGCGGGCCGCGAGGTCACCACGATCGGCTTCGACGACCAGGACTGGGAGCGCGCGGCGGCGGAGACAGAGGCGGCGATCCGCGCCGGCGCCGACGTCGTCTACCAGGCCTGCCTGCGCGACCCGTCCGGCACCTGGCGCGGGTTCGCGGACTTCGTCGAGCGGCTCCCGAGCGGGACCCACGAGGTCGTCGACACCAAGCTCGCCCGCCGGGCCAAGCCGGCGCACGTCGTCCAGCTCTGCTTCTACACCGAGCAGCTGGCGCGGATCCAGGAGCGCCGGCCCGAGCACATTCACGTCGTCAACGGGCTCTCCCAGCGCGAGAGCTTCCGGCCGGACGACTTCCTCGCGTACTACCGGCGGCTCCGCTCCCGGTTCCTCCGCGCCGTCGAGAGCCACGAGCCGACCTACCCGTACCCGGTCGACCACTGCTCGCTGTGCGAGTTCCTCGCGCTCTGCAAGGAGCAGTGGGAGCGCGACGACCACCTCTCGCTCGTGGCGGGCATCCGGCGCACGCAGGTCGAGCGCCTCGACGCGGCCGGCGTCTCGACGCTCGCTGGTCTCGCCGCGACGGACGAGAAGGTCAGGAAGCTCCGTCCCGAGACGCTCGCGAAGCTCCGGCGGCAGGCCGCGCTCCAGCTCCACCGCCGCAGGACGGGCGAGCTGAAGCACGAGCTCCTCCCGCTCGAGGAGAACCGCGGCTTCGCGCTCCTGCCGGAGCCGAGCCCGGGCGACATCTGGCTCGACTTCGAGGGCGACCCCTGGTACGAGGCCGCGCGCCCGCTGGAGTACCTGACCGGCTGGGTCTGCCTCGGCGACGACGGCGAGCCGCGGTACGAGCACCTCTGGTCGCTCGACCGCGAGCAGGAGAAGGCAGGCTTCGAGCGGCTGATCGACCTGATCCGCGAGCGCCGCGCGCGCCACCCGGGGATGCACGTCTACCACTACGCGAGCTACGAGCGCACCGCGCTGCAGCGGCTGATGGGCGAGCACGGCACCATGGAGAACGAGCTCGACGACCTGCTGCGCGGCGAGGTGCTCGTCGATCTCCTCCGCGTCGTCCGCCAGGCGCTGCGGCTCTCGCTGCCGAGCTACTCGATCAAGGAGGTCGAGGCCTTCTACGGCTTCGAGCGCGGGGAGGAGATGGGCGGCGGCGGCGGGGCGACGGTCGCCTTCGAGGAGTGGCTCGAGGCGCGAGACGACCGGATCCTCGAGGAGATCCGCGCCTACAACGAGGACGACTGCCGCTCGCTCCACGAGCTGCACCGCTGGCTGCTCGGGCTGCGCCCAGCGGGCCTCGAGTGGCGCAGGCGGCCCGAGGAGCGCGAGGTCGCCGAGGAGACGAGGGAGCGGCTCGAGGAGCGGGCGCGGGTCGAGGCCGAGCTGCTGGCCGGCGCGGAGGAGGGCGAGCCGCGCCGGCTGCTCGCGCACCTGCTCGAGTACCACCGGCGCGAGGAGAAGCCGCAGTGGTGGTCGTTCTTCCACAACCTCGAGGCCGACCCGGAGGAGCTGTTCGAGTCGACCGAGTGCATCGGCGGGCTCGAGCTCGCGGGCGGGCCGGAGCCGGACGGGCAAGCGCTCGTCTACACGCTCGGGTTCCCGCCGCAGGAGCACAAGATCGGCGGGCCGTGCGTCGACCCGGCGACGCAGAAGCGCCTGCACGTCCGCGTCGACGACGAGCACGGGCTCGTGACGCTGCGCCGGGCGAGGCGGCGCGCCGAGGAGCCGTTGCCGCGCGCGCTGATCCCGCCGGAGCCGCTGCCGACGTGGGTGCAGCGTGACGCGGTGCTGCGGTTCGCGACGGCGCGGGAGCGGTACCCGGCGCTGGTCGAGATCCTCGAGCGCTGCGCCCCGCGGGCCGATCTGGGCGGCGGCGTCGCAGATGCGGCGGCGAGCCTCGACGGCGGCTACCTGTTCGTGCAGGGCCCGCCGGGGTCGGGGAAGACGTGGCTGGGCGCGCGGGCGGCGCTCGAGCTGATGCGGCGCGGGCAGCGCGTCGGCGTCACCTCGCTGAGCCACAAGGCGATCCACAAGTTCCTCGAGGACCTGCGCGGCGCGGCGCTCGAGGCGGGGCTCGGCTTCAGGGGGCGGAAGAAGAGCAGCGGCGACCCGGGCAGCGAGTACGAGGACGAGTTCGTCGACTGCAGCCCCTCGAACGAGGACATGCTCGACGAGGAGCTCCAGCTCGTCGCCGGCACCTCGTTCCTGTTCTCGCGCAAGGAGCTGGAAAGGCGCCTGGACACGCTGTTCGTGGACGAGGCGGGGCAGGTCGCGCTCTCGGACGTGCTCGCGGTCGGAACCGCAGCCCGCAACGTCGTGCTGCTCGGCGACCCGAACCAGCTGGCCCAGGTCTCGCAGGGCTCGCACCCGCCGGGCGCCGAGGCGTCGGTGCTGCGGCACCTGCTCGGCTCGGACGAGACGCTGCGGCCGGAGATGGGCCTGTTCCTCGAGCAGACCTGGCGGATGAGGCCGGAGGTGAACGGGTTCATCTCGGACTCGTTCTACGACGGGCGGCTCGAGTCCGCGGGCAAGACGCTCGAGCGGTCGCTGGCCGACGGGAACGGGATCCGCTTCCTGCCGGTCGAGCACGAGGGCAACCGGACGCAGTCGCAGGAGGAGGCGGAGGTCGTCGCTTCGGAGGTCGAGCGGCTCGTCGGCTCGGCGTTCGAGGTGGACGGCCTGCGGCGCGAGCTGTGCTACGAGGACGTGATCGTCGTCGCGCCGTACAACGCGCACGTCCGCTGCCTGCGCGACAGGCTCCCGCGCGAGGTCGCGGTCGGGACGGTGGACAGGTTCCAGGGCCAGCAGGCGCCGGTCGTGTTCTACGCGATGGGCAGCTCGAGCTCGGAGGACGTGCCGCGCGGGCTCGACTTCCTGCTCTCGCGGAACCGCCTCGACGTCGCGATCTCGCGGGCGCAGTGCCTCGCGTACCTCGTCTGCTCGCCGCGGCTCCTGGACGCGAACTGCAAGACGGTCGAGCAGATGCGCCTGGCCAACGCCCTCTGCCGGCTCGTGGAGACGGCGGCGCCGCTCCAGCTACCGTAGGGGCCGATGGGCAGACGGACGCTCGTGGCCGGGGTGGCGGTCGCGGCGGTCTGCGGAGGGACGAGCGGCGCAGGCTCCGCCGTCGCGGCCGCGGCTCCCGCGCAGGTGTTCGTGCCGTTCGCGGACGGGTTCGTGGCCGCCGGTGCGCCGCGGGCCAACCACGGCCGCGCCCGCGCCTTGCGCCTGCAGGCGAGGCCGTCGAGCCGCGCGTACCTCCGCTTCCGGGTCGGAAGGCTCCGCGGAGCGGTCGTCTCGTCCAGGCTGCGCGTCTTCGCGGTGGGCCGGGGCACGGTCGAGGTTCGCGCGGCCGCGCGCCGGTACTGGAACGAGCGCTCGCTGACCTACCGGACCGCGCCGCGCCTCGGACGCGTGGTCGCGTCCGGCCCGGCTCGCCCGGGCTGGAACTCCTTCGAGGTCGGCTCCCTCGTCGTCGGGCCGGGCACGGTCGACCTGGCGCTCGTCGCGCGGCGCGGAACGGTGTCCGTCGCCTCGCGCGAGACTGGGTCGAGCCCGACGCTGAGCGTGGAGACGGCGCCGGTGCTGCTCGCGGCCGGCGACGTCGGCTCGTGCAACTCGGGCGGCGACGAGGCGACGGCGGCGCTGCTCGGCGGGGTGCCGGCCACGGTCGCGGCGCTCGGCGACCTCGCCTACCCGAAGGGAACGGCCGACGAGTTCGCCTCCTGCTACGACCCGAGCTGGGGCCGGTTCCGGCCGAGCACGCGCCCCGCGGCCGGGAACCACGACTACGCGACCCCGGGCGCCGCCGCCTACTTCGACTACTTCGGCGCGGCCGCGGGCCTGCGCGGGGCGGGCTACTACAGCTACGACCTCGGCAGCTGGCACGTCGTCGTGCTGAACAGCAACTGCCGCTTCGTCGCCTGCGGCGCGGGCTCGCTACAGGAGACGTGGCTCCGGCACGACCTCGCCGAGCACCGTGCGCCGTGCACGCTCGCCTACTTCCATCACCCACTGTTCTCGTCGACGGCCGGGACCGCGACGCCGGCGGTCAGGCCGCTCTGGCAGGCGCTGTACGACGCGGGTGCCGACGTCGTCCTCGGCGGGCACGCGCACAACTACCAGCGCTTTGCGCCGCAGACGCCGTCGGGCGCGGCGGATCCGGCTCGAGGGATCCGCGAGTTCGTCGTCGGCACCGGCGGGAACAGCCTCCGCTTCGTCGGCCCGCCGATCGCCAACCAGGAGACCGCGGACGACACCACCTACGGCGTGCTGCGGCTGACGCTGCTCGACGCCGGCTACCGGTGGAGCTTCGTGCCGGTGGCCGGAGGCGCCTTCGACGACTCCGGCGCCGCGACCTGTCACTGAACGACGAGGCGGCCGGCCTCCTCGCGCACCTCGGTGCCGAGCTCCGCGCAGGCCCTGCGCAGACGCCGGCGGATCCAGCCGGCCTCGTCCCCCTCGGCGAGCCGGGTGAAGGCGTAGTCGAGCCTCAGCGGCACCGCCTCGATCCGGCGCGGCCCGTCCGGCTCGAGCTCGACGAGGAAGAGCAGGCCGAGGTCGTTCCGCAGCATCGCGTCCCGGGCGTAGTCGTCGAGGAAGTCGCCCAGGTCGTAGAGGACGTTCCCGTCGACGCCCTGGAAGACGTGGGCGGAGGTGCCCGCGACGAGTGCGGCGCCCGCCTCGCGTAGCTCGCGCGCCGCCGCGCGCACGTGCGGGACCGGCGAGGGCGCCATGTTCGGCCCCCAGTGCGGGCAGACGAGTGCTCCGCGGGCAGACTCGCAAAGCCATGCCGGCACACCTTGGCGCAGATCGTCGAAGGCGATCCCCGGGCGCCCCGGCCCCGCGGCGAAGCCGGGCTCGTGGTCGGCGAGCGCGACGATCGACAGCCCGTCGAGCAGGGCGGGAGAGCGCGCCTCCTCGTCGTCCTCGCCGGCTCCCGCGTAGGCGATCCCCGCCTCGCGCAGGTACGCGAGCGTGTCCAGGAACGCGTCGAGCCCGTAGTCGAGGGCGTGGTTGTTGGCGAGCGTGACGCAGTCGACGCCCAGGTGCTGCAGCACCTCCACCGCCGCCGGCGGGGCGCGGAAGGTGAAGGCCTTTCCGCGCACGGGCGCGCCTCGCTCCGAGATGCAGCACTCGAGGTTGAGGACGACGAGGTCCGCCGCACGGGTGATCTCGACGATCGCGCGGTCGACGAGCGACTCCGGCGGCCGCTTCCCCAGCTCCTCGGCGACACCCCGTCCGAGCATCGTGTCGCCGGCGAGCGCGAGCCTCACGCCGCCAGTATGAGCGCGTGGAGACGTGGCCGGGCACCCGCGAGGAGCTGACCGAGGAGCAGCTGCGCCTGGCCGCGCTCGATCACGCGCCGTGGCGGTTCGAGCCCGCCGCGCGGGTCGGCGCGGTCTTCGTCTGCTTCGCACGCGGCGGGAGCGGGCCGGGGCACACCGGCGATCCGGCGTGGGCGGCCGCCTGCGCGGGCTCCGAGGCCGTCGTCGTGCCGGGGCGCGCCGGCGCGCCCTACGAGCCGGGCCTGCTCGCCCTCCGGGAGGGAGCGCTGCTGGAGGCCGCCGTCCGCGCCCTCGCGCAGCCGCCTGACGCGCTCCTCGTCGACGCGACCGGGCGCGACCATCCACGCCGGGCGGGCCTCGCGTTGCAGCTCGGCGCTCGGCTCGGCCTGCCGACGATCGGGGTCACGCACCGTCCGCTCGTCGCCGGCGGTGTCTGGCCGGCCGACGAGCGCGGCGCGCGGAGCCCGCTTCGCCGCGGCGGGGAGCTGGTCGGCTATTGGCTGTGCACGCGGGCGGGGACGCGCCCGCTCGCCGTCCACGCCGCGTGGCGGACGGACGCGGACACGGCGGCCGAGGTCGTTCTCGCGACCAGCCGCGTGCGGACGCCGGAGCCGCTTCGCCGGGCACGGCGCCGGGCCCGGGAGGCCCGGAGTGAAGTGCCGCAGTCAACCGTAGAAGGGTGATGGATCAACCAGGCGCCCCGGGCCGATACTTGGCGTGCAACCGAGAGCGCGCCCCGATGCGGCGGGGGCGCCTCGGAGAAAGAGAAGGGCCCTGTGCGGCGGGGCCTGAGACTTACTGCGGCTCTCTCACACGGGAGACTCGAAGCGGGGCCAGGCGGCGGCCCCGCTTCGTTGTTGCCTCTAGATATCCCCCTTCAAGGGGAGGCACGGGAAGACGACCGGCCCCACCATGCGTGTGCGCGACCGACCGCCTGGGCCGCAGAGACGGACGGGACGCGCAGACTACGGGGCGGCCGACGGGCCGCCCTTTCCTTTGCCGTCACGAGCTCGGCGGCCGCAGCCTCGGCACGCGAACGTCGATCACGCCGACCGCCTCGCCGTCTGCATCCGTCGAGTAGCCGGGGCACCCACAGCGGCCGACGCCGAGAGAGCCGTCGTAGAGCTCGATCTCGACGGTGCAACCGCTCGGACCCCCGCCGAAAGTGCCGCGATGCTTGCCCCGCGGATGGCCGCAGCGGCGGCAGTCCGGCGAGCCGTTGCAGTTGACGCAGCCCCCGCGGAGCTCGACTCCGCGCAGCTCTGCTCGCTACATGTTGCTCCGCAGACTCGGCAAATAGGCATCGGCAGCCCGATCGGCTGCGGAAGCCGCGAGCTTGAGACGTGCCCGTCACGGCGGCGGGACGGAGGGCTCCTCGGGCTCGCCGATCGCCTGGATCACGACGGCGCCCAGCACGATCGCGCCGCCGGCCAGGGTGGTCGCGCTCGGCTGCTCGCCGAGGGCGAGCCACACCCAGAGCGGCCCGAGCACGATCTCGAGCAGCGTGATCAGCGCGACCTCGGCGGCCGGGATCAGGCGCGCGCCGAGCGAGAGGAAGATCAGGCCGAGGCCGATCTGGGTCACTCCGAGGCCCGCCAGCAGGGCGAGGTCCTGGGCGCCGATAGCGCTGGCCGACGCGAACGGCGCGGCGCACACGAACACCAGTGCCTGCGAGAGGCAGGTCGCGGGCGCCATCGAGACGTGGTGCTGGTGGCGCGTGATCACGATCGTCCCGGCAAAGGAGACCGACATCAGCAGCGAGAGCGAGAAGCCGGCCGGGCTCGGGTGGCTCGGGCCGCCGACCATCAGCGCGACGCCGGCGACCGCGACCGCCATCGCGACCCACGTCCGCCGGCCCACGCGCTCCCCGGCGAGCGTGCCGAACGCCGCCGCGAGCACCGGGGCCAGGGCCTGCAGGAAGAGGACGTTGGCGACCGACGTGTAGTTCAGCGCGGCGATGAACGCGCCCGACGAGACGGCCATCAACGCCGCGACCGCGAGGCCGGCGCGGCCGATCTCGCGGAACGCCTGTACGAACCGGCCGCGCTCGGCCACGGCCACGAACGCGACGATCCCGAGCACCGCGAAGAAGGCGCGCCCGGCGAGCTGGGTCGCGAGGTCGACGCTCAGCTCGCGCTGGAAGAGCCCGGCCGTCGACCATGCGACCGCGGCCAGGGCGACGTAGAGCCGCCCGCGGCGATGCCGGCGCGCGAGGTCGACCGCCATGGTCGCGGTGGTCATCCGCGCGAGCATAGGAGGGTCGACGACACGCAACCGAGGCTCCCAGGCCGCGCTGCTCGCCCCGATTCCGCGCCGGTCGCGCCGTACCTCTTCGGCATGAGCGCTCCCTACGTCCTTGCCCTCGGAACGAGCAGCGCGCCCCGAATGCGTGTGCGGCGTCCCGTCGGAGCCTCCTAGTGTGCGCGTATGCCGCGCTACGTCGGTCGCGAGAACGTGCGCAAGCGAGTCGAGCCGCTGGCGGGACAGCCCGGCCGGACGGTCTACGCGGACGGCGCCGTGCGGATCGAGGCG
>DATIFC010000162.1:0-9386 GCA_035455445.1 Gaiellaceae bacterium | reverse complement strand
GTTGCGCCCTTCGCGCCGGTGGCGCCGGTGGCGCCCGTCGCGCCGTTGGCTCCGGTCGGGCCCTGCGCGCCCGTCGCGCCCTTCGCAGCCGCGGCGCCCGGAATTCCCGGCGCGCCGGTTGCCCCCTTCGCACCGGCCGGGCCGGTCGGCCCGGGTTCGCCCGTCGAGCCGATCGGCCCCCGGCGCCCAGGAGGCCCCGCGATGCCGCGGCCGCCGGGCGGCCCAGCCGGACCATGGCCGCGACCCGCGGCGCCGTGCGTCGTGGAGGGGGCCGTCGAGACGACCGACCGCGCCGAACCGCTCGAGGTCGCCCGGCCGGTCGAGGTCGCCCGGCTGGAGCTCGATGCCCTGGGCGCCGTGTGCGGCGCGCCCGTCGAGTGCTGACCGCTCGCGCCGTGGTTGGCGCGCGCGGGCCTCACCGAGTCGCGCAGGACGAACGCCCCGACGCCGATCGCCGTCGCCACGGCGAGCGCGAGCAGCACGAACGCCGGCACCGGAACCCGGCGCGCACCGGGAAATGCCCGCAGGCTGCGGAAGACGGTCCGCACGCTCGCCACGGTCGGTACATCGGCAGGCCGATGTCCCGGCGTCACGGCTTTCCCGCTTGCAAGCGGTATTCCGGCAGGCCATTTCCCCCGTTCGGGGGACTCGCGTCGCTCGATCCGGGGCTGCGGATGCGCTGCAACCGCGTCGAACGGGCACAATCCGCCCATGGCCACGACCGAGGACCGCCGCGAGCTGGACGGCGACGACTGGCGGCGCGAGCTCTACGAGGCGGCTCCCGAGCGTCAGGGCGAGCTCTTCAGCACGATCAGCGGCCTCGAGAACGAGCCGCTCTACACGCCCGAGCGCGTCGAGCTCGACTACGACCGCGACCTCGGCTACCCCGGCGCTTATCCGTTCACCCGCGGCGTCTACCCGTCCATGTACCGCGGGCGTCTCTGGACGATGCGGCAGTTCGCCGGCTTCGGCACCGCCGAGGAGACGAACGAGCGCTTCCGCTACCTGCTCGACCACGGGCAGACCGGCCTCTCGACCGCCTTCGACATGCCGACGCTGATGGGCTACGACTCCGACCACCCGCGCTCGCTCGGGGAGGTCGGCCGCGAGGGCGTGGCGGTCGACTCGCTCGCCGACACCGAGAAGCTCTTCGAGGGGATCCCGCTCGGCGAGGTCTCGACCTCGATGACGATCAACGGCTCGGCGGCGATGCTGCTCGCCTTCTACGTCTGCGTGGCCGAGCAGCAGGGCGTCCCGCGTGCGGAGCTCCGCGGGACGATCCAGACGGACATCCTCAAGGAGTACATCGCGCAGAAGGAGTGGATCTTCCCGCCCGAGCCCTCGATGCGGCTCGTGACGGACATGGTCGAGTTCTGCGCGCGCGAGCTGCCGCGCTGGCACCCGATCTCGATCTCCGGCTACCACATCCGCGAGGCCGGCTCGAACGCGATCCAGGAGCTCGCCTTCACGCTCGCGAACGGCTTCGCCTACGTCGACGCCGCGATCGAGCGCGGCCTCGACGTCGACGACTTCGCGCCGCGGCTCTCGTTCTTCTTCAACGCCCACCTCGACTTCTTCGAGGAGATCGCGAAGTACCGCGCCGCCCGCCGCATCTGGGCGCGCGAGCTGCGGGAGCGCTACGGCGCCAAGAACCCCCGCTCGTGGCTGATGCGCTTCCACACGCAGACGGCCGGCGTCTCGCTGACCGCGCAGCAGCCCGAGGTGAACATCGTCCGCACCGCGCTGGAGGCGCTGGCGGCCGTCCTCGGCGGGACCCAGTCGCTGCACACGAACTCGTTCGACGAGGCGCTCGCGCTGCCGACCGAGAACGCGGTCCGGCTGGCGCTGCGCACGCAGCAGGTGATCGCGCACGAGACCGGCGTCGTCAACACGATCGACCCGCTCGGCGGCTCCTACTACCTCGAGGATCTGACCGGCCGGCTGGAGGCCGAGGCGTACGACTACTTCGGCCGGATCGAGAAGCTCGGCGGCGTGATCGCGGCGATCAAGGACAACTTCTTCCAGCGCGAGATCGCGGAGGCCTCGTTCCGCTACCAGGCCGAGGTCGAGGCGAAGCAGCGGATCATTGTCGGCGTCAACCGCTACCAGCTGGAGGACGAGGGCGAGATCGAGATCCTGCGGATCGACCCGGGGCTCGAGCAGAAGCAGGTCGAGCGCGTGCAGGCCCTGCGCGCGCGGCGCGACCCGGCTGCCGTCGACGCCTCGCTCGCGCGGCTGAAGGAAGCCGCGCGGGAGGACCGGAACCTGATGCCGCTCCTGATCGAGGCCTCGCGTGCCTACGCGACCCTGGGCGAGATGTGCGACGCACTGCGCGAGACGTGGGGCACCTGGCGCGAGACGCCGGTCTTCTAGAAGCGCTCCCGCGATCTCCTAACTTCCACGCTACTCTCAGCGTCGTATTCCGATGACCCCGATGGAATCAGTCGCAACGACTCTTCAGTCTCCGCGCTTCCAGCGCTACCTGCTCTGGTTCGGCGTGATCGTCCTCGCCGCCGGTGCGGCTGCGCTGATCTTCGCGTTCGCCGGAGGCAGCGACAAGTCGGCGCACGTGAATCCGGACAAGGGCTTCCACCCGACGCTGCCGAAGGCCGCGGTCCCGCTGAAGAACGCGGACGGCGTCGCGATCAAGACCTTCTCGCAGCTCGACCCGCAGATCCGCTCCGACATCAAGACCTTCATCGGCACCGCGGTCGCGCGCAGGCACCTGGAGAGCTCCTGGGCCGTGGTCGCGCCGAGCCTGCGCGCCGGTTACACGCAGAAGCAGTGGGTCAGCGGCGGCAACCTCCCGGTCGTCCCGTATCCGGGCGTCGACATGCAGCACGTCAACTACTACCTCGATTACGCCTCGACCAAGGAGATCCTGATCGAGGTCGGCCTGGCCGGGAAGCCGGGCATCAGCACGCGGCCGGTCACCTTCCAGCTGGGGCTCGTCCCCGGGGAGGGCCACCGCTGGCTCGTCGACTACTGGATGCCGCGCTGGACGCCTCCGGTCCCGACGAACTAGCCCGCCTCTAGATCTCGATCTCCAGCCCGTCGTGGGCCAGCTCGAGCGAGTCCTCGAGCGGCCGCTCGAAGGGGCGGTGCGTGAGCAGCAGCCGCTTGGCGCCGCCGGCCTCGAAGGCGGCGATCGCCTCCTCGGCGGCGAGGTGGCCGCGCGTGCCGCCCTCGGGATTGGGGGCGAGCAGCGTCGCCTCGCAGACGAACAGGTCGGCGCCGCGGGCGATCTCGGTAAGGCCGTCGCTCGGCCCGGAGTCGCCGGAGTAGCCGACCACGGCGCCGTTCGCCGACGCGCGGAAGCCGAAGGCGAGGAGCTGGTAGTGCAGGACGCGGTGCGCCGTCACCTCGAAGCCGGCGGCGCTGAACGGCACGCCGTCTTCGTATTCGTGCAGGTCGAACGCGTCCTCGAACATCTCGCGCTGCCCGAGCCGCCCGCCGATCGCGCACAGCATCTCCCGGCCGTCGGGCGGGACCCACAGCTCCGGGCGGTCGAGCTCCGTCCCGGGCCCGAGCGTCGCGCCCCAGACCCAGGGCACGAGGTCGCCCCAGTGGTCGAGGTGCCAGTGCGTGATCGCGATCGCGTCGACGCGCGGCCACTTCTCGCGTTCCCGCAGCTTCGCGAGCACGCCGGGGCCGCAGTCGAGCAGCAGCCTGCCGGGCCCCTCGAGCAGGTAGCCGGACTGGGCACCGCCGGGGTTCGGCCAGGCCGGAGAGCAGCCGACGACCGTGAGTTTCACGCTCATATACTCGTTCCCATGTCGCGCAAGATCCGTGTCGTCATAGCGAAACCCGGACTTGATGGGCACGACCGGGGGGCGAAGATCATTGCACGTGCACTCAGGGATGCCGGCATGGAAGTCATCTACACCGGTTTGCACCAGACGCCGGAGCAGATCGTCGAGACCGCGATCCAGGAGGACGCCGACGCGGTCGGCATCTCGATTCTCTCCGGCGCGCACATGACGCTCGTGCCGCGCATCCTCGAGGGGCTGCGCGAGAACGGCGCCGAGGACGTGCTCGTCGTGCTCGGCGGGACGATCCCGAACGAGGACGCCGCGGAGCTGCAGCGGCAGGGGGTCGCGGCGGTGTTCACGCCGGGCGCTCCTACGAGCGAGATCGTCGAGTTCCTGCGCGGGAAGGTGCCGGCCTGACCGTTCTCCTCTCGCGCGACGGCGCCGTCGCGACCGTCACCGTCGACCGGCCGGAGGCGATGAACGCGCTCGACCGGCCGACGCTCGAGGAGCTGCGCGACCGCCTCGGCGAGCTCGCCGAGGACGAGTCGGCGCGCGTCGTGGTGCTGACGGGCTCCGGCGAGAAGGCGTTCGTGGCCGGCGCGGACATCAAGTACATGAGCGGCCTCGACGTCGACGAGGCGACGGAGTGGGGCGGGCTCGGCCACCGCTCCGCGCAGCTGCTGGAGACGATGCCGAAGCCGACGATCGCGGCGATCAACGGCTTCGCGCTCGGCGGCGGCTGCGAGCTCGCGCTGGCCTGCGACCTCCGCTACGCGGCCTCGACGGCGAAGCTCGGCCAGCCCGAGGTCAACCTCGGGATCATCCCCGGCTGGGGCGCCACGCAGCGGCTCGCGCGCGTCTGCGGGCTCGGCGTCGCGAAGGAGCTGATCCTCACCGGCCGCCTCGTCGACGCCGAGGAGGCGTTGCGGATCGGCCTCGTCAACGGCGTGCACGATCCGGTGCTCGACCGCGCCCGCGAGGTGGCGCAGCAGCTCGCCGCGAAGGCGCCGCTCGCGCTCGGGGCGATCAAGCGCACGACGAACCACGCCCTCCAGGGCGACCACGTCGACAACCTCGGCCGCGAGGCCGACGAGTTCGGCCGCCTCTTCGGCAGCGCGGACGCGAAGGAGGGCCTGACCGCCTTCGCGGAGAAGCGCGAGCCGAACTTCTCCGGCCGCTAGGGCACCAGCAGCGACACCAGGGACGCGCTGAGGGCGTTGTCGTCGCCGCGCTGGGCGCGCAGCGTGGTCAGGGCCTTGGTCGTCCAGAGGTCGACCTGCTGCCCGGGCTTGGCGGAGCCGAGCGACACGGGGATGCCGGGGCCGCCGACCTGCGAGACGCGCTGGACCGTCGCGTCCAGGGGCACGCTGACGAGCAGGCGCCGCTTCAGCCTCGACTGCCGCTGCCGCATCGGCCAGGCCTGGACGGCGCTGAGCCGCATCTGCACGGCGTCCTCGCTCACCGCCACCACCGTCCCGCGCAGCTCGAGCGTGAACGGCGCCCCGCGCGGCGCCGAGAAGAGCAGGCGGGTCGCGCGCTGGAGCCACGGGTACGGGTCGACGGCGCCCTTGCGCCCCGGGTGGAGCTCGAAGTGGAGGTGCGCGTGGATCCCGTTTGCGTCGCCGGAGTCGCCCACGTACCCGACCGGCTGCCCCGCCACGACCTTCGAGCCGTTCTTGAGCCCCTTCGCGTACGCGGTGCCCGGCACGCACTTGCCACGGTTGTCGTTCTTGAGCGTGCGGTCGTTGTTGAGGTGGATGTAGTAGTAGTCCGTGCCGCTCTGGCCGTGGAGGTAGAGCATGCAGCCGGCGGACGCGGAGCGGGTCCAGAACTCGACCTTGCCGGCCTCCGCCGCGAGGGCGAGGCTGCGCTTCGGGGCCATGATGTCGATCCCCTGGTGCACGCCGCCCGGGCGCGGGTCGCCGAAGTCGTGGCCGTAGGTCGCCGTCCCCAGCACCGGGAAGACGATCTTCTGGGGCGGTGCCGCGCTCGCTCCTGCAGCGGCGATCAGGAGGAGAAGGGCGAGAACGAAGAATCCTCGGGCTGTCGTCCGGCGGCTGATCATGGGCTCCGGTCGTGCTCGAAGGGCCGGAGGCTAGCAGAGAGCCCCTCGGTACTCGCCGGAGCGGCCCCTCGGTAGAGTCCCGCGCGGCATGAAGATCGCCGTCTGCGCCAAGTACGTCCCCGAGTCCACCGCGACGCGGCGGATCGACCCGCAGACGAAGCGGCTCGACCGGTCCGGTGAGGGCGCGCTCAACCCGTTCGACGTGAACGCCGTGGAGGAGGCGCTGCGGCTGAAGGAGGGGGGCGAGGGCGAGGTGGTGATCGTCTCGGTCGGCCCGGAGCGCGCGCTCGAGGCGATGCGGCGGGCGCTCGCGATGGGCGCCGACCGGGTGGTGCTCGTCGCCGACGAGGCGGCCGCAGGGTCCGACCTCGTGGCCACGAGCCGCGTGCTCGCGGCGGCGCTCGAGCGCGAGAGCCCCGACCTCGTGCTCTTCGGCCAGCAGGCGAACGACGCCGACGGCGCCGTGCTGTGGGCGGCCGTCGCCGACCGCCTCCACCAGCCGCTGATCTCCCAGGTCGCGGAGCTGTCGCTCGAGGACGGGAAGCTTCGCGGCAAGCGCCAGACGGAGTACGGCTACGACGTGATCGAGGCGCCGCTCCCGGCCGTGATCGCCGTCTCGGACGCGATCAACGAGCCGCGCTACCCGTCGCTGAAGGGGATCATGGGCGCGAAGAAGAAGCCGCAGGAGACGCTCTCCCTCGGCGACCTCGGCGTCGAGGCCGGGAAGGCGGGCGAGGCGGGCTCGCGCACGACCGTCGATGCCCTGAGCGACCCCCCGGCGCGCGGCGACACGGTCAAGATCGAGGACGACGGCTCGGGCGCGGAGAAGATCGTCGAGTTCCTGGCCGAGCGGAGGGCGATATGAGATTCCTCGTCTTCCTCGAGCACCACGACGGGAAGCTGCAGAAGGACTCGCTCGGCGTGCTCTCCAGGGCGGCCTCGCTGGGTGACCCCGAGGCCGTCGTGCTCGGGTCGGGGGTGTCGGAGCTCGCCGCCGAGGCCGGGAGGCTCGGTGCGCAGAAGGTGTACGTGCAGGACGACGTGCTCCTCGACAGGCCGCTGCCCCAGCCGCGCGTGGACGCGCTGGAGACGCTGCTCGGCGAGCAGCGGTTCGACGCAGTGCTGTTCGCGTCGTCGGTGCTCTCGGCCGACGTCGCGGCCGGGCTCGCGGCCAGGCTCGACGCGGGCCTGAACTACGACCTCACCGACCTGGTCGTCGAGGACGGCAAGCTCGTCGGCAAGCGGCCGGCGCTCGGCGACTCCGTCTACGTGGACGTGGGCTGGAGCTCGGAGCCCCGCCTCGCGCTCGTCCGCTCGGGCACGTTCGAGCCGACCGAGACCGGCGGCAGCGCGGAGGTCGTGCCCTTCGAGTCCCGCTTTCAGGACTTCTCGCTCGCCGCGACGATGGTCGAGCAGGCGCACGAGGAGAGCGAGGGGCCCTCGATCGAGGACGCCGACGTGATCGTCGCCGCCGGCCGCGGCCTCGGCGGCCCCGACAACTTCGGCCTCGTGGAGGAGCTGGCGAAGGCCCTCGGCGGCGCAGTCGCCGCGACGCGTGCGGTCGTCGACGCGGGCTGGTACCCGTACTCGACGCAGGTGGGCCAGACGGGCAAGACGGTCGCGCCGAAGCTCTACGTCGCGGTCGGCATCTCCGGGGCAATCCAGCACAAGGTCGGCATGCAGGGCTCGGGGCTGATCGTCGCGATCAACAAGGATCCGAACGCGCCGATCTTCGAGTACGCCGACCTCGGCGTGGTCGGCGACCTGCACGAGATCGTCCCGAAGCTGACCGAGCTGGTGCGGGCGCGCAAGGCTTGAGGCCCTCCGACCACCCACCCGCGTTCTCGGCGGAGGAGTTCGTCCTCGCGCCGGGCGAGCCAGAGATCGAGGTCGGCGTGCTGGTCGTCGGCGCGGGGCCGGCGGGCCTTGCCTGCGCGATCCGGCTCGGGCAGCTGCTCGAAGGAGCGCCCGAGCTGGCCGAGCGGCTGGGCGAGGTGCCGGTCGCGGTGCTGGAGAAGGGCAGGCAGCCGGGCTCGCACCTGCTCTCCGGCGCGGTCGTCAACCCGCGCTCGCTGCGCACGCTCTTCGGGGGCCGTGTGCGCACGAGCGACATGCCCTTCCACGGCCGGGTCGAGCACGAGTCGGTCTACTTCCTCACCGAGAAGCGGGCGCTGCGGATCCCGACGCCGCCGACGATGCGCAACAGCGGCAACTACGTCGCCTCGCTGTCGCAGCTCGGGCGCTGGCTCTCCGAGCAGGCCGAGGAGGCCGGCGCGACGGTCCTGCCCGAGACCACGGGCCACGCGCTCGTCGTCGGCGACGGCCGGGTCAGAGGCGTCCACACCGGCGACCGCGGCCGGGGCAAGGGCGGCGAGGAGCTGGGGAACTTCGAGCCGGGGTCGGAGGTGCACGCGCGCGTGACGGTGCTCGCCGAGGGGACGCAGGGCCACCTCACCGGCGTGGCGCTCGACCGCTTCGCGCTGCAGGGCGACAACCCGCAGGTCTGGGCGCTCGGCGTGAAGGAGGTCTGGAAGGTCGCCAGGCCGCTCGACCACGTGATCCACACGATGGGCTGGCCGCTGCGGGCCGGGAAGCGGTATCGCGAGTTCGGCGGCTCCTTCGTCTACCCGATGGGCGACGACATGGTCACCGTCGGGATGGTCGTCGGGCTCGACTACCGCGACGCCGAGCTGTCGGTCCACGACCTGCTGCAGGAGCTGAAGACGCACCCGCTGCTGCGCAAGCTGCTCGACGGCGGCGAGCGGGTGGCGTGGGGCGCGAAGACGATTCCCGAGGGTGGCCTCCTCTCGCTGCCGAAGCGGCTGCACGCACCCGGGCTGCTGATCTGCGGCGACGGCGCCGGTCTGGTCAACGTGCCGGCGCTGAAGGGGATCCACTACGCGGTCGAGTCGGGGCGGCTGGCGGCCGAGGCCGCGTTCGCGGCGCTGCAGCGCGGCCAGGCGGTGGGCCGGCGGGGCTCACTCGCGGGCTACGACGAGTCGCTGCGGGAGAGCTTCGTCTGGCGCGACCTGCGCCAGGTGCGGAACATGCGCCAGGCGTTCGGCCGCGGCTTCTGGGTCGGCGGGGCGCTGGCGGGCGCGATGACGGCGAGCCGCGGCCACTTCCCTCCCGGGAACGCGCGCACCGAGCGGGACGCCGACCAGGAGCTGCTGCGCACCGACCGCGCCGCGGGCTACCCCGCGGCGGACGGGAAGCTCACCTTCGACAAGCTCTCCTCCGTCTACCTCTCCGGGAACGCGACCCGCGACGACGCGCCCAACCACATCCGCGTGCGCGAGCGCGTGCCCTCGGAGCTGGCCGGCCTGTGGGCGCGGATGTGCCCCGCCGCCGTCTACGAGGCCGGCGAGGAGGCGGGAGACGGCGACGTGCACGTCGAGATCACGCCGTCGAACTGCGTCCAGTGCGGCGCGATCACCGCCAAGGGCGGCCGCCTCACCCCGCCCGAGGGCGGCGCCGGGCCCGACTACAAGCTGACCTAGCCGCGGTCACGGTTCCCTCACCGTGTCTGACACGGCGGCGACGCCGCGAACGCCGTAGGCGCGCACGGT
>DATIFC010000161.1:0-60867 GCA_035455445.1 Gaiellaceae bacterium | reverse complement strand
GCGATCGCCGGCGGCACCGTGATGACGCTCGCGTGGGGGCTGCTCTACAAGATCGTCCCGGTCGAGCACCGCGGCGCCGCGGCGGGGCTCGCGACGACGACGAAGGGGATCGGGCTGCTGATCGGCGCACCCGTCGCCGGGCTCGCGATCGACCTTGCCCGGCCGTACCTCGAGACGACCTCCGGCTACCAGGTGCTGTGGCCGATCTGTGCTCTGCCGATCCTGGCCGCGATCCCGCTGCTCGTGCGCTTGATGGAGATCGAGCCGAAGACGAAGGCGCAGGTCGAGGTGCCGGTGATCTGACCCGGCGGCGCGCTAGGCGTGCCCGAACCTGACGTCCGGGAGGACGCGGTCGAGCCAGCGCGGCAGCGACCAGGCGTGGCGGCCGAACACCCGCAGCAGCGTCGGGATCAGGACGAGCCGGACGAGCATCGCGTCGAGCAGGACGGCGAGGCCGAGGATGACGCCCATCTCCTTCGGCGGCAGCGGGCCCGAGAGGGCGAAGGTGAAGAAGACGGCCACCATCACCGCGGCCGCGGCGAAGATCACGCGGCCGGAGTGGGCGATCCCGCCGACGGCGGCCTCGTGCGGGTCGTGCGTGCGGTCCCAGTGCTCCTTCGCCGACGAGAGCAGGAACACCGTGTAGTCCATCGAGATCGCGAAGATCATCGCGAAGAAGAACACCGGCGCCCAGGCGTCCATGAACCCCTGCGACTCGAAGCCGAGGAGTCCGGCGCCGTGGCCGTCCTGGAAGATCAGGCGTCCGACGCCGAACGCCGCTCCCGTGGCGAGCAGGTTCGTGATCACACCCAGGGCCGCGATCAAGGGCGCCTGGAGGGCGACCAGCAGGAGCACGAAGCCGAGCACCAGCACGACCCCGATCACGAGCGGCGTCCTGGACGCGAGCGCGCGCTCGAGATCGTGGTTCTCGGCGACGGCGCCGCCGACGAGCGCGCCCGCAGGCAGCGAGGCCCGGAGCCGGTCGATCGTCCTGCCGACGCTCTTGCTCGACGGGTCGGTCGTGGGCGTGGCCTGGACGAGCGCGAGCCCTGCGCCGCCGAGCTGCGGCGGCGCGATCTGCGCGATCCCGCGGTCGGCGCGCGCGACGCTCGCGACGCGGACGGCTTCCTGCGCCGGCGCGACGATCTGGAGCGCGCCTGGCGCACCGGGGCCGAAGGCCTGCTGCACCTGCGTGTAGCCGACCCGCGAGGAGTCGCTCTTCGGCACGACCTTGATCGACGGCATCCCGGTCTCGAGGCCGATCGCCGGCAGCGCGAGCAGGACGAGCAGCAGCGTCGCGGCGGGGCCGAAGAGGTGCGGGTGGCGCCAGAGCCGCTCGCCCCAGCGGGCGAACCGCGCGGAGCGGTGCTCCCCGGAGTGCACCCAGCGCAGGGGCAGGGCGTCGACCTTCGGCCCGAGCTTCGCGAGCACCGCGGGCAGGAGCGTCAGCGTCGCCGCCAGCACGAACGCGACGCTGAGCATGATCCCGAGCGCCATCGAGCGGAACGCGGGGCTCGGCACGAGCATCACGGCCGACAGCGACACGAACACGGTCACGCCGGAGAAGAGCACCGCCTTGCCGGCCGTGTCCATCGTGATCGCGACCGCGTCCCGCGCCCGTAGCCCGGAGCCGAAGTACGCGCCGCGGAAGCGGTGGACGACGAAGAGGGCGTAGTCGATCCCGAGCGCGAGCGCGAACATGAGCGCGAAGTTCATCGCCCAGATCGAGATCTCGAAGCCGTGCGTGAGCAGCGCGAGCAGCCCGGCCGATGCGAGCAGGCCCAGCATGGTCAGGAGCAGCGGGAGCCCGGCCGCGACCAGCGATCCGAAGGCGAGCACCAGGATCGCGAGGGTCACGGGCCACGAGTAGAGCTCGGAGCGCATCATCGCCTTGCGGTTCGCGGCGTTGAAGTCCGACCACATCCCGGACGCGCCGGTGAGGTTGACCGAGACCTGCGGCGTCGAGAGGGCGCGCAGCTTGCCCTTCAGGGAGTCCGCCGCCGCGACCATCGCGGTGGGGTCGCGCTTCGCGCCGCCGACGACCAGCGCGACGTGACCGTCGCGGGAGACGGCGCCGCGGGCGACCGTCGAGATCCGCGAGTCGGAGTGGAGCACGGTCTCGACGCGGGCGAGGGTCGCCCGGAAGCCGGGAGAATTCGCCGTGAGGGAAGACGAGCGGACGACGACGAGCGGCGCGGCGCTCGAGAGGCCGCCGAAGCTTTGCTGGATCAGCGACCGCGCCTGGACGGACTCCGACCCGTTGGCCTGCCACCCGGCGCCCGAGAGCGCGGTCTCCACCTTCGGCGCGAAGACGGCGAGGGCGACCGCGACGACCGTCCACGTGAGCGCGACCGCGCGGACGTGGTCGGCTGCCCAGCCGCCGAGCCGCCCGACCGGCCCGACGGCCTCCGGGTGCTCGACTGCGCGAGGGACGATTGCTGCTGGGACGCTGCTCACCGGTCGACACTATACAACTAAATCGTTGCAGAGTATAATCGGAGCCGCCATGGTGCTTCCGCACCCGCTCCCGGAGGACCTCGCCGAGCTGATCGCGCGCCGGTTCCGCGCGCTCGGGGATCCCCTGCGCGTGCGGATCGTCGACCTCCTCCGGGACCGCGAGCTGAGCGTCGGCGAGCTCGCGGCACGCCTCGAGGCCGGACAGCAGAACGTCTCGAAGCACCTGGCCGTGCTCGCCGACTCGGGGCTCGTCGCCCGCCGCAAGGACGGCAACCGCGTCTACTACGGGATCGCGGACGAGGGCGTCCTCGACCTCTGCGAGCAGGTCTGCGGCTCGCTGCAGTCCCACCTCTCGAGCCTGGCCGCCGTCGTCGGCGGCGCCGCTTCTCGCTAGCGCGCCTGCGCGAGCGCGGGGGCCCACGCGGCCATCGGCGAGACGTCGCCCTCGGCCCCGTTCAGCCGCCGGTAGCCGAGTGCGTGCTCGGCCTGCATCAGCTTGTGGATCTGCGTCGTTCCCTCGTAGATGATCGGCGCCCGCGCGTTGCGGAAGTAGCGCTCGATCCCGTACTCCGCCGAGTACCCGTACGCGCCGTGTACCTGGATCGCGAGGTGCGCAGCCCGGAAGGCCGACTCGGTCGCGTGCCACTTGGCGAGCGAGGTCTCGCGCGTGTTGCGCACGCCCTGGTTCTTCAGCCACGCCGCCTGCATCACGAGCAGCTTCGACGTCTCGTAGCCGAGCACCATCTCCGCGATCATGTCCTGCACGAACTGGTACTTGCCGATCGGCTCGCCGAAGGTCTCCCGCTCGCGCGCGTACTCGACCGACCGCTCCAGGCAGGCCCGCACGACCCCGCACGCCCCCGCCGCGACCGTGAAGCGGCCCTGGTCGAGGCTGTACATCGCGATCTCGAAGCCCTGGCCCTCCTCGCCGACGAGGTTCTCGGCCGGCACCTCGACGTTCTCGAAGAAGAGCTCGCCCGTCGAGCCGGCCCATACGCCGAGCTTGTGCTCGGTCTCGCGCGTCGAGACGCCGGGCCACTCGCGCTCGACGACGAACGCCGAGATGCCCTTGTGCTTCGCCGACGGGTCGGTCTTCGCGAACACGAGCTGGTGGTCGGCGACGGTTGCGTACGAGATCCAGTTCTTCTGGCCGTTCAGCACGTACGTGTCGCCCTCACGGCGCGCGGTCGTGCGCATCGCCGCCACGTCCGAGCCTGCACCGGGCTCCGTCAGGCCGAAGCACGCGAGCTTCTCGCCCCGTGCCTGCGGCGCCAGGTAGCGCTGCTTCTGCTCCTCGTTGCCGTAGCGCAGCAGCGAGAGCGAGTTCAGCCCGACGTGCACCGAGATCAGCGTCCGGAAGGCCGCCTCGCCACGCTCGATCTCCTCGCAGGCCAGCGCCTCGGCGACGAAGTCGAGCCCGGCCCCGCCGTACTCCTCGGGAACTACGATCCCGAGCAGTCCCAGCTCGGCCATGCCCTCGATCACGCCCATGTCGAGGCGGTGCTCGATGTCGTTCTCGATCGCGTTCGGCAGCACGCGCTCGTCGACGAACGAGCGCACCGTGTCCTGGATCAGGCGCTGCTCGGGGGTTAGTTCGAAGTCCACCGCGCAAGTGTACGGACGCCAGCCCTCGATGACCTCCCTCCAGCCGTACGAGCTCCTCCCCGGGGTGGTGGCCGCGCTGGCCGTCGCCGGGCTCGCGTTCGACTCCGGCGGGTACGAGCCGACGAGCTGGGGCTGGAGCGCCGTCGTGCTCCTGGTCGTGTGCGCCGCCTCGCTCCTCGCCGGGGCACGGCGGCTCACGGCGCTCGAGCTGGCGCTGCCGGTGTCGCTCGCCGCGCTCGCCGCGTGGGTGTGGCTGTCGCTCGCGTGGACCTCGGACGTCTCGCAGACCGTCCGCGAGGGAGAGCGGGCGCTCGTCTACGTCGCGGCGGCGACCGGGCTCCTGCTGCTCGGCCGCCGCTCGCGGGTCTTCGGCCTCGTCGCCTCGCTCGCGGCGGCGATCGGCCTGGTCTGCGCCTACGCGCTCGCCACGCGCCTGTTCGACCCCGGCGGGGGCGCCTACCAGGTCGTCTCCTCCGACCCGCAGGCGGGGTTCAGGCTCGCGCGCCCGCTCGGCTACGCGAACGCGCTCGCGATCTTCGCCGTGATCGGCATCCTGCTCGCGCTCGGTGTCGCGCTCCGCGCGCGGCCGCCGGCCGCCCGGGCGCTTGCCTCGTCGGCCCTGGTGGTGCTGGCGCCCACGCTCTACTTCACCTACGGCCGCGGCGCGTGGCTTGGGCTCGCCGCCGGGCTCGCGGCGTGGCTCGCAGCCGAGCGCGGGCGCCTGGAGCTGCTCGGGCGCGCGCTCGCGCTCGCCGCGGCCCCGGCCGTCGCCGTGCTCCTCGCCTCACGCACGGCCGCGCTCACGGCGGACCCGCGCTCCGTGGCGGCCGCCACGCACGACGGGCGCCGCCTCGCGCTCGCCGTCGTGCTGCTCGCCGTGGCCGCGGCCTTCGTGCCGGCGGCGGCCGAGCGGGCCGGCGGGAGGTTCCGCCTCGGTACCGGCTCGCGCCGGCTGCTCGTGCTGGTCGTCGGGCTGCTCGCCGCCGCCGTGATCGCGGTCGCCCTCGTCCGGGTCGGCGGGCCGCAGGGCGCCGCGCGGCGCGCGTACCACGCCTTCAACGCGCCGGCGCCGCTCGTCGGCCAGAACGCGAGCGGACGGCTGTTCAGCCTCTCCGGCAGCAACCGCTCCGAGTACTGGCGCCTGGCGTGGCGGGAGTGGACCGGCCACGCGGCCCTCGGCGGCGGGGCCGGCAGCTACCAGCGCTTCTGGCTCCGCCACCGGAGCACCGACCTTCCGGTTCGCGACGCCCACAGCCTGTACCTCGAGACGCTGGCGGAGCTGGGGCCGATCGGGCTCGTGCTCCTGCTCTGCGCGCTCGCCGCGCCGCTCGTCGCGGTCCGCGCCGCACGCGCGAGCCCGCTCGCGGCCGCCGCGCTCGGCGCGTACGTCGCGTACCTCGTCCACGCCGGCATCGACTGGGACTGGGAGATGCCCGCGGTGACGCTCGCGGCGCTGGCGTGCGGCGTGGCCCTCCTCCTCGCCGCGCGGGCGACGGAGACACCGGCGATCGGCCGCGCTTCCCGCCTCGCCGGAGTCGCCGCGGCCGCCGCGCTCGTCTGCGTCGCCGCGCTCGGTTTCCTCGGCAACCGCGCGGAGCTCGCCGCCGCCGACGCGCTCGATGCGTCGCGGCTCGGCTCCGCTGCCGACGAAGCGCGGCTGGCGCGTCGCTGGGAGCCGTGGTCGGGGACGCCGTGGCGGCTTCTCGGGGAGTCGCAGCTGCAGGCGGGAGCCGTCGACCGCGCGCGCAGCAGCTTCCTTCGCGGGCTCCGGCACGACCGCGGCGACTGGGAGCTCTGGCTCGACCTCGCCCTCGTCAGCCGCGGCGGCGAGCGCCGGGATGCGCTCGCCCACGTGGCCCTGCTCAACCCGCTCAGCGCCGAGCTTCGCCAGCTGAACGCGTCCTCCTGAGCCGCGCGATGCGCAGCGCAAGTCCGTGCCCCGGGAGGGATCAACTCAGGCGACTCACGTGAGATCCTCGACCCTCGGGGGGCCCGCACATGAAGAGACCCAGCAAGACCGGACGCGCGCGCCTCGTCGCGGCGGCAGTCGTCGTCGCGGCGGCAGGCGTGTTCGCGTCCGTCGGCATGGCCGGGTACGGGGCCCAGCTCGTCGGCCTGTCGCACGACAAGACGCCGACGTCGGACCAGTACCCGACCTCGAAGGTGACGATCTGTCACCACACGCACTCGCAGAAGAACCCGTTCGTGACGATCACCGTCTCGCAGAACGCGGTTGCTGCGCACGTCCGGAACCACGGCGACACGATCGGGCCGTGTTCCGAGCAGCCTCCGGCGGTGCCCGTCGTGCCCGCCAAGTCGCACAAGCTGCTCAAGGCGCACGTGGTCAAGAACAGGGCCACGAAGGCGAAGCTTCACCAGAAGGGCAAGTCCAAGGCGAAGCACGAGAACGGCAAGAGCGACACGTCCCACGGCGTCGGCCACAAGCCGACCACCGGCCCGAGCACCGTGCACGGCAAGAGCCAGGCCAAGGGCCACGGCCAGGGCAAGGGCCAGGGCCACGCCAAGACGCACGGCCCGCCGGCCGATCGCGGGCAGGGCCAGGGGAACGGCCACGGCCACGACAAGAGCCAGAAGGATCACGGCCAGGGCCAGGGCCACAGCGGTGACACCCACGGCAACTCCGGCGGCGGCAACGGCAACGGCAAGGGCCACTAGCCGGGCCGACCGCGAGCTTCGGACCCCACGAGAGAGCCCCGCCAGGCGGGGCTCTCTCGTTAAGGTCGGGCGGATGCCGCCCGCCTCCCTGCACGAACGCCTCGCAACGCTGCCCCTCGCGGTCGACTCGTACGAGCTCGAGCGGCTCGAGCAGCCGGTCACGCGGGGCTTCACGCGGGTGACCACCGTCGTCCACCTGCACGGCGGGGGCGAGGAGGGGCTCGGCGAGGACGTCACCTGGTACACCGAGCACCACGACCGCGAGCAGGGAGCCGGCCCCGTGCTGCCGCTCACAGGCTCGTGGACGCTGGAATCGTTCTCGGACGCGCTCGAGATGCCCGACCCGCACCGGCGCTGGGCCTACGAGAGCGCCGCGCTCGACCTCGCGCTGCGGCAGGCGGGGACGGGCCTCGCGCAGGCGGTCGGGCGCGAGCCGCGGCCGGTCTCGTTCGTGATCTCGCCCGGCCTCGGCGACCCGCCCACGGCCCGCGTCGTCCGCCGCTGGCTGGAGCTCGAGCCGCGCCACCGCTTCAAGCTCGACCCCGCCGGCGACTGGGGCGACGAGCTGATCGCCGAGCTCGCCGCGACCGGCGCGGTCGTGACCGCGGACTACAAGGCGTACTACCGCCCCGAGGACGGCCCGCCGCCCGACCCCGAGCTCTACCGCCGCGTCGCCGAGGGATTCCCGCAGGCCTACCTCGAGGATCCCGCGCTGACGGACGAGACCGACGCCGCCCTCGCGCCGCACCGCGACCGCGTCACCTGGGACGCACCGATCCACTCGGTCGCCGACGTCGAGGCGCTCCCCTTCCCGCCGCGCGTGCTCAACTCGAAGCCGTCGCGCTTCGGCCGCCTGCGGGAGCTGCTCGCCTTCTACGACCACTGCGAGGCGAACGGAGTCGGCCTCTACGGCGGCGGGATGTTCGAGCTCGGCCCGGGCCGCGGCCAGATCCAGTACCTCGCCTCGCTCTTCCACCCCGACGGTCCGAACGACGTCGCCCCCCGCGCCTACAACGAGCCGGAGCCGCGCGAGGGCCTCCCGCCGAGCCCGCTGGAGCCGGCTACCGCGGCGACCGGCTTCCGCTGGGGCTACCCCGAGGCTTAAAGCCGGGGCAACCCCGCCTTAACGGCGGGGGCGTACAACGGAAGCGGTCGAATGACGTTTCCCCCCGTCTTCGATGGCCTCACGTCTCCGCCGCACCTGCGGCGCCTTCCGGCCCTGGCGATCCCGCTGCTCGCCTTCCTGGCCTTTGTCGCGGCCGGCCTCGTCGGCCTCTACCGCTACGTCGACTCGTACTGGCTCTACCGTGGCTTCCCGCCCCCGCACGACCCTGCGTACGTCACCCAGGCCGGCAGCTTCCAGACGCTCTACGTCAGGAGCCAGGCGGTGGGGGGCAGGAGGCAGCGCGTCGTCGTCTACCTCCCGCCCGGGTATGCGAGCTCCGCGCCGCAGCGCTACCCGGTGCTCTACCTCTTGCACGGGTTCCCGGGCGACCCCGAGGGGTTCGTCCGCACGATCCGGGTCGGCGTGGTCGAGGACGCGCTGCTGGCGAAGCACAGGCTGAAACCGACCATCCTCGTCATGCCGATGGGGTCGACCGGCGTCTTCACGGACAAGGAGTGGGCCAACGGGGTCCACCCGGGAAACGCGTGGGAGACGTTCCTCGCCCGCGACGTCGTCCGCGCGGTCGACCGCCGCTACCGGACGATCGCGACGGGCGCGGCGCGCGGGCTGGCCGGCCTCTCCGAAGGCGGCTACGCGTCGCTCAACATCGGCCTGCACCACCCGGGCGAGTTCCGCGTGCTCGAGAGCTGGTCGGGCTACCAGCAGGCGGACGACGTCAAGTCCGTCTTCGGCGGGCGTCCCTCGCTGCTCGCCCGCAACAGCCCGCTCGTGACGCTGCGCCCCGCGGCGCGGACGCTGCGCTCCGATGGCGCCTTCATCTGGTTCTACACGGGCAGCAAGGACTCGCTCCGGCACGAGAACCGGCTCTTCGCGGCAGAGCTCGACCGGCTCCGCGTCGCCCACCTCTTCTTCGTCGTCGAAGGCGGCCATACGTGGGCGCTCTGGCGCCGCAACGCGTGGCAGGCGCTCGCGGTCGCCTCCGCCCACCTCGCGCATGGCTAGGGCGCTGCGCAACGGCGGGGCGGCTACCGGGGCGCTCCTCGTCCTGTTCGCGGTCCCGGGCTGGCTCTACCTGCTGCGGCCGGACGTGGGCGGGCTGCGACCGGCGGTGCCGGACGCGCTGCCGCTCGACGAGCTGGCGAACAAGGCGGGGCTGCCGCTGCTGGCCTTCGCGGCCACGTGGATCGCGGCCGGGCTCCTGCTCGGGCTGCTCGCGCGCGCGGCGCTGCTCGAGCGCCTGAGCGCGACGGTCGTGCTCGCGCTCGGGGTGGCCGCGTTCGAGTTTCTCGCAGACGGGGTCTCCTTCGCCGTCGTGCGCCAGGTCCCGCTCCATGCGGCGCTCGGGGCCGCCGGCGGCGCGACCGCCGTGACGCTGCCGGCACTGTTCGCAGCCCTCGGCGGCGCGATCTGCGGGCGACCCCGGGCGAGCGGACGATCGCGCGCGCCGCTGCTCCTGAGCTGGGCGGTGGCGGCCGTTGCCGCTGTCGGCCTGGCGGACGCGCTCCTTCCCTCGCACGAGCGGAGCTTCCTCTCGCCGCTCGCCCCGGATGCCGTGCGGCCGGTGACGACGGCGCTCCTCGCACCGCTCGCGCTCGCGCTGCTCGTCGCGGCCGGCGGGCTCGCGCGGAGGAAGCGCCGCGCCTGGCAGGTGGCGCTCGTCCTGCTCGGCGGGTCCACCGTCCTCCACCTCCTGCACGGCTTCCACGCTGGCGCGGCCGCGACCGCCCTACTGGTGGTCGCGCTCGTCGCGCAACGCCACGAGTTCGACGCGCCGGGCGACCCCGCGACGCGCCCCGCCCTCGCGCTGCGCGCGATCCTCCTCGCCGCGGCGATCTTCGCCTACGGCGCGCTCGCGCTCTGGCTCAACCAGCTCGCGATCGACCAGCCGGTCTCGGCCGGGCTGATCGTGCGCGAGACCGGCGCCGCGCTCGTCGGGGCGCGGCTGCACGGCGCGAGCCACCTCGGGGCCGGCATCGGCGAGTGGTTCCCGCTGTCGGTGTTCCTGGCCGGGCTCGCCGCCGCCGGCTGGCTCCTGCTCGGCTGGATCGCGCCGTGGCACTACCGCCTCCGCCAGGAGGCGCGCGAGCGGCGCCTGGCCCGCGACCTGGTCGAGGCCTGGGGCGTGGACACGCTCGCGCCGTTCGTCCTGCGCGCGGACAAGTCGTTCTTCTTCTCCGAGGACGAGCGGGCGTTCGTCGCCTACCGCGTGGTCGGAGGGGTGGCGGTCGTCTCCGGCGACCCGGTCGGGCCGCCGGCGGCCTTCGCGCCGCTGCTCGACCGCTTCCTCGAGTTCGCCCGGGGCCGGGGCTGGCGGCTGGCGATCCTCGGAGCCTCGGAGCGCTGCCTCACCCTCTATCGGGAGCGGGGCCTGCACGCGCTCTACCACGGCGACGAGGCGGTGCTCGAGACCGCGTCGTTCTCGCTCGAGGGTCGGGCGATCCGCAAGGTGCGCCAGTCCGTCAGCCGGCTCGGGCGGGCCGGCTTCCGTGCCGAGTTGCTGCGGGCGGGGTCGATCGAACCGGCTCTCAGGCGCGAGCTCGAGGCGATCGCGCGCGAGTGGCGCGGCTCGGAGCCTGAGCGCGGGTTCGCGATGGCGCTCGACGCCCTCTTCCGGCTCGGCGACGACGCCGCGCTGTTCGTCGTCGGCCGGGCGCCGTCCGGAGCGCCGGCGGGATTCCTCCACTTCGCCCTCTGCCCGGCCGGCAACGCGCTCTCGCTCTCGTCGATGCCGAGGCTGCGCTCGACGCCGAACGGCTTCAACGAGTGGCTGATCTGCGAGACCGTGGCCTGGGCGCGAGAGCACGGGATCGAACGGATCTCGCTGAACTTCGCGCCCTTCGCGGCGCTGCTGGCGCCGGAGGGCGAGCTCTCACGCCTGGAGCGGCTCGAGCGCCGGGCCCTGCTCCGGCTGAAGGGCCGCTTCCAGCTCGACAATCTGCTGCACTTCAACCGCAAGTTCTTCCCGACCTGGGAGCGCCGCTTCGTCGTCTACGAGCGCCGCATCGACCTCCCCCGTGTGGGGATCGCGGCGCTCGCGGCCGAGGCCTACCTGCCCTTCTCCGGCCGGCCCGGGGAATGACCGGGCAGCTCGCGGCCGGGCTGACGCTCGCGCTCGCCTCGGCCGGGGCGCTCAACTGGGGCTTCTTCACGCAGCACGGCGCGGCGTCGGGCCTGCCGCCGCTGACGCTGCGCCGGCCGCTCTCGTCGCTGCGCCGCCTCTTCGGCGACCTGAGATGGCTGTCGGGCTTCGCGGCCGGGATCGGCGGCTGGGCGCTCTACGTCGCCGCGCTCGCGCTCGCACCGCTCTCGCTCGTGCAGGCGGTGTCCGCCGGCGGCATCGGGCTGCTCGCGCTGCTGGTCTCGCGGGGCGGGCGGGTGACCGCGACCGAGCGGCGCGGGGTGGCGGCCTCGATCGGCGGCCTCGCGCTCCTCGGCGTGTCGCTCTCGGGCCAGGCGGGCCACGGCTCCAGCCCGTCCCGGGCCGCGCTCGGTGCGTGGCTCGCCGTCTCCGTGCTCGCCGCCGCGCTCGCAGCGCTGCGCGGCGCGTCGGGCCTCGGGGCCGCGGCCGGGATCCTGTACGCGGCCGGCGACGTGGCGACGAAGGCCGCCGTCCACGGGGGCGGACGCCTGGCGCTCGTGCCTGCCGTGCTCGCCTGCCACGGGCTCGCCTTCGTCGCGCTGCAGCTCGCGTTCCAGCGCGGCGGGGCGCTCGCCACGGCGGGCGTGGCGACGCTCTGCACCAACGCGCTGCCGATCGCGGCGGGGACGCTCCTCTTCGGCGACGGCCTGGGCTCGCTCCCCGGCGTGCGGATCCTCGCGTTCGCCTGCACGCTGGCCGGCGCCACGCTGCTCGCGCGGCCGCCGCGATCCTCGGAAGGGCCCGCATTGCCCTCAGCGGGACACGCGATACGATTTGACTGACTGATCAGTCAAACATTCATGAGCGCGGTCAGGGACAGAGTCGGAACGGGCGTCTCCTTCGAGTTGACGGAGGAGCAGCGCGCCCTGCGCGAGCTCGCGCACGAGTTCGCCGAGAAGGAGATCCGGCCGAAGGCGGCCGAGTACGACGAGCACCAGACGCACCCGGCCGACGTGATCGCGAAGGCGCACGAGGTCGGCCTGATGAACCCGCACATCCCCGAGGAGCTCGGCGGGGCCGGGCTCGGCTCGATGGACGGCGTGATCCTCGGCGAGGAGCTCTGCTGGGGCTGCTCCGGGATCGGGACGGCGATCGTGGCCAACATCCTCGGCGCGCTGCCGACGCTGATCGCCGGCACCGAGGAGCAGCAGCGCGAGTGGCTGCCGCCGCTGCTGGAGGAGCCGATTCTCTGCGCGTTCGCGCTGACCGAGCCGAACGCGGGCTCCGACGTCTCCGGGATCCAGACGACCGCCACCCGGCACGGCGACGACTACGTGATCAACGGGTCGAAGATGTTCATCACCAACGCGGGACAGGCCTCGTGGGTGATCGTCTTCGCCTCGACCGACAAGGACGCCGGGCACCGCGGGTTGACCGCGTTCATCGTGCCGACCGACCTCGACGGCGTCGTCGTCGAGAAGCACCTGGACAAGATGGGCCAGCGCGCGACCGACACCTCGGCGCTCGCCTTCCAGGACGTCAAGGTGCCGGCGCGGAACCGCCTGGGCGAGGAGGGCCAGGGCTTCAAGATCGCGATGCAGACGCTCGACCACACGCGGCCCGGGACGGCCGCCGGCGCGGTCGGCGTCGCGCGCGCGGCGTTCGAGCACGCCGTCGAGTACTCGAAGGAGCGCGTCCAGTTCGGGCAGCCGGTGGCGATGAACCAGGGCGTCAACTTCCTCGTCGCCGACATGGCGGCGGAGATCGAGGCGGCGCGGCTGCTCGTCTGGCAGGCCGCGTGGCTGCTCGACCAGGGGAAGCGCGCGACCCTGCAGTCGTCGTACGCGAAGCGCTTCGCCGCCGACACGGCGATGAAGGTCACGACCGACGCCGTCCAGATCTTCGGCGGCTACGGCTACATCAAGGAGTACCCGGTCGAGAAGCTGATGCGCGACGCGAAGCTGTTCCAGATCTACGAGGGCACCTCACAGATCCAGCGCCTGGTGATCGCCCGCGAGATCTATCTGCCGCGCGGCGACTCGTAAGGATCCGTGGCGATCGAGATCGACCTCTCGGGGCGGGTCGCCCTCGTCACGGGGAGCTCGCGCGGCCTGGGACGCGCGGATGCGCTCGCCCTGGCGCGGGCCGGTGCCGACGTGATCCTCGCCGACATCCAGCTCGAATCGGGCGACGCGCCCGACGAGTACGGGCCGCTGGCCCAGGCCGCGCGTGCGCAGGGGCTCGTCTACACCGAGCAGACCGCGGAGGAGATCCGGCAGCTCGGCCGCCGCTCGGTGGCCGTGCGCTGCGACGTCACCGACCGCGCCCAGGTCGACGCAGCCCTCGCGACGGAGCTGGGCCCGCCCGACATCCTCGTCGCCAACGCCGGCACGCTCGACCACGTCGCGCGCCTGCCCGACCAGTCGCCCGAGCTCTGGGAACGCGATCTCCGCGTCAACCTGACCGGCGTGTTCAACTGCGCGCAGGCGGCGTGGCCGGCGATGGTCGAGCGCGGCTGGGGCCGGATCGTGACCATGGCCTCGGTGGCGGGGACGCTCGGCGGCTTCGGCCAGGCCAGCTACGCCGCGACCAAGGCGGGGGTGATCGGGCTGACGAAGACGCTCGCCCTCGAAGGCGCGCGCCACGGCATCACGGCCAACGCCGTCGTCGCCGGGATCATCGGCACGGAGGCCTTCGGCTTCGGCAACCCGGAGATGAACGAGAGGATGATCGGGCGCACCGCGCTCCGGCGCGCCGGCGAGCCGGACGAGGTCGCGAGCGTGATCGCGTTCCTCTGCTCCGATCTCGGCTCCTACGTGACGGGAGCCGCGATTCCGGTGGCCGGCGGAATCGACCTCTTCACCTTCTGATTGCGTCGCTACACTGCGGGCGCGTTGCGCGTCGAGGCAGGGACTGGTGCGGTCCGGGTCCGCGGCCGGCGCCGCAGCCGTTCCAGAACGCTGCTGGTGCAGCGACTGGCCGTGCTCGCGGTTGTCGCCGTGGTCGGCGGCGTCGTGCTCGGATTGGTGTTCGCGGGCTCGCCGAGCCGCATCGCGGCGGGCGTTCGCATCGACGGCGTCAACGTCGGCGGCCTGACCGCCTCCGAGGCGCGGGCGAAGCTCGAG
Organism: Gaiellaceae bacterium; assembly: GCA_035455445.1. GTDB lineage: Bacteria > Actinomycetota > Thermoleophilia > Gaiellales > Gaiellaceae > AC-32. Next base: position 46,799 of record DATIFC010000161.1, on the reverse strand, counting down.
CGCCGCTCGGCCGCGCTCGCGCAGGTCCCCGTCACTTTCACCGCCGCCGGCCACGAGTGGCGCCTGCGGCCGGCCAGCCTCGGCGTCGAGACCGAGTGGAACGCGGCCGTGAAGCTCGCGCTCGACCAGGGTGACGGCCTCGCCCCGATCCGCGGCTTCCGCCGGCTCGGCGTGCGTGTCTTCGGCGCCGACGTCTCTCCTCCCACGCGTGTGCTCGAGAGGGCGCTCGCCTACGAGCTCGTCCGCATGAGCCGCGTCGTCGACCGGCCGCACAGGGATGCCGCGCTCGTGCTGCGGCAGCTGCGGCCCGTCGTTCTCCCGGCGCAGGCCGGCCGCGTCCTCGACCGTCGTGTCGCGGGCGACGTCATCGTCCGCGCGCTCGCCGGGTTCGAGCGCGGGCGCGTCGCGCTGCCGGTGCGCATCGACCAGCCCACGGTGCGCGCCGCAGACCTCGCCCCGGTCGCCGCGCAGGTGCGGACCGCCCTCGCGCGCCCGGTGCGGATGCAGCTCGGCGTCGCCTCGTGGTGGCTCCCCAAGAGGCAGCTCGCGGCGATCCTCGCGCTCCCGCGCGACGGCGCGAGCAAGCTCCGCGCCGGCGGGCCCGGCGCGACGCGCTACTTCGCGAAGCTCGGCCGCGGGATCGGCAGGCCCGCTCGCGACGCGACCTTCCGCCCGCTCTCGAGCGGGCGTGTGGTCGTCGTGCCCGCGCGCCCGGGGCGCGCCGTGAACGCCATCGCGACCGGGCGCAACATCCTCGCCGCGGCGCTCTCGCCGACCGCCCGCACGGCCCGGGTCGTCGTCATCCACGCCGAGCCGAAGCGCACCACGGCGCAGGCGCGGGCGATGGGCATCACGACGCGCGTGGGCCGCTACGAGACGATCTACGGCGGCGACCCGAACCGCATCCACAACGTCCAGCTGGTCGCCCACCTCGTCGACGGGAAGCTGATCGCCCCGGGCGCGACCTTCTCGTTCAACCGCGCGACCGGGGCCCGCACGGCGGACAAGGGCTTCCTCGAGGCGCCCGTGATCATCAACGGCGAGCTGACGACGGGGCTCGGCGGCGGCGTCTGCCAGGTCTCGACGACGGTCTTCAACGCCGCGTACGAGGCCGGCCTGAAGATCACGGAGCGGACGAACCACGCGCTCTACATCAGCCACTACCCGCAGGGCCGCGACGCGACCGTCAACTACCCCGACGTCGACCTGCAGTTCGTGAACGACACCGACCACTGGCTGCTGCTCCGCACGTACGTCGGCTCGTACTCCCTCGACGTCGAGCTCTACGGCGCGCCGCTGCACCGCCGCATCGTCAGCGAGACGCGGCCGCTCGTCGAGACCGGCGGGCCGCCGCTGCAGCGCGTCCCCGACGCGGCGATGTTCGTCGGCCAGACGGTGGTCGAGGAGAGCGGCGAGCCCTCACGCTCGACGAGCGTTCGCCGGCGCGTGTACACGGCGGGCGGCGCGCTGCTCTACGACAACACCTGGTACTCGTCGTACCGTGGGGAGCCGCGCGTCGTGCGCGTCGGCACGAAGGCCAGGCCGAAGCCGCCGCCGAAGAAGGGCCCGTCGGGGCCGAGCGGCCCGACCGGCGCGACAGGCGTCACCTCTCCGCAGTAGCGATCTCGTCCGCGAGCCAGGCCGGGACGCGCGTCGGCCGGTGGGTCCGCGCGTCGACGCACGCGTGCCGCGTCCAGCCGTCGGCGACTGCCTCGCCGTCGCGCTCGACCGCGTACTCGAAGCCGAAGCGCGCGCCGCGCAGCTCGCCGCAGCGGGCGCGGATCGCCAGCCGGTCGTCGAACCGCGCCGGCGCGAGGTAGCGGACGTGCGCCTCGATCGTCAGCGCCTCGATCCCGTCGGCGCGCAGCCCCGGGTAGCCGCCGCGGAAGCGTGCGAGGTAGTCGATGCGCGCGAGCTCGAACCAGACGAGGTAGACGGAGTTGTGCGCGATCCCCTGCGCGTCGGTCTCGGCGAAGCGCACGCGCACCTCGGTCTCGAAGCGGAAGTCCACGGCGGCTAGCTTTCCAGGATCGCGCCGACCGAGTCGAAGATGCACGAAGGCGAGATCGAGACGGATGTGGCGTTCGTCCGCCGCCTGCTCGCCTCGAAGTTCCCGCAGTGGGCCGGCCCGCCGGTGGAGCCGGTGCGGTCGAGCGGGACCGGCAACGCCCTCTACCGGCTCGGCGGCGAGCTGGTGGTGCCGCCGCCGGCCCGCGAGGACCTCCGCGAGCGTCTCGGCGTGGACGACGCGACCTGGGCCCGCGGCCGCGGCCGGGCGCTCTCCATCGGCGTGACCGCGCTGCCGTACTACCGGGCGAGGAACCCCGCGGGGGCGGCCGTCGGCGGGCACCCGATCCGCGAGGTCCTCTCCGAGGCGACGGCGTGAGCGCCGAGGGGCTCGCCGAGCTCATCGCCGGCAACCAGCCGTGCGTCGTGCTCACCGGGGCCGGCGTCTCGACCGAGAGCGGCATCCCGGACTTCCGTTCGCCGACCGGCCTCTGGGCGCAGTTCGACCCTCTCGAGTACGGCTCGATCGACGCCTTCCGCCGCGACCCGCTCAAGGTCTGGAGCTTCTACAAGCCGCGGATCTCGATGCTGACCGAGGCCGAGCCGAACCCGGCGCACCACGCCCTCGCGGAGCTCGAGCGGCGCGGGCTCGTCCAGGCCGTCGTCACGCAGAACATCGACCTGCTGCACGAGCGCGCCGGCAGCCGCGAGGTCGTCGAGGTGCACGGCTCGATCCGCACCGCGACCTGCCCGCGGTGCGGCGCGCGCTACGAGGTGGAGCGCGTGCTCGAGCTGCTCACCGCCGCCGACGCGCCCTTCTGCCCGGCCTGCGGCGAGATCGTCAAGCCGGACGTCGTCTTCTTCGGTGAGCTGCTCCCGCCCCAGGCGATCGACCGCGCCTACGAGCTGGCGCGCGGGGCGGCGCTGCTGCTCGTCGTCGGCTCGGCGCTCGAGGTCTACCCGATCGCCGCGCTGCCGGAGGAGACGCTCGCCGCGGGCGGCCGCCTCGCGGTCGTCAACCGGGGCCGGACGCCGTACGACGCACGGGCGAGCCTGAGGATCGATGGAAGCGCCGGCGAGGTGCTGCCGGCCGTGGTCGCCGCGCTCTAGGCAGCGGCGCGCTTCAGCGGCCGCTCGTCGAGCACGCGCCTGCACTCGGAGCAGACCGTGCGCTCGACCTCGTACGGGACGCCGAGCCGCTGGAGCAGCACGTACGTCCGTACGCCGTTGTGCCGGTGAAGTCGCTTTCGATTCGGGAAGATCTGGCTCATCATCCTCGGACTGAGCGTAGCGGTGCCGTCGGAAGATACGACGCACAAAAGGGTGAACAAGTTGTGCCGATTCGGATACGGAGCGGGGCGGCTACTCTCGTGGGCGTGAGAGGCCGCCGCCTCTGGCTGTTGCTCGCGCTTCCGCTGGCCGTCGCCCTCGCCGGCTTCGGCGCGACCGCCCACGAGGCCGCCAGCCGGCGCCCGCCCAGCGACGCGCCACGCTGCAAGAGCGGCCCCGCACGGCTGGGGAGCTCGACGCTGACCGTGGCCGCGGTTGTCCGCTCGCACGCGGTCGCCTACCGGCGCCCGGGTGCCCGGCCGTTCGCCCGTTTCGGCCGGCTGAACGTGAACCGCTTCCCGACCGTCTTCCGCGTGCTTGCCGCCCTGCGCGCCGGTGACTGCCGCGCGCGCTGGTACCGGGTGCAGCTGCCGATCAAGCCGAACGGCGTCACCGGCTACGTCCGTGCGGCCGCGGTGAGCACGGGTCGCGTCCGCTCGCGCGTGCTCGTCGACCTCTCCGCGAGGAGGCTGACGCTCTTCCGCAGCGGCAGGCCGGTTCTGCGGACCAGGGTCGCGGTCGGCTCGCCCGCCACCCCGACGCCCACCGGGCGGTACTACGTCAACCAGCGCCTGATTCCGGCCGATCCCTCGGGCCCGTTCGGCCCGGGCGCGATCGGGATCTCGGCCTACTCGACCGTGCTGACGGGCTGGGTGCAGGGCGGCCCGATCGCGATCCACGGGACGAACGAGCCGTGGTCGATCGGCCGTGCCGTCTCGAACGGCTGCATCCGCGTCCACAACGACGTCCTGCGCCGGATCTTCAGGGTGACGCCGGCGGGGACGCCGGTGCTGATCCGGCGGTGAGGCGCCGCGTCGTCGTCGCCGCCGCGGCCGCGCTCTGCGCGGGCCTCGCGGCGACCCTCGCGGCGACCGCCCGGCAGCCTGCGTTCGTCGACCCGGGCACGGACGCGCGGCCGGACGGCTGCGGGCGGGACTACATCGAGCAGACCGTGCGCAACGCGCCGACCTGGGTATACGTCGGCGACCGCGGTGCGCCCGCGTCGGGCCCGCCGCCGCCGGTGCGCCGCCTCGAGGGTCGTGTTCTCTCGCGCTACGAGACCGACCTCGCGGTGCACCCGACGCCCGAGGACGTGCCGACGATCCACCGCAGCTACGACCTCAACCTGAACGTGCTGCCGGACCCGGCCTACCGCGAGCTGCTGGGCGGCTCGGCGGCCGCGCGCAGCGGCAATTTCGCCGGGCGCGGGGAGTCCACCGGCCGCGTCCACGTCGAGCGCGAGGAGAGGTCGATCCCGCGCTTCGCCTGGCCGGAGGCCGGTGACCGCGTCGCCCTCGTCGGCTCGTGGGTGTGGGACTGCGGCCACTGGACGGGAGGCGGCGAGCGCACCGAGATCCATCCGCTCCACGCGCTCTGGGTCGAGCGCAACGGCGGTGCGCCCTCGCCCCTGAGCGCCGCCGGCGAGAGCGAGGGCGACCTCTTCCTCTCGGGAGCCAAGACGTTCGCCGGGGTCGAGGCCGACTGCGCGCACACGGCGAAGGGAGCCGCCGTTGCCTTCAACGCCTGCCTCCTGGTCGAGCCTGCGTGGCGCGACGTGGGCGGGACGCACCGCTTCCGACTGCGCGTCCCGGCCCCGCCGCGGCCGGGCGCGAGGCTGCGCGTGCGCGTCGTGGACGCGGGCAGCTCCGCGGGGGCGCCGCGTGCCCTGGCCCGGGCTCGCGGGAACGGCGTGGACGTCAGCCTTGCCGTGCCGCACGACAGGCGCGTCGTCGTCGCCCAGCGCGTGCTCGCGCGCTGGGCCGGTGCGCCGACGTCCGTGCACCTCCGTGTGCGCTTCACGCGGCTCCTCGTGCGCCGCGCGATGGATCCCGGCTGTCCAGGCGGCCGCAAGACCTGCGGCTCGAAGGAGACGACGCACGGCGAGCAGCTCTCGAAGCCTCCGGGCGAATGGAACGTCTACGTGGATGCGGCCGGCGTCTGGAAGACGTGGGGCGGCGGCCTGCTGCGGGCACGTGACGGACAGGTCTTCGGCGGCGGCCCGGTCTTCGACCTCCATCTCGTCGCTGGCCGCCCGTGGCGCGTCTTCGTCTTCACGCGCGAGTGCGACTTCGGCCGGCTCGGGAACGCGGACGGCGTGGGCCACGCCCTCGCGCCGTGCCCGGCCTCGAGCGAGCTTGGCACCTTCGACGGCGACGACGTCCCGGGGATCGCGGTCGCCCGCTTCGCCTCGCCGGAGGCGGCGCTCGGCCCGCACCTGCTGCGGCCGCGCCGTCACGGCTCCACGTGCCCCATGGTCAACCGTCTCGGCTGCTACGAGATCGCGTTCCGCGTCGGTCGGGTATAAAGGCGGCATGTCGGAGCAGCGCGGACAGGACATCATCAGCCGGCTCGCCGAGCGCGGCGAGGACGTGATCGGCCGGATCGGCGACCTCAACCTGCCGGGCGGGCAGAAGCTGATGGAGACGGCGAACCAGCTCAAGGAGCGCGCGGACGAGCTGCAGCGGCGGCTGCGCGGGCTGGACGCGCTCGAGCGGCGGGTGGATGCGCTCGAGCGCAAGGTGGACGAGCTCTCGAAGGCGCGCTCGTCGGCGCCGCGGAAGACGGGCACGACCAGGCGCACGACGGCCGCCAAGGCGAAGCCGAAGCCCAAGCCGAAGAGCTCAGGCGGGGACGCGTAGCCGCAGCGCGCGCGGCTCGACCTCGAAGCTGACCGGCGTCGTCCCCGGCTGCTCGCCGTCCAGCTCGACCGGCAGCGGCTCGGGGGTCTCCACCTCGACGCAAGCCCCTCGCAGGATCGTCGCCTTGGGGTGCGGCAGGTGCGTGCCGCGGTAGGTCTTCGGCAGCGTCAGCAGCAGGTCGCGCTTGGTCAGATCGCCGATCAGCAGGACGTCGAAGCGCCCGTCGTCGGGCTCGGCCTCGGGGCAGATCATCATCCCGCCGCCGAAGTAGCGGCCGTTGGCGACGACGACGTCGTGCATGCGTCCCGAGTGCTCCTCGCCGTCGACGCGCACGGTCACCTCGCCGTTGCGCCAGCGCGAAAAGACCGCGATCGTCGCCCAGAAGTAGGAGATCTTGCCGCCGAGCGCCTTCGAGGTCTCGTTCGTCCGCTTCGCGATCGCGCCGCTCATGCCGGCGCTCGCGATGTTCGCGAACAGCGACTCGCGCTCCTCGCCGTCCCAGCCGTGGTAGCGGGCGCGTCCGAGGTCGATCGTCCGGGTGCGGCCGTTGAGGGCGACCTCGACGGCGTCCTCGAGCTTCCGCGGGATCCCGTAGGTGCGGACGAAGTCCCAGCCGGTGCCTCGGGCGACGACCGCGAGCTCGACCTCGAGCCCGGCGATCCCGTTCGCGACCTCGTTGACGGTGCCGTCGCCGCCGACGGCGACGAGCAGGTCGGCCTCGTCCGCCGCCTCGCGGGCGAGCCCGGCGAGCTGGCCGGGCCCCTCGGAGAGCAGGGCGTCGCCGCGCAGCCCGAGCGCGGCGGCCCGGTGGGCGAGCTCGGGCCAGCGACGCCCGACCGCGCCGTTCTCGGCAGCGGGGTTGACGAGGAAGACGCTGCGCTTAATGGGAGGAGCCGGTGACGGTGGCGAGCGCCACGCGCGTCATGCGGTCGACCGCCGCGCGCAGCTCGTCGTCGGAGATGCGCGTGAACTCCTCGCCGATCACGATGTCGCTGACGGTGAGCAGGCAGCCGGCCTTGACCCCGCGCAGCGCCCCGATCGTGAACAGCACGGCCGCCTCCATCTCGACGCCGAGAACGCCGCGCGCCGACCAGCGCCCGTGCCGCTCGGGATCGGGGTCGTAGAAGGTGTCGCTCGAGGCGATCGCCCCCACGCGGAGCGGCTGGTCGAGCTCCTTCGCCGCGTGGACGGCGGCGTGGACGAGCTCCCAGTCGGCGGTCGGCACATGGGGCTCCTGGCCGACGTAATGGCGCGCGGTGCCGTCGGCGGGCACCGCGGAGACCGCGACGATCAGGTCGCCGAGGGAGAGGTCGTGCTGCAGCCCGCCGCAGGTGCCGACCCGCAGGAAGCGCTTCACGCCGAGCTGCACGAGCTCCTCCATCACGATCGCCGCCGACGGGCAGCCCATGCCGGTCGACTGCACCGCGACCGGCCTGCCCTGCCACTCCCCGCTGTAGCCGAGCATCCCGCGCTCGCCGTTGCGCTGCACCGGGTTGTCGAAGTAGGTCTCGGCGATGTACTTGGCGCGGAGCGGGTCGCCTGGGAGGAGGCAGGCCTCCCCGTAGTCCCCGGGCTCGGCGCGAACGTGGATCGGCACGGGCGAGAGCCTAAAGTTGCCCCCGTGGTCGCGCTGAAGGAACCGGCGCTGGACGAGATCCTCGTCTTCTGCGCGCAGGACCCGATCGAGCGCGTCTTCCTCGAGGACGTGGCCCGGCGCGGCCTGGGGCGGTTCACCGGGCTCGCCGAGGCCGGTCGCCTCGTCGCGCTCTGCCACGTGGGCACGAACCTCGTCCCCTCGGGCGCCAACTGCGGTGCGTTCGCGGAGGTCGACGGCGCGACCCGCGCGCGCCTGGTGATCGGCGAGGAGAGCGCCGTCGGCGAGTTCTGGGCTGCCGCCCGGGACCGGCTGCCCAGGCCGCGCGAGGACCGGCCGGGCCAGCCCGTCTACGTGCTCGACGAGCCGCCGGAGCCCGGCGAGACGCCGCTGCGCGCTGCGACCCAGGACGACTTCGAGCTGCTCGTCCCCGCCTGCGCGGAGGCGCACCGTGAAGAGCTCGGCATCGACCCGCTCGAGCGGGACCCCGAGAGCTTCCGCTGGCGCACGCGCGCGCAGATCGAGGACGGCCGCTCCTGGCTCTGGGTCGAGGGTGGGACGATCATGTTCAAGGCGGAGGCCTCCGCGTGGACGCCGTCGGCGGTGCAGCTGCAGCAGGTCTGGGTCGACCCGCGCGTCCGCAACCGCGGCTACGCGCAGCGGGGCATGCGCGACCTCTGCCGCCTGCTGCTCGAGCGCGTTCCCGCGGTCTGCCTGTTCGTGCGCGCGGAGAACGGGCCGGCTATCCGCGTCTACGAGAAGGTCGGCATGCGCCACACGATCTCGTATCGCAGCCTGGTCTTCGTCTAGCCCCGAACGGGGGACGACGACGGTGCCGTGGGTGCCGACAATCCGCGCGTGCGGCGAATCGGCCTTACTGCGGCGGGCCTTCTCGTCATGGTCACCCTCGCGCTCTCGCTCGTGACGAGCGGACGCGCGCGCCCGAGCACGGTCCACACCTGCTCGGCGACAGACCGGCAGTTCATCGAGACGGCACGGACGAACATGGCCGCCCTCGAGCTCTGGAGCGAGCAGTACCAGACCGGCGACGCGACCGGGGACGACCTCGTCGGCGAGGCGCGCGCCGCGGCGAAGATCGTCCGCGGCTCGCAGCCGACCGACTACTCCCTGCAGCAGACGCGGCGGCTCGTGATCGGGATGCTGAGCGAGTACGCGAAAGCGGTCGGGCTCCAGGAGCGCCACGGTGAGGCCGGCCCCACCATGTACCGCGCGTACGGCCTCGCGAACTTCGCGCACACCGTGCTCGTGCGGGCCAGGTCGCCGCTCGCCCACCTCGGCTGCGACGTCCGCCCGCTCCTCTGACCCACGTGGTCTAGGGACGGTTCGCCCGGCCTCCTCCCCGAGGCGAGCGTATACGGGAAGAGCGCACGTGTCAGTGCCGGGCCTGTGACGAATGCGTGTCGCTTGCGACACTGTCGGCGGATGGCCGCCGGGCACGTTGACACCGCCGCTCTCCGCTCCCGCGTGGAGGAGCACATCCGCGCGCACGAGCTGATTCCTCGCGGCGGCGACGTGGTAGCGCTCGTCTCCGGTGGCGCCGACTCGTCCTGCCTCTGGCACGCCCTGCGCGGGCTCGGCTACCGCGTCTCGGCGCTGCACGTGAACCACGGCCTGCGCGGCGCGGAGTCCGACGAGGACGCGCGCTTCTGCCGCGAGGTCCTCGGGGCCGAGGTAGTCGAGCCCTCGCCGCCTCCCAACCCGACCGAGGACGCGCTGCGCGAGCTGCGCTACTCGTTCGCGGCCGACCGTCTCCGCGCGACCGGGCATACCGCATCCGACCAGGTCGAGACGGTGCTCTACCGGCTCGTTTCGAGCGGCGCTCCCGGCGGGATCAAGCCGAAGCGCGAGGACGGCGTCGTCCGTCCGCTGCTCCCGCTCTGGCGCGAGGAGACCGAGGCCTACTGCCGCGCCGAGGGGCTCGCCTTCCGTCGCGACAGCTCCAACCCGCACACGAGACGCGGGCTGATCCGCCAGGAGATCCTGCCGTTGCTGCGCCGTCTGCACCCGGGCGCCGAGCAGAACCTGCTGCGCCTCGCCGAGGCACGTCCGTCGAAGCTCGACGACCTGCTCGCCGCGAGCACCGGCTCGCGCCGTGTCGACCTCGGCGGCGGCCTGACGGCGGTGCGCGAGTACGACCGTGTCTGGCTGGAGCACACCCCCGTCGCGCTCGAGGGCCGGGTCTGCTGGGGCGAGTGGACGATCGAATCCGAGCTCGCAGGGCTTAAGGTACGAAGCTGGCGACCGGGCGACAGGCTCGCCGGCCGCCGCAAGAAGGTGCAGGACGTGTTCGTCGACGCGAAGATCCCGCGCTCCGAGCGAGAGGCATGGCCCCTCGTGGTCAGGGGGCGCGAGGTCGTCGCCGTGCCGGGGATCGTCGACGTCCCCGGAATCCGGGCTCGGAGAGGGCGCGTGTGACCAGTACGCACAGCGTGGATGCCGCGATCGGCGAGATCCTGATCGACGAGGAGACGCTCGCCGCGCGGGTCGCCGAGCTCGGCGCCGAGGTCTCCGCCGACTACGAGGGCCGCGACCTGCTGCTGATCGGCGTCCTCAAGGGCGCCGTCTTCTTCATGGCAGACCTGATGCGCCACCTCACCGTCACCTGCGAGGTCGATTTCATGGCGATCTCGAGCTACGGCGACGCCACGGACTCCTCGGGAATCGTGCGCATCCTCAAGGACCTCGACATCAATATCGAGGGCCGCGAGGTGCTCGTGGTCGAGGACATCATCGACTCCGGGCTGACGCTCTCCTACCTGATCCGCAACCTCGAGTCGCGCGAGCCCGCGAGCCTCGAGGTCTGCGCGCTGCTGACCAAGCCGGCGCGGCGCGAGATCGACGTCCCCGTGCGCTACGTCGGCTTCGAGATCCCCAACAAGTTCGTCGTCGGCTACGGGCTCGACTTCGCCGAGCGGTACAGGAACCTGCCGTACGTCGGCGTATTGGACGAGCACCTCCTGCCGACGACGCTTTAGCAACGACCAATCCGGGGCACCGGTGATCCTCATACTCACTGGTACCCTGTGCCGATAGAGGGCCCGTGAACCGATTCTTCCGCTCAGCGCTCTTCCCGCTCGTCGTGATCGTCCTGCTCGTCTGGCTGGCGAGCCAGACGCTGATCCCGCACGGCAAGAGCGAGGCGAAGTTCACCTACTCGGAGTTCATCCAGCATGCCAAGAGCGGCGACGTCAAGAACGTCGACTTCAACCCGAGCAAGCGCTCGATCACCGGCACGATCCCGAGCGACGGCGACAAGAAGTTCACCGTCCACTATCCCGCCGACCAGTCCGTGCCGCAGATCACGGACATCCTCAGCTCGAAGGACGTCACGTTCGACTCGAAGGGCACCGGCGGCTTCTCGTGGGTGAGCGCGTTCTTCTCGCTGCTCCCGTTCATCATCCTGATCGCCTTCTGGATCTTCCTGATGAACCAGGTCCAGGGCGGCGGCTCGAAGGTGATGTCGTTCGGCAAGTCGCGCGCCAAGCGGATGGCGCCCGACTCTCCGAAGATCGGCTTCAAGGACGTCGCCGGCGTGGACGAGGCCGTGGAGGAGCTCCAGGAGATCAAGGAGTTCCTCGAGAACCCGAAGAAGTTCCAGGCGCTCGGCGCGCGGATCCCGAAGGGCGTCCTGCTCTACGGGCCGCCCGGAACCGGTAAGACGCTGCTCGCGCGCGCGGTCGCGGGCGAGGCGGGCGTCCCGTTCTTCTCGATCTCCGGCTCCGACTTCGTCGAGATGTTCGTCGGCGTCGGCGCCTCGCGCGTGCGCGACCTCTTCGAGCAGGCCAAGCAGGCGGCGCCGTGCATCGTCTTCATGGACGAGATCGACGCCGTCGGCCGGCACCGCGGCGCGGGGCTCGGCGGCGGCCACGACGAGCGCGAGCAGACGCTCAACCAGCTGCTCGTCGAGATGGACGGCTTCGAGCTGAAGGACAACATCATCCTGATCGCGGCCACGAACCGGCCCGACATCCTCGACCCGGCGCTGCTGCGCCCGGGCCGCTTCGATCGCCAGATCGTCGTCGACCGGCCCGACCGCGTCGGTCGCCGCAAGATCCTCGAGGTGCACGCCAAGGGCAAGCCGATCGCGCCCGAGATCGACCTCGACACCCTCGCCGCCGGCACCCCCGGCTTTACCGGCGCCGACCTCGCGAACCTCGTCAACGAGGCCGCGCTGCTCGCGGCGCGCCGCGGCAAGAAGACCATCGAGCAGGAGGAGCTGGAAGAGGGGATCATGCGCGTGATCGCCGGCCCCGAGAAGAAGACGCGCCTGCTCTCCGAGGAGGAGCGGAAGATCACCGCCCACCACGAGCTCGGCCACGCGATCGTCGGCCACTACCTCCAGCACACGGACGAGGTTCACAAGATCTCGATCATCAGCCGCGGGCAGGCGCTCGGGTACACGATCTCGCTCCCGCGCGAGGACCGCTACCTGACGACGAAGACGGCGCTGATGGAGCAGCTCGCGATGACGCTCGGCGGCCGCGCCGCGGAGGAGCTGGTCTTCCACGAGGTCACGACCGGCGCCGCGAACGACCTCGAGAAGGTCACCTCGATCGCCAAGCAGATGATCATGCGCTACGGCATGAGCGAGAAGCTCGGGCCGCGCGTCCTCGGCCGCAACCACGACATGCCCTTCCTCGGCCGCGAGATGGGGGCCGAGCCCGACTACTCGGAGGAGATCGCGCGGGAGATCGACGACGAGATCCGCCGCGTGATCGAGGAGGCGCACGAGCTGGCGGTCAACACGCTGAAGACGCACATGGACGAGCTGCACCGGATCTCCGGCCTCCTGATCGAGCGCGAGACGATCGACAAGGACCAGTTCGAGCGGCTGCTCGCGGGCGAGGACGAGGCGAGCGTCTTCCCGGAGGAGGAGAGCAAGCCGGAGGCCGAGCCGCCGGCCGAGGAGCGGCGGCGCCGCCCGCAGCCGAAGCCGGTCCCGCGCCCCTTCCCGGGCGCGACCATGCAACCGCCCCCCGAGGGTTCGACGACCTAGTCCGTCCCGCGCAAGCTCGCGTCGCTCCTCCGCGTCTTCCGCTCGCGGCCAGAGCGCCGAGAGGACGACGCCCGGACGCACGGCATGATCGACGGCAAGGCCTGAGCCCGACCGGCGAGGTCATGGGCTTCGAGTCCGACGCCGGCCCACCCCGCCGCTAAGGGCCCTGTGCTCCCGCCGCGGCATCGGCCCTTGATGGCAGATCAGCGCTTGCGCCATCTGGGCCAAGTGGCTCGCCGTGTACCGCTACGGCGGTGATCGACCGCGCCGCGCTCGCGGAGGGCGAGACGCTCCTGGACGTCGGCTGCGGCGAGGGTCTGATCGGCCTCGGCGCGCTCGAGCGCGGCGCCGGGCGCGTGATCTTTCGGACATCTCGGACGACCTGCTCGGCTTCGGCTTCGGCGCGCCCGGGCGACGGGCAGTCCTGGGATGCCTTCGTCAACACGTCGGCCAGCTACCCCGGGGTCAGATCTTGCAATGACGCATCTCCCGCGGCGAACGCGTAACTCGGCGTGCCGAAAGCGTGCCAACACGTCCACGCCGTGGCCGAGTTGTTGCGCTCTCGGCACGCGAATGTTGCAGTGCAAGATCTGACCCCGAAGTGGGCGCTACGCAGTGCCGACCCCGGGGTGGGCGCTACGCAGTGCCTGCGGCGACGCCGGCTTGCCACGACGCCCACAGGCGGGCGTAGCGCTCGCCCTGGGCGACCAGCTCGTCGTGTGACGCCGTCTCGACGACGCCGCCCTGGTCCATCACGACAACCCGGTCGGCGCGCTCCGCAGTCGAGAGGCGGTGGGCGATGATGATCACCGTCCGGCCCTCGACGACCGCCGCCAGCGCGGTCTCGACGGCGGCCTCGGTGGCCGGGTCGAGGCTCGAGGTCGCCTCGTCCAGAACGATCACGGCCGGGTCGGCGAGCGCGACGCGCGCGATCCCGACGAGCTGGCGCTCGCCGGCGGAGAGGCGCACGCCGCGCGTCTGGACGTCGGTGTCGAGGCCGTCGGGCAGGGCGGCAAAGCGCTCGAGCGCGCCGATCTTCGCCAGCGCGACCCGGACCGCCTCGTCGGATGCGTCAGGGTCGGCGAGCCGCACGTTGTCGGCGATCGTGCCGCTGAAGAGGTGGCCTTCCTGGGGCAGCATCACGATCCTGTGGCGCAGCGACTCGAGCGATGCGTCGCGCAGGTCGACGCCGCCGAGCCGGATCGCGCCCCGCTGGGGGTCGTACTGGCGGGTGAGCAGCTTCGCGAGCGTCGACTTGCCCGCCCCGGTGACGCCGACGAAAGCGACGTGCTCGCCCGCCTCGAGGCCGAGCGAGACGTCCTTCACCACCGGCGCGCCGCCGTCGTAGCCGAAGGTGACCTCGTCGAGCTCGAGCACGCCGTCCGCGGGAAGCTCGACCGCGCCGGGCCGCTCGCCGACCGCGTTCTCTGCCTGCAGCAGGCCGACCACCTTGCCGAGAGCGGCGAGGCCCTGCCGGAACTCACCGAGCCACTCGCTGAACCGCGCGATCGGGTCGAAGAGCTGCACCAGGTAGAGGACGTACGCGACGATCGTGCCCTGCGTGATCGAGCCGTTGCGGTAGAGCGACGAGGCGACGAGCAGCACGGCGACGAGCGCGACCGTCTGCGCCAGCGGGATCATCGTGAAGAGCCGGATGTTCACGAACGACGCGCGCCGCCACGCGCCGATCTGCGCTCGGCTGCGCGGCTTGTAGGCGTCGAGCGTCCGCCGCTCGCGCCGGAAGGCCTGCACGATGCGCACCCCCGAGAGGCCCTCCTGCAGTACCGTCAGCGTCTCGGCGACGCGGTCGCGGATCGCGTGGTAGGCGCCCCCGGCGCTGTGGTGGAAGGCCCAGCTCGCGACGACGAGCACCGGCAGCGCGATCAGCGACACCGCGGCGAGGGCGGGCGAGAGGATCACGAGCACGGCGACGGTCAGCGCGATCTGCAGGCCGCTGCCGACGACCTCGACCAGCGCCTCGCGCAGGAACTCGTCCAGCGCCTGCACGTCGGAGGTGAGCCGCGAGACGAGCACGCCAGTGCGCTCCTGCTCGAAGAACCCGAGCGGGAGGGCCTGCAGCTTCGCGAACGCGACCTTGCGCAGCGAGGTGAGAAACCGTTCCGAGGCGGTCGCGGCGGCGAGCGTCTGGACACGCACCACGAACGGCTTCGCCAGCGCGAGGCCGAGGATCGCGACCGCGGCGACATCCACCGGATGCTGCTCGTGCTTGACGATGCCGTTGTCGACCGCGTAGCGCACGAGCGCCGGTCCCGCGAGCGAGATGAGCGTCGAGACGATCACCGCGGCGGCCGCGACCAGGTAGAGGCCCCGGACGTGCCGCGTCAGCGGCCCGGTCTCGAGCCAGACCTCCCGCGCGGAGGCCCGCTCCATCATGCGGCGACCTCCTCCAGCGCGAGCAGCGCGCGGTACCGAGGCGAGCTCGCGATCAGCTCGTCGTGCGTGCCCTCCTCGACGATGCGGCCGCCTTCGAGCATTGCGACGCGGTCGGCGAGCGCGATCGTGGCCGGGCGGTGTGCGATCACGAGCGTCGTGCGGCCGCGCATCACCTCCGCGAGCGCGGCGCGGATCTCGTGCTCCTTCGTCGCGTCGACGGCCGAGGTGGCGTCGTCGAGCACGAGCACCGCCGGGTCGGCGAGGATCGCGCGCGCGATCGCGATGCGCTGGCGCTGGCCGCCCGAGAGCGAGAACCCACGCTCGCCGAGGATCGTCTCGTAGCCGTCGGGCAGCTTCGCGACGAACTCCGCCGCGCCGGCGAGACCGGCGGCACGCTGCACGTCCTCGTCGCCCGCGTCTGGCCGGCCGACGCGGATGTTCTCGCGCACGCTCTCGCTGAAGAGGAACGTCTCCTCGAAGACGAGCGCGACCGCGCGGCGGACGTCGGCCAGCCGCAGCTGCCGCAGGTCGTGGCCGTCGAGCAGCACCCGCCCGCCCTCCGGGTCGTAGAGGCGCGCGAGCAGCCCGGCGACCGTGCTCTTGCCCGAGCCGGTGGCGCCGACGAGCGCCAGCGACTCGCCTGGTGCGACGTGCAGGTCGAGCCCGTCGAGCACCGCGTGGTCACCCTCGTGCCCGAAGCGGACGCCCTCGAGCCACACGTCGCCTCGCACGGGGCGCTCGAGCTCTTCGGGACGGCGCGGCTCGCGCAGCCGCGGCTCGGCCTCGAGCACCTCGGTGATGCGGCCGCTCGCGCCGAGCGCCTTCTGCAGGGTCGTCACGCGCTGGCCGAGCACGCGCAGCGGCCAGACCAGCATCACGACGTAGGCGTTGAAGGCGACGAACGAGCCGACGGAGAGGTCGCCGGCGATGACCTGCCGACCGCCGAACCAGAGCACGGTTGCGATCCCGAGCAGCGGCAGCGCCTCCAGCAACGGGATGAAGACCGCGTCGAGCCGGGCCAGGTCGAGCGCGCGGCCCATGATCTCGTCGCTGCGGCGGCGGAAGCGGCCCTCGAGCGCGTCGCCCGCGCCGAGCCCCTTCACGACGCGGATCCCGCTGACCGTCTCCTCCACCAGCGTCGAGGCCTGCGCCCACGACTCCTGCAGCAGCCGCGTGCCGGCGTCGTAGCGGCGGGAGTAGAGCCAGGCGCCCAGCGTGACGAGCGGCACCGGGATCAGGACGATCAGCGCGAGCCCGGGGTCGAGCACCAGCATCACGGTCGCGACCGCGACCACCGTCAAGGCGTAGCCGATCGTGTGCCCGATCGCGTCCATCATCCGCGCGACGTGCTGCGAGTCGGAGGAGGCGCGGCTCAGCAGCTCGCCCGGGCCGACGCGGTCGTGGTACGAGGCGTCGAGCCGCAGCGCGTGCGCGAAGATCGCGTCGCGGACGCGGGCGTCCGAGTGGGAGCGGTTGCGGATCGCGTAGAGGTGGCGGAAGGCGCCGGCGACGACCTCGAGCAGCCCGACCACGAGCAGCACGACCAGCCAGATCACGAGCGTCCGGTGGTCGTGGCCGACGATGCCGTGGTCGATCGCGTACTTGACGACGAGCGGCGCGGCCACCGCTCCGGCCTGCCAGAGCAGGCCGGAGACGACCGCGCCCGTGACGCCGTGGGCCTGCGAGCCCACGACCGCGCGGACGAATCGCCATGCTGCGCCCCGGCGTGCCCTTTCGTCGCCCATGGCCCTAACCTACCCACGCATGAGGCCGGCCATCGAGCAGCGCTTCCCGCGGCCGTCCGTGATGGGCGTCGTCAACGTCACGCCGGACTCGTTCTCCGACGGAGGGGTGAACCTCGACCCGGCGGATGCGGTCGCGAGCGCGCGGCGGATGCTCGCGGAGGGCGCGGCGATCGTCGACCTCGGCGGCGAGTCGACGCGGCCGGGCGCCGAAGGCGTGACCGCGGACGACGAGCTGCGCCGTGTCGTCCCCGTGCTCGAGGCGCTCGAAGGCGAGGTGCCGGTCTCGATCGACACCTCGAAGGCGGCGGTCGCGCGCCGCGCGCTCGGGCTGGGCGCGGAGCTCGTGAACGACGTGACCGCGCTGCGAGGCGACCCCGAGCTGGCGGCCGCCGTCGCCGAGTCCGGGGCCTACCTCTGCCTGATGCACATGCAGGGCGAGCCGCGCACGATGCAGCTCGACCCGCGCTACGAGGACGTGGTCGCCGAGGTCGCGGCGTTCCTCGAGGAGCGGCTCGCGGCCGCGGTGGCGGCGGGCGTCGCCGAGGAGCGCATCTGCCTCGACCCGGGGATCGGCTTCGGTAAGACCGTCGACCACAACTTCGAGCTGATCCGCCGCCTCGACGAGCTGACCGCGCTCGGCCGGCCGGTGCTTCTCGGCATCTCGCGGAAGAGCTCGCTCGGCAGGCTGCTGGGCGACCCGGACGCGACCACGGGCTCGGTCGCGGCGAGCGTCGGGGCGGCCGTCGCCGCGTACGAGCGCGGCGCGACGATCCTGCGCGTGCACGACGTCCGCGAGCACGTCGAGGCGCTGGCCGCGGCGCGCGCGGTGTACACGTGAGCACGCTACGCGTCCGGCTTGGCTCGAGAACTCGCGTCCGGCATCGCAGGCCGGTGCGACGAACCGCTCTGAAGGTTCCCCAATGAGCGTAGTCGTCGAGCTCGCCGGCCTCCGGCTGGCCGGTCGCCACGGCGCGTTGGACGAGGAGCGCGAGACCCTGCAGCCGTTCCTCTACGACGTCGACCTCGAGCTCGACGAGCCGGCCTCCGACTCGCTCGTGCAGACCGTCGACTACCGCGAGGTGGTGGCACTGATCCGCGAGGTCTCGGATAGCCGCCGTTTCCATCTGCTCGAGTCGCTCGCGGCGACGCTCGCCGACGCGCTGCTCGCGCGCTTCCCGGCCCGGAGCGTCCGCGTGCGCGTGCGCAAGCCGCACGTGCAGCTCGGCCTGCCGGTCGACTACGCCGCGGCTACCGTGCGGCGGGAGCGACGCTGACCTGGTAGCTCGCCTGCACGACGTTCTTCGCCAGGAAGACGTCGACGTAGACGTACTGGCCGACACCGCGGCCCTTCACCGTCACCCGCTCGAAGCGCGCCCCGGCGTGCGCCGAGACCCCGATCAGGTCGCGCCGTGCGGCCGCGCCCTGCTCGAAGACGCTTCGCGTCCTGCGGCCCCAGATCTCCAGCGACACGTTCGCGTTCGGCCGCACGGTGACGACGATCTTGCCGCGGGCCGGCAGCCAGGCGCGGTAGACGTCCTCCGGGTCCTCGCGCCGCTCGAGCTCCGCCTGCAGCGACGCTCGGAGCCGGCCCTGCCGCGTGAGCGGTGTCTTGCCGGCGCGGGTGAGTCCGTTCGGCTTGACGAGGTAGACGTCCTCGTTCGGCTCCTGCGGGTCGGGGGGCGGCGGCCTGCGCGTCACCGCGGCGGGCACGTTCAGGATCCCGTAGCCGGTGTCCGCGTCCCAGCCCCGCTTGCCGACGTCGCGCGCCGAGCGGCGCACGACCTCGAAGAGCTGCGTGTTCGTCAGCTTCGGACGGAGCGTCCACACCGCCGCGGCCGCACCCGAGACGAGCGGCGCGGAGAAGCTCGTGCCGTCGACCGAGGTGTAGCCGGACGGGTTCCAGAACGTCGGGATCGCGGCGGTCATGTCCTGGCCCGGCGCCGCGAGGTCCATGGCGGCCGACGTGCTCGAGAAGACGGTCACGTGGTCGTTCTCGTCGGTGGCCCCGACCGTGAGCACGTGCGCGAAGGCCGCGGGATACGAGGGCGAGCTGCCGTCCTGGCGGTCGTTCCCCGCCGAGGCGACGACGAGCAGCCCCGCGCCGAAGGCGTTCAGGATCGCGTGCTCCTCGATGGAGAGCCTGTCGAAGCCGCCGAGGCTGAGGTTGATCACCCCGCGGCCCCGGCTCCGCGCGGCCGCGAGGCCCGCGATCTCGTCGCCGACGGTCAGCTGCCCGCCGGGGCTCGCGTCGAAGAGCTGCAGCTTCGCCTGGGGGTAGATGCCGACGATGCCCTTGGCGTTCAGGGGCGCGGCTGCGACCGACGCGGTCGCCGTGCCGTGCAGCTCCTCCTCGTTGGCGCTGAAGGTCTGCGGGTTCAGCGCGACGGTGTCCGGGCGGCCGGCGAACTCCTCGTGCGAGAGGTCGACGCCCGAGTCGATCATCGTCAGCGGGACGCCCGGCCCCGGTGCCGTCCAGTCGGTCATGCCGACGTGGGAGGGCCACCATTCCGTGGCGGAGAGCGGGTCGGTGAACTGGCCGAAGAACCCGCTCGGATTGCGTGGGTCGGTGCCGAGCGGGTAGTCGGGGGTCACCGAGCGCACGAGGCCGCGGCGCTCGAGCAGCGGCAGCAGCCGTTGCGCCTCCCAGCTCGGGAGGCGCCAGAGCGCGAGCTCGCCGTCGAGCTGCCGGCCGCCGGCTCGTCGCAGGAGCGGTGTCGCCTCGGCGAGCCGTTCGCGGTCGAGCTCGACCAGCGTCCGCGGGTAGGCCTGCAGCCGCGCCAGCGAGGTCGAGCCGGCGACCACGGGCTGCCCGGAGTGCGCCAGCAGCCCTGCGGTGGCGGGCGAGGAGCAGCAGAGAGCGAGGACCCCGATCAGCGCGGCGCGGCGCATCGCGGGACACGGTAGCTGCGCCCGCAGGCGGATGGCGGACAATCGCGACATGACCAGGAGCTTCGTCGGCCTCGGCGCCAACCTCGATCACCCGCGGGGGCAGATCGAGCGCGCGCTCGAGCTGCTCGCGGCGGAGGACGGCGTGGAAGTCGTCGCCGTCTCGACCCTCCGCGAGACCGACCCGGTCGGCTACGAAGACCAGCCGCGCTTCCTGAACGGTGCCGCCGAGCTGAGGACGACCCTCTCCGCGTGCGAGCTGCTGGAGCGCCTGCTCGCGATCGAGCGCCGGCTGGGCCGCGAGCGGGGCGAGGGGCCGCGCTTCGGCCCGCGCACGATCGACCTCGATCTGCTCCTCCACGGCGACGAGGTGATCGACGAGCCGAGCCTCACGATCCCGCATCCCAGGCTGCACGAGCGGCGCTTCGCGCTGGAGCCTCTGGGCGAGCTCGATCCGACGCTCGAGATCCCCGGACGCGGCCCGGTCCAGACCCTCCTGGCAGGGCTATGATGGGCCGCATGTCGCACCTCGACGAGCTCGACGAGTTCGAGGCGGAGCTCGAGCTTGCGCTCAAGAAGGAGTACTCGGCCGTCTTCGCCCTCTTCCGCTACTGCGTGCTGACGCAGGACGCGACGTACCTCTGCAACAAGCTCGACCTCCAGTACGTGCCGCAGCCGAGCTACCCGTTCTTCCACCTGCGGATGGAGGACGTCTGGGTCTGGGACAAGAACCGCCCGACCCGCATCATCCCGCGCGCCGAGGTCTACACCTCGAGCGACGTGACCGTGGAGGAGCTGCGCGGGGAGGGCGACGAGCCCAGCCTCAGCGCCGAGGCGCTCGCCGAGCGGATCGGCGAGTCGCTCGGCTCGGACGACGAGCTCTAGTATCCAACCGCACTAACTGCTCCAGAGGCGCAGCGTCTCAGTTGACGGATGGGCGCACGGTTCTGGGTCTCGCTCGGGACGCTGGCGCTGGGCGCGGCGATGCTGGTCACCGCGCAGCTCGCGGCGGCGTCGTTCGGCTTCAGGCAGGGCGGGATCTTCCGTTACGGCGTCCCGGGCGCCTCGGTGCAGATCGACCCGCAGCTCGCGTACGTCTCGACGGCGTGGTGGCTGGAGTACGCGACGGCGGCCAAGCTCTTCAACTACCCCGACCGACCGGGGCAGGCGGGAACGAGGCTCGTGCCGGAGGTCGCCTCGCGGTACACCGTCTCGCGCGACGGCAGGACGTGGACGTTCTTCATCCGCAAGGGCTTCCGCTTCAGCGACGGCCTGCCGGTGACGGCGGCGAGCTTCAGGTACGCGATCGACCGCGTGGCGAACCACGACCTGGCCTCGCCGGGCGCGCCGTTCATCACGGATCCGAACGGGGCGAGCATCGTCGGTGCGGGGGCCGTGAACAGCGGGAGCGCCCAGCACGTCCGCGGAGTCGTGGCCAAGGGCAACCGGCTGGTCGTCCGCCTGATGCGGCCCTACGCGGCGCTCCCCTCGCTGCTCACGATGCCGTTCTTCCAGGCGACCTCCGCCAGGCTGCCGCTGAGCCGCGAGATGACCGGCCGCTACCCCTCCGCGGGCCCGTATTTCTTCAGCCGCAACGAGGCGAACGTGGTCACGGAGCTGCGGCGTAACCCGTACTACCGCGGCGCCCGCCCGCACAACCTGCGCGGCGTCGAGGTGCACTGGAGCCTCGACGAGGAAAGCGCGTACCAGCGCGTTCAGTCAGGCAGCCTCGACGAGAGCTCGCCTCCCACGGCGCACGTCCGCGACGCGGCGAAGGCCTACGGCGTCAACCGGACGCGCTTCTGGGCGAAGCCGACCTCGTGCGTCGGCCTGCTGGCGATCAACCGGGCGCGGCCGGTGTTCAGGAACAACGTCGCACTGCGGCGCGCGCTCAACTGGGCGGTCGACCGGAAGGCCTACGCGGCGAGCGCCGGCCCCTACGCGAGGAGGCCGTGGACGCACCTGCTCCCGCCGACCTTCCCGGGATCCGTGACGGCGACGAAGCTGCAGCCGTACGGCGGGGGGCCCGATGTCCGCAAGGCGCGCCGGCTCGCGGCCGGGTACCTGCGCAGGGGCAAGATCAACGTCGGCTATCGCAGCTCGGGGACGACGGGCACGTCACAGGCCCGGCTGCTGCGGGACGAGCTCGTCGAGCTCGGCGTCGACCCGGCGAGGATCAAGCTGAAGCCGTTCAGCGGAGCGGACATCTACGACGCGATGAGCAAGCGCAACACCGACCTCGACCTCGGCGTGGGCATGGGCTGGTGTGGCGACTTCCTCTCCAACCCCGCCTTCCTGATCAGTCTCGCGCTCGACCCTGCGAGCCCTCTCGGCAGCCAGAACACGAAGTACCGGCGCAAGCTCAAGCTCGCGGCCGCGCTGAAGCTGACCGGCCGGGCGAGAGAGCGTGCGCTCGGCAGGCTCGACCTCGAGGTGACGAGGGAGGTCGCGCCGGCGGTGGTGCTCAACGTGTACAACAACCGCTACCTCTTCTCGTCGCGCGTCGACCCGAAGAGCCTCGTCTACAGCAACGCCCTCGCCGACTGGAGCATCCCGGCGCTGGCGCTGAAGTAGCCTCTCTCGCATGGCACTCCTGGCGATCGACGTCGGGAACACGCAGACGTTCTTCGGGCTCTTCGAGGGGGCGGAGTTGCGCGAGCACTGGCGCGTGGCGACCGAGCGGAGCCGCTCGGGGGACGAGCTCGGCGCGCTCTACGGCAGCTTCCTCGACCTCTCGGCGGTCGACGGGGTGGCGCTCGCCTCGACCGTGCCGCAGCTGCACCGCGCCTACGAGGAGCTCGCGAAGGAGTACGCGAAGGCCGAGCTGCTCGAGCTCGGCCCGGGCGTGCGGACCGGCGTGCCGATCCGCTACGACGACCCGCGCGAGGTCGGGCCGGACCGGATCGCCAACGCAGTCGCCGCGGTCGAGCGCTACGGCTCGCCCTGCATCGTGGTCGACTTCGGCACCTCGACGAACTTCGACGTCGTCTCACCGGCCGGGGAGTACGTCGGCGGGGTGCTCGCGCCGGGGATCGAGGTCTCGATGGAGGCGCTCTTCGCGCGGGCGGCGCGGCTCTTCAAGGTCGACTTCGCGGAGCCGGAGACCGTGATCGCGAAGAACACGGCCTCGAGCCTGCAGTCGGGGCTGGTCTACGGCTTCGCCGGCCAGGTGGACGGGATCGTCGAGCGGATCCGGGGGGAGCTCGGAGCCGAGGCGCAGACGGTCGCGACCGGCGGCCTCGCCGACCTGATCGTCCCCCACGCGCGCACGCTCGAGACGATCGACCCGTTCCTGACGCTGGAAGGCGTCCGGCTCGTCTGGGAACGAAACCGCGACTGATCGCGAGCCGCCCTTCCCCGGATCAAGTAACAGTCTGTTACTAGGTCACGGTTTCGGCGCGGACTCGGCACGACCGCGTGACGAATCGTCGCGCACTCTCTCCGGGTGGGCTTCTTCGCGCCGCGCATCTCGAACAGCCTCCTGGAAGAGATCGAGCGTCTCGCCTCGAAGCCGGTCCGAGCGGCCGACATCTGCCGGATGACCGGGGAGCTTGCCGAAGAGCACGGCCTTCGTCGGCCGAGCTACGAGCAGGTGCGGCTGCTGGTGCGAGCGGCGCGCCGCCGGCCGAGACGGGTCTCCAACGCGGAAGTGCTCCTGGACGTCGCGCTGCGGGCGCGCCACCCGGACGCCGTCCTGCGCCACGTTTCCGGCACCGACACGCTCCGGAAGAGCAAGTAACAGTCTGTTACTTGGATCGGAGCGGGGTTGGGTCAGCCGCCGCCGTAGATCGAGATCGGCAGGTCGAGGATCACGTCGTCCTCGCCGTCCGGGAGCTCGGCCGCGAGGCGTTCGAGCACCTCGGCGGCACCGGGTGCGGCGGCGAGCAGCCGCGTCTCCACCTCCTCCAGCGTCGCGAGCTGCACCAGCTCCTGCTTGAACGGGCGCGGGAACCGGCCGCGGCCGAGGTACCAACCGTAGAACTTCTTCAGGAATCCCGTCGCGCGCCGCTCCCCGAGCTCGCGCACCGTCTCGCGCATGAAGAGGATCAGCTCGGCGACGACCTCTTCGCGCGTCGGCTCCGCCGCGTCGCCGTCGATGATCTCGCGCAGCGCCCACGGGTTTCCCTGGGCCGCGCGGCCGACCATCACCGCGGCAGCGCCCGTCGTCGCCAGGATCGCCTGCGCCCGACCGCGCGAGGTCACGTCGCCCGACGCGACGACCGGCACGTCGACGAGAGACGCCAGCTCCCCCGTCAGCGAGTGGTCTGCTTCCCCCGTGTACATCTGCCGCGCCGAGCGCGGGTGCAGCGTCAGCGACGCGGCGCCGGCCTCGACCAGCCGCGGCCCCAGCTCCAGGCACGCGCGTGAGCCGTGCTCGAGCCCGCGCCGCATCTTCACCGTGACCGGCACAGACACGGTCTCCGCCACCGCCTCCACGACCGCACAGGCCCGAGCGGGATCCTCGAGCAGGGTCGCGCCGGCGCCGGTCTTCGTCACCTTCTTCACCGGGCAGCCGAAGTTGATGTCGACGAGGTCGGCCCCCGCGTCCTCGACCATCCGCGCCGCCTCCGCCATCACTTCCGGCTCGGAGCCGAAGATCTGCACCGCGAGCGGCCGCTCGTCCGCCGAGATGCGCAGGTAGCCGAGCGTCCGCTCGTTGCCGTGGTGCAGCCCGGCGCAGCTGACCATCTCCGAGCAGACGAGCCCGGCGCCGTAGCGGCGGCCCTGGCGGCGAAAGGCCTGCACGCTGACGCCGGCCATCGGCGCCAGCACGAGCCGCGTCGGGATCTCGACATCGCGGATCCACCAGGAGCTGCGGAGATCTACCTGCACAGAGCGCAAAATGGTAGCCGCCGGACGGGTTGACGTCCGTCCGCCTCCGCAGGTAACATGCCCGCCCGCGACGGCGCCCCTGCGCCGCGCGTTTTTCTTTCAGGAGGCCCGTTGAAGGACGTAATCCTCACTCCCGAAGGCTACGAGAAGCTCAAACAGGAGATCGAGCACCTCTCCAACGAGAAGCGTCGCGAGGTCGCCGAGCGCATCCGCACCGCGCGCGAGTTCGGCGACATCGCCGAGAACGCCGAGTACGACGACGCGAAGAACGAGCAGGCGCTGCTCGAGCACCGCATCGCCACGCTCGAGGAGCGGCTGCGCAACGCGCGCGTGATCACGAAGAAGGACGTCGCCAAGGACGTCGTCTCGATCGGCTCGAAGGTGAAGCTCCGCGATCTCGACGCGAAGCAGACCTTCGAGTACCGCATCGTCGGCTCCGCGGAGGCGAACCCGGCCGAGAACAAGCTCTCGAACGAGTCGCCGGTCGGCAAGGCGATCATCGGCAAGAAGAAGGGCGAGACGGTCGAGGTCGCGGCCCCGCGCGGTTCGATGAAGTTCAAGATCCTGGAAATCAAGGCCGCGTAGAGTCGGCAGCGCAATGCTGCCGAAGCGGTTCGCAGACCGGGTCGAGATCGCGGCGGCTCGCGTCGAGGCGGAGAAGGCCGAGCCGGGCCAGACGCTCGAGCGCGAGCTGCGCGTCGCCGGGCGCGTCATGGCCCGGCGCGAGATGGGGAAGCTCACCTTCCTCGACCTCGTCGACCGCTCCGGTCGGATCCAGCTGATCTCGGAGCAGAGGGTCGACCTCGACCTCGGCGACGTCGTCGGCGCGACCGGCCGGCCCGGACGCTCGCGGCGAGGCGAGCCGTCGCTCGTCACATCGCAGGTCGAGCTGCTGGCGAAGATCCGCCGCCCGCTGCCCGACACCTTCCACGGGGTCACCGACGTCGAGACCCGCTACCGGCAGCGCTACCTCGACCTGCTGATGAGCCCTGAGTCGCGCGAGCTCGCGCTGACCCGGACGAGGATCGTCGCCGCCGTGCGCGCCTACCTCGACGGCGAGGGCTTCATCGAGGTCGAGACGCCGATCCTGCAGCCGCGCTACGGCGGCGGCTTCGCGGAGCCGTTCACGACCCGCTCGAACGAGCTCGAAGCCGACCTCTACCTGCGCATCGCCGACGAGCTGTACCTCAAGCGCCTGATCGTCGGCGGGCTCGAGAAGGTCTACGAGCTCTCCAAGGACTTCCGCAACGAGAGCATCTCCTACAAGCACTCGCCGGAGTTCACGCAGGTCGAGTGGTACGAGGCCTACGCCGACTACCGCGACACGATGGAGCGCACGGAGGCTCTGGTGGCCGCCGCGGCGGACGCGGTCGGCAGGCGCACGGTGACCTTCCGCGGGCACGGGGTCGACCTCTCCCCGCCGTGGCAGCGCGTCCGGTTCGTGGAGGCGATGGAGGCGAAGGGCGTCTGGTCGCGCGACGAGGCGGAGCTGCGGGCCAGGCTGAAGGAGGCCGGCGTGGACACCGGGCGCGACCGCTCGTGGTCGCAGCTCGTCGACCACGCCTACTCGCACTTCGTCGAGCCGGAGCTGATCCAGCCGACGTTCGTCCACGACTGGCCGCTCGAGCTCTCGCCGTTCGCGCGCACGACGGACGAGGACGAGACGCTGGTCGAGCGCTTCGAGGCGGTGGTCGCAGGGATGGAGTTCGCGAACGCGTTCAGCGAGCTCAACGATGCGGAGGAGCAGGCGCAGCGCTTCGCCCTGCAGGAGGTCGAGCGCGAGGCCGGGGCGGAGGAGTCGGAGCCGGGCGACCCGGACTTCGTCGAGGCGCTCTCGTACGGAATGCCGCCGACCGGCGGCTGCGGGGTCGGGATCGACCGGCTGACGATGGTGCTCACGGGCAGCGACGCGATCCGCGACGTGATCCTGTTCCCCGCGCTGCGCTCCAGGTGACCCCGGAGCACCGGTACGCGCTCGAGGCGTTGCTCGACGCGCTCGGGTTGCCGTTCGGCGAGTCGGCGCGGGTGGAGGGGGCGCTGCTCGACGAGGTCTTCGCGCTGCTCACGCTCGCGCACGAGCGCGGCGCGGAGCTCGACGCTCACGGGCGTCCGCTCCCGCCCGCGCGTCCGCCGGGGCCGCGCGTGGCGGAGATCGCGGCGGGGCTCGGCCTCGAGCGCCGCGGCTACCCCGGCGGCGAGGGCTTCCTCGTGGCGCTGACGCACGACGTCGACCTGCTCGGCGGCGGCGGCTTCGGGACGGCCGCGCGCAAGCTCGCCGGGTCGCTCGCGCACCGCTCCCGGCGGCGGTTGCTGGAGGGGACGACGTTCGCGCTCGACGCCGCGCGCAGTCGCGACCCCGACTTCCCGCTCGCGGCGATGCTCGAGGCCGAGGGCGGCCGCGGCTCGACCTGTTTCTTCCTCACGCGCCAGGAGGCGCCGCAGGACGGGTATCCGGAGCGGTACGGGCCGGCGCTCGCAGCAGCGGTCGAGCGGACGCGGGCGGCCGGGCTCGAGGTCGCGCTCCACGCCTCGTACCGGGCGCGGGAGCGGCCTGGCGCGATCGCCGAGGAGGCGCAGGCGCTCGACCGGCCGCAGGGGCTCCGGCACCACTACCTCCGCAGCGACCCCGCGCGCCTGGCCGCCGAGCTGCGGGAGGCCGGCCTGCGCTACGACTCGAGCATCGGCTGGCCCTCGCTCCCCGGCCTGCGGGCGGGGACGCCGTACCCGTACCGCCTGTGGGACGCGGAGCGGCGCGAGCCCGGCGGCTGGGAGCTGCCGCTGGCGGTGATGGACGCCACCCTCGGCGAGGAGCGCTACCTCGGGCTCGGCCCGGACGCCGCCTTCGAGGCCGCCGTGGAGGCGCTCGAGCCGGTCGCCGAGCACGGCGGCGCGGTCGCGATTCTCTGGCACCCGCCGCAGCACCATCCACGCCTCTCGCGGGGCTTCGACCACGTCTACCGGCGCCTGCTCACCTGGATCGAGGAGCGCGGCGGCCGGGCCGGCTCCGCGGCGGAGACGCTCGACCGCTGGGAGGCGAGGCGCGCCTAGCCGAAGAGCGCCGAGGCGAGCTCGGAGGCCCGCTCCTCGACGGCCCGCGCGACGGCGCGCTGCTCCGGCGAGGGCAGGCCGAGCGGATCCCGGATCTCCGGCAACGGCCGGTTGCGGAAGTCCTCGGGGCGAGCCGCGTGCGCCTCGGCGATCCGCTCCCGCGGGGAGCCGCTGCGATCCTGGAGCAGGTCGACGAGCTCGGAGAGCGTGAACGTCTTCTCGACCGGCGCCCCCGCGTCGACGACCGCGGCCATCACGTGCTTGCGCTCGAAGCCGACGACGAGGTCGTGCCCGCGCAGGTCGCCGAGCCTACGCGCGCGGTGGCCCGACAGGTCGAGCCCGAGCTCCTCCGCCATCACGATCGCCTCGGGCAGCGCCGGCTCGGGCCCGAGGTCGAGCGTGCCCAGCGAGGCCGTCTCCACGGGCAGGCCCTCGGTCTCGGCGGCGAAGACGGCGGCCGCGAGCGGGCTGCGGAAGCGGTTCCCCGTGCAGACGAAGGCGACGCGGAACGGCTCGGTCAGCGCACGTGCCCTTCGTCGAAGCCGACGGCGTCCTCGATCTTCAGCTGCCGCACGCGGACGAGCGGCCCCGTCAGCCAGGGTGCGGCGCGGAGGACGCGCGCCTTCCAGACGAGGCGCGGCTCGGCGGGGCAGAGGCTCGCGGCGCGCCGGTAGCTCGCCGCGGCCTCGCGGTAGCGGCCGGCCCGCAGCGCCTCGTCCCCGAGGCGGCCGAGCTGAGCCGGGCCCGGCCCCGAGAGACGGCGGTCGAGATACGCGCGCTCGCCGGCGGACAGGTCGTCGCGGCCGGCAGCGCGTCGCAGCACGGCCTCCGCGTGCTCGTCCATCCGTTCGGGCTCCGCCGAGAGGCTCTCCGAGCCCCAGCGGTAGTGCGCGAGCGGCCGCGGCTGCAGGGACACGCGCGCGCCCGAGTAGATCGACCGCAGCCAGAAGTCCCAGTCCTCGGCGACCTCGAGGTCGGTCGCGAAGCCGCCCAGCTCGTCCGCGAGCCGCTTCGGGAAGAGCGACATCGTCGAGACGAAGTTCTGCTGGAGGATCGCGAGCCGCTGGCGGTTGGGCTTCGGGAAGCCGCCCTTGTAGCGCGTCCGCGAGGGGTGGATCCCGCCCGGGAAGAGCCAGTAGCAGTTCGAGGTCGCGATGCCGCCGCCGTGGCGGTCGTAGGTCGCGACGAGCTCCTCGAGGTGGCGCGGCAGGAGGACGTCGTCGGCGTCGCAGAAGGCGATCAGCTCTCCCTTCGCCTCGGCGATCCCGCGGTTGCGCGCGGCCGCGACCCCCGCGTTCTCCTGGCGCACGGCGCGCACCGGATCCGGGAAGGCGGCGGCGATGGCGTTCGTCCCGTCGCGTGAGCCGTCGTCCACGACCACGACCTCGAGGTCGCGATACGTCTGCCAGAGGGCCGAGGAGATCGCTCCGCCGACGGTCGCCTCGGCGTCGAAGGCGGGGATCACGACCGAGACCCTCACGCGGCCAGCCTCTCGTACAGCTCGAGGAAGCGCGCGACGAGCCGCGCGTCGTCGCCGGCCCCGTCCACCTGCTTCCCGGCCGCGGCCAGGCGCGCGGCGAGCTCGGGGTCGCCGAGCACGCGCCGCAGCGCGGCGGCGAGCGCCTGCGGGTCCTCGGGGACGAGCAGCGCGTTCTCGTCGTCCTCCACGAGCTCGCGCAGGCCGCGCACGTCGGTCGCCACGAGGGGCGTTCCCGACGCGAGCGCCTCGAGCGCCGACAGCGGGAGGCCCTCCCACCGCGACGACAGCACGACGGCGTCGGCCGCGCCCATCAGCGCCCGCGCATCGGGCCGCACGCCGAGAAAGCGGACGCGGTCGGCGACGCCGGTCTCCTCGGCGAGGTGCTCGAGCTCCTCGCGCAGCACGCCGTCTCCGGCGATCGCGAGGACCGCATCGGGGACGTCGGCGATCGCCCGGATCGCAAGCGCGTGGTTCTTCTGCTCGACGAGGCGGCCGACGGCGAGGACGAGCCGCGTCCCGGATGCGAGCCCCAGGTCGGCGCGGTTCGCCGGAGGCGGCGCGGGCGCAACGGCGTTGGGCACCGTGGCCAGCGGCTCGAGGCCGTGCTGCTCGAGCGCGGCCTCCACGCCCGGCCCGCAGGCGACCGGCGCGAGGCCGGAGAGGCGCACGAGCCGCACCGCGGCCGGCCAGTCCTCCTCGGGGCCGCCGTGGAGACTGACGAGGCCGGGCGGCCGCCTGCCGCGACGCGTGACCATGCCGGTCACGAACGACATCGTCGGGTTGTGGGCATGGATCACGTCCGGGCGCGTCTCCTTCACCGCCCGCCGCACGGCGGACGCGGCGGAAGGGAGCCGAGAGACGCGCCGGCCCACGACCGGGAGCGGGTACGGCTCGCTGTCGAGCTCAGCCGCCAGCGGGCCCGGCGCGGCGGCGACCAAGACCTCGTGCCCGGCCGCGCGCGCGCCGCGGTAGGCCGAGAGGAGGATCCGCTCCGCTCCGCCGGTGCCGAGCTCCTGGATCACATGGAGGATGCGCACAGGTCCCCGTAGAGCGCGACGGTGCGGCGCGCCATGCGCACGGTCGAGAACTCCTGTCGGGCGCGCTCGCGGCCGCGCCGGCCGAGCTCGAGCCTGCGGTCGCGGCTCGCGGCAAGCGACTCCAGCGCCTCGGCCAGCGCGGACGGGCTCTCCGGCTCGACGAGCAGGCCGGTCTGGCCGTCCACGACGAGCTCCGGGATCCCGCCGACGCGCGTGGCCACGACGGGCAGGCCGGCGGCCATGGCCTCCAGCACGGCGAGCGGGAAGTTGTCGGCCCGCGAGGGCTGGACGAGCACGTCGAGGTCGCGCAGCCGCTCGCTCGCGCCGGGAACGAAGCCGTGGAAGCGCGCGTCGACGCCGGCGTCGCGGGCCTGCCGCTCCAGCTCACCCGCGAGCGAGCCCCGCCCGAAGACCTCCAGCCGCACCGGGGAGCGCATCGCAGCCGCCGCGTCGATGAGCGTGTCCACGCCCTTCCAGTACTCGAGGTTCGACGCGACCCCGGCCACGAGCACGCCGTGGTCGCGTGCCCTCGCCTCCTCCGCGCCCTCGATCCCGAGCGGGATCACGTGCACGCGCCCTGACGGAAAGCCGTGGCCGACCATGAAGTCGGCCATCGCCCGGGAGGGCGCGACGACGTGCCCGAGCCGCGTCAGGCCGGCCTCGATCGGGAGGTAGCCGTGCTCGAGCCACGCGAGCCGGGCCCTCGACACGCCCGGGGGATCCGGCGCCTCGGGACGGCCGACCCGCGCTGCGATCTCCTCGGGCATCCCGTGCAGCGTATGGACGACGTGCGCGCGGTGCAGGCGGCCGCCCAGACGGCCGAAGAGCCCGGCGCGCCGGTCCTGGGTGTGCACGACGTCGGCCTCGCCGAGCCGCCGCCAGAGCGACACCGCCCCACGGGCGTCCAGCTTGTGCCCGATCCGAACGGCCTCGGCCGCGACGTCCAACGCACGGAACCCGTCGGCGAGCGCCTCGCTTGCACAGACCACCCGGACGTCGACGCCCTCGCCGGCCACGCGCGGCGCGAGCTGCCGCAGGTGCGTGACGGGGCCGCCGGCCTCGAGCGTCGAGACGTAGACGACCCTCATCCCGGCGGGGGCGCGCCGTCTTCCGCCGCGTCCCGCTGCCCGTTGGCCCAGATCGCCGCGGCCAGGGCGCCCAGGAGCCAGAACGGGAGGAAGTACTGCTCGGAGAGGAACATCGCGCTCACGATCGCGATCGTCAGGGAGATCCGTAAGGCGCGCACGAACGCGGGATCGCCGTACCCGCGCTGCAGCGAGGTCGTGAGCCGCACGAAGGCGAGCACGAGGTAGAGCGCCAGCAGGCACATCGCCAGCAGCCCGAGCTCGGCGGCGACGTCGAGCAGCGCGTTGTGGGCGACGGTGAGCGTGAACGTCCCCAGCGGCTGCCCGGTCAGCTGGTTGTAGTGGAACTGGAAGTTGCCGGGGCCGACGCCGAGGAGCGGGTGGTCGCTCGCGAGCCGGGCCGCGGCGCCCCAGGCGCCGAAACGGGTGGAGACGTTCTGCTGCGCGACCGACGACTTCAGGGACAGCGCCTCGTGGAAGCGCTGCGGGTTGCTGTGGATCACGAGCAGCGTCCCGGCGGCCGCGAGCGCGCCGGCGGTGAGCGTCACCTGGACCCGGCGCCGGTCGGTCAGCACGAAGACCACGAAGCCGGCGGCGAGGCCGAGGAAGGCGCCGCGCGAGAGGCTGAGCAGGATCGCTGCGGAGACGAGCGCGATCGCGGCGAGCAGGAACGGCCTCAGCGCTCGCGTCCGGCCGAGCAGAAAGAACATGAAGGGCAGCGAGGTCGCGAGGATGAAGGCGAAGTCGTTCTGCTGCGCGTAGGGCAGCGTCGCGAGCTGAGCGTTCCCCGTCAGGTACTCGTTCAGCCCCAGCCCGGCCGCGACCGTGCACGTGAGCGCGAGCGTCCAGGCGATCCGCCGCTGCAGCACGCGGTCGTGGCCGAACTGCGTGACGATCACGTAGATGACCGCGAAGCTCGCGTAGCGCGTCGTCGTCGTGATCGCGGCCGAGGTGTCCTGTGCCCATGCCGTCGAGAGCAGCGCGAGCGCGAGGATCCCGAGCACGAGCGCCTGGCCGCTCTCGAACACGAGCGGGCGCCGTTCCCTGGCGAGCGCGTACACGAAGGCCGCGATGCAGATGAAGCCGGCGAGCTTCGTCACGCTCACGCCCGCCGGCCCGGACGCGAACGCCCCTTCGAGCGGCGCCGTCGCGACGACCAGCAGGATCGCGAAGTCGATTCGCGCGACGAGCAGAACGAGCCCGACCAGCGAGAGCGCGAGGACGACGGTGCCCGCCGGCCTCATCACAGAGCCCGCAGCGAGGACCACGGATGCGGCGCCGAGGCCTACGAGCCCTACAGCCTGCAGCCCGTCCGGGCGGCGGGCGGCTGCCTCTGAGCGGAGTGTCGAGAGCACCGCCGGGTCAGCTGCGGGCGGCGCCCCGCTGCTTGCGCGCGAGCCGGCGCTCGCTCCGCGTCCGGGCGTCCGCCTCCGGCTCCTCGCCCTGCTCCGTGGGCCGGGCGTAGTAGCTCGAGCTACTGACCTCGGTGGAGTGGTTCAGCACCGCGGCGGTGGGGCGGACCGAGATGAGCGCGAGGCGCTCGACCGCGGAGCGGACCTGCCGCCGCGAGGCGGTCCCGGCCCGGGCGACGAGCACCGTCGCGTCGGCGTAGCGCGCGAGAATCCGCGCGTCGCTGACCGGGATCACCGGCGTGGCGTCGACGATCACGGCGTCGTAGTCCCGCTCGAGCTCGGCCAGCACCGCCGGGAACTCCTGCGTCAGCAGCTCGCCGGGGTCGGCGGAGCGGCGCCCGCCGGCCAGCACGTCGGGGCCTTCGATCGTCGAGCGGACAACCCGCTCCAGCTGCGCCTCGCCGAGCAGGACGTCCATCAGGCCGGGCGTGCGCGGGAGGTGGAGCATCTCGGCCACCCGGCCGCGCCGGAGGTCGCAGTCGACGAGGATCGTGCGCGCGCCCGCGCGGCTGAGTGTGGCGGCGAGGCCGAACGCGACGGTCGTCTTGCCGTGGCTTCCGTCGGGGCTCGTGATCACGACGGAACGGATGCTCTCGTCGGTGAAGAGCAGGTTCGTGCGCAGGTCGCGCAGTGCCTCCGCCACGACATGCAGGCGCGGCTGCTTCGTCAGGTCGTCGGCAGTGGACAGCTTGAGCACCGCCGTCTCGGCCGGGATCTCGGCGAAGACGGGCAGTCCGCTCGCGAGCGCGAGGTCCTCCGCCGTCTCGACCTTCGTCGTCAGGTTCTCGCGCAGGATCGCGGCGGCGAGGCCGAGGCCGAGGCCGAGCAGCGCCGCGACGAGGAGCGTCAGGCGCGTGCGCGGGAAGACCGGCGAGGTCGGCAGCGCGGGCGCGTCGATCTCGCTCAGCTTGAAGGACGGCGTGCCGATCTCGCCGAGCTCGACGCGCGAGAGGACGGTCTCCGTGACCGCGGCCGCGCTCAGCTGCGCGAGGCGGGGCTTCGAGCTGCGGGCCTTGATCTTCATCAGCCCGGTGCCCTTGAAGGTCTGCACCGAGATGTCGCCGAGCCTGCGGCCGAGCCGGCCCTCCGCCCGGTCCAGAGTGGTGCGGGAATCGGCGGCGTCCGCGTAGAAGGGCACGACCTGGTCGAGGATCCCGTAGAGGATCAGGTCGTTGCTGCCCGTCCCTTTCGGCGTGAGGGCGAGCGTCGCAACGGACTCGTACTGCTTCGTGACCAGCTTCGTCGCGACGTACGCCGGAACGACCACCGCGATCACGACGAGAACGATGAGCAGCTTGCGCTGCCAGAACACCCGCAGGAGGTCGTTGAGGGCCACGTTTCCTTTCTCGGCACCGGTGCCGGAAAACGCCAGACTGGTTCGAGGGCAGCCAAGAATACCCTTCGCCCCGTGAGTCGACCGCTTCGCCTCCTGCTCGCCGCGCAGCCTCTCGACGGCGGGGTCTCGCGGCACGTCGTGGAGCTGGCCCGGGCGCTCCCCGGCGAGGAGCTCGCGGTCGAGGTCGCGTGTCCGCGCGAGTCGCTGACCTGGTCCAGCCTCGAGGGCTCCGGCGTGCGGCTGCACGCGATCGAGCCGCACCGGGAGCCCCGGCCGGGCGACGCGCGCTCGCTCGCGACGCTGGTAAGGCTCGCGGGCGAGGCCGACGTCGTCCACGTCCACTCGGCCAAGGCCGGGTTCCTGGGCAGGCTCGCGGCCGCGCTCCGCGGGAGGCGACAGTCGTGCCTCTTCACGCCGCACGGCTGGTCGTGGTGGGCCGCAGCCGGGGCCGAGGCGCAGCTCTACCTGCGCCTGGAGCGCCTGGCCGCGCACTGGTGCCGGACGATCGTGGCGCTCTCGGACGACGAGCGGCAGGCGGGGCTCGACGCGCGCGTGGGGCGGGGCGGGCAGTACCGCGTGATCCCCAACGGCGTGCCGCTGGAGCGCTTCGCCCTGCCGCGCGCGCCCGTTCGGGGCCGGATCCTGATGGTCGGGCGGCTCGCGCGGCCGAAGCGTCCCGATCTCGCCCTGCGCGCGCTCACGAACGTTAGCCGGCGCATCCCGGAGGCCGAGCTGCACGTCGTCGGCGACGGGCCGCTCCGCGAGGAGGCGGAGGCACTGGCGACCGAGCTCGGGGTCGCCGAGGCCGTGCGCTTCCTCGGCAACCGCGACGACGTGCCGGAGCTGCTCGCGCAGGCGGAGTGCGCCCTGCTCGCGAGCGACTACGAGGGCTGCCCGCTCGCGGTGGTCGAGGCGATGGCCGCGTCGGTGCCGGTCGCGGCCACGGCCGTTGGCGGCACGGCCGAGCTCGTGCGCGACGGGGCGACCGGCGCGCTGGCCGCGAAGGGCGACGCCGAGGGCCTGGCGGAGGCGCTGGCAAGCATCCTCGCCGATCCGGCGGCCGCGGCCGAGCTCGGCGCGGAAGGCCGCCGCGAGGCGGAGCGGAACCTCTCGCTCGAGGGCATGATCGAGCGGCTGGCGGCGCTGTACGAGGAGGCCTCCCGCTGATAGCTCGAACGAGGGAGTAGCCCCGGCGACGCCCCGACGATGCCAGGGGCGTGACCGCTCGTCGTCTAGCCCTGGTCGCGGCCGCCCTCTCGCTGTTCGTGTCCCCGCCCGTCGCGCACGCCGCGACGGGGATCGGCGCGCTGCGCATCTGCAGCGGCTGTGCCCAGACGGGCGGCGACCTCTCCCGCTACCGCTACGTCGTGCTCAACTCCTGGGACGCGCCGCTGCTGCCTGCGCTGAAGGCGGCGAACCCGGGCCTGAAGGCGCTCGTCTACAAGAACCTGAGCTTCACCATGTCGTACAGCTGCTCCGGCGGCAGCGACAACCGCTACCTGCCCGCAGGCGTCGGCTACTGCGACGCCGACGGCAACGATCCGGACTGGTTCCTCACCGACGCCGGCGGCTCGAGGCTGAGCTCGTACTACTTCCCGCAGGCGTGGATGATGGACGTCGGCAGCGCCGGCTACCAGGCGCGCTGGCTCTCGAACGTCCTGGCCGATCTCCGCTCGGCCCCCTGGGACGGCGTGCTGATCGACGACACGAACACGAGCATGAGCTGGCACCTGCACGGGAGGACGATCGCGCGCTACCCGACCGACGCCTCCTGGCGCGCCGCCACACGCAGCATGCTCGCCGCCGTCGGCCCGGCGCTCCGGAGCTCCGGCTTCCTCGCGATCCCGAACCTCTCGGCTCCGTGGGCCTCGGACTACGACGCGCAGGCCACCTGGAGCGACTGGCTCCAGCTCACCTCGGGCGCCATGCAGGAGTACTACTCCAAGTGGGGGTCGTCGAGCTCGGGCTGGTTCGCCGGGAACGACTGGACCTACCGGCAGCGGTTCCAGGCGCTCACCGAGCAGGCGGGGAAGATCTTCCTCGGCCTCACCTACGCGCCCAAGGGCGACACCCGCTCGATGGCCTGGGCGCGGGCGAACTTCCTCCTCTTCGACGAGCCGGCGAACGGCGGCGCCCTGATCTTCGAGGCGAGCGACCCCGAGGCGCAGGACCCCTACAGCGCGAGCTGGACGGCCGACGTGGGCTCGCCGCTCGGCCCGCGCTTCCAGATCGGCTCTGCCTGGCGGCGGAACTTCACCGGCGGCACCGTCGTCGTCAACCCCACCTCCTCGACGCTGACGGTGGCCCTCGGCCGGTCGTACGTGACGATGGGCGGCTCGGCCACGACCTCGGTCACGCTCGGGCCCACGAGCGGCGCGATCCTGCGCTCGGCCGCCGCCCCGCCGCCGCCTCCGCCGCCGGCCACGCTGGGCGCCACGCTCGTCGGAGGCTCGGTGCGCCTCGCCTGGCGGGGCCTTGGCGGCGGCCGCGTCGACGTCTACCGCAACGGCGGCCGCAGGGCCACGGTCTCGAACACCGGCTCCTACGACGACCGGCTCTCCCGGGGCGCCGGGGGCAAGGTCTCGTACAAGGTCTGCGCGGCGGGGACGGGCACGTGCACGCCGGTGGCGTCAGTCGCTCTCGGCGGCGCGTCGCGCGCCTCGGCAGCGAAGAGGCGCCGCGCCCACCGGGCCGCCCGCGTCGTGCGGGCGAGGCTCGAGCGCCGGGCCGACCGGCGCCGTCACGCCATTCTGCGGTAGAGCTCGACGAGCGGCTCGGTCGCGGGCCGCGGCGAGTAGCATCGCTCGAAGTCCGCGCGCGCGGCGACCCCGCGCTCGCGTCGCGCCCGCGTGTCGCCCAGGAGCTCGGCGGCCGCGGCGGCGAGCTCCTCCGGCCGCTCGTGGACGACTACGCCGTCCGAGGGCTCGATGCCCTCGGCGCCGGCGGGCGTGGTCACGACCGGCACGCCGCTCGCCATCGCCTCGAGCACCTTGACCTTCATGCCGCTCCCCCGCGCGAGCGGGAAGAGCAGCAGCGACAGGCGGCGGAAGAGGTCGCGGGCAGAGTCGACCTCGCCGGCGAGCTCCACGCCCGGGGTCGGCCACAGGCCGAGTTCCGCGGTCCCGCGGCCCGCGACCACGAGCTCGGACTCGGGCACCGCCCTTGCGACCCGCGGCCAGACGTCATGGACGAGGGCCCGCATCGCCTCCGCCGTGGGCGGCCACCACGCGGTGCCGATCAGGCCCGCGAGCGGCGCTCCGTCGAGCGGGGCGGGGTCGTAGAGGGCGGGGTCGAGCGACAGCGGGGCGACCACGACCTCGGCGTGCGGCGCTGCGGCGCGCAGCTCGTCGGCGACGAGCGGGGAGCTCGCGACGAGGTAGCGGTGCCGACGGGCGGCCGCGCGCTCGGCGCGCGAGGCGTCGAGCACCTCGCGGAACTGCTTGCTCCAGGGCGGCCCGAGGTCGCGGTCCTGCCGGGCGAGGAAGTGGACGTGCACGAGCGACGGAAGCGGGACTCCCTGGTCGCACCACGCGGTCTCGGTCTCCTCCAGGTGCACCACGTCGGCGCCGCCGGCGGCTTCCCGGACCCGTGCGGCAAATGCTCCGCCGGCGAGCTCGCCGAGCGGGCGCCGCAGGCGGCCGAGCCGCGCCGCCCACCGTCCGGGCGGCTCGACGTCGACCAGCTCGACGGGCAGGTCGGGCGGCACCTCCCCGGCGACCGAGAACCCCCGCCGGGCAGCGACGGCGCTCACGTCGACGCCGTGCTCACGCAGCCCGCGCAGCAGCCCGACCGCCGTCTTGCCGGGTGCGCCTCCCTCCGGCAACGGCGGCTGGGTCAGGACGACGAGCGCGCGCAGGGCCGGTTCCTCGGTTGACGTCGCCGGTTGCCGATCAACGGATCGTGACTGATCGCGCGGCTAAGGTCCGGCGCGTGCCGGATCCAGAGCTCTCGGTCGTGATCTGCACGCTGGGCGAGGCGCGGGTGGCCGAGACGGTCGAGTCGGTGGCGCAGTCGGCTCAGGCCGCGGGAAGCGTGGTGGAGACGCTCGTCGTCTGGCAGAGCACGGCTTCTCCGCCCGACCTCGACGGCGCCGTCGTCCTCGAGGTCTTCCCGTCCGGCCTCGCCCACGCGCGGAACCGCGGCCTGGCTGCGGCGCGCGGCGCGCTCGTCGCGTTCGTCGACGACGACGAGGTCGTCGACCCCGCCTGGGTGCGCGGACTCCTCGACGCCTTCGCGCGCGAGGGCGCCCCGGCCGGCGTGTTCGGGCCGATCGCCCCGCGGGACGAGCGCGGCCTGCCCTACTGCCGGTACGACGGCGGCGGCAGCTTCCGGCTGGTCGAGCCCGGGACGCCGCCCTGGCGGGTCGGGAGCGGGGGCAACATGGCGTTCCGCCGCGAAGCGCTGCTCGACGTCGGCGGCTTCGACCCGCTCTTCGGGATCGGCTCGGTCTCCAGGTCGGCCGAGGAGACCGAGGCGATCCACCGGCTGCTCGGCTCCGGCCGGCCGCTCGCCTGGTCGCCGGAGGCCGTCGTCTACCACCCCACGAAGACGGAGGCGGAGCGGCTCGAGTCCCGGTTTCCCTACGCCTTCGGGCTGGGCAAGCTCGTCCGCCGCCATCGCTCGCCCGTGCTCGCCGCGCGGTACGGCAGGGAGATCGCCGGCGCACTGACGAGCGGGGCGCGCGCACGTGACGGGCGCCGCCTGCGCGAGACGCGGGCCACGCTGCGCGGGTTCGCGAGCGCGCTCGCCTTCCGCTCCGGCGCCCGCTCGCCGCGCGCGCTGCTGGCACGGGCGCCCGAGCCGGTGGCCGCCGCGCTCGACGATGCCGCCGTCGCGCCGTGCGAGCCGTCGTACAGGCCCGACCCCCACTTCGTCTACCGCGTCGGCCCCGACCGCATCCTGCACGTCTACGTGAACCCGACCGCGAGGCTGCGCGCCGGCCTCGCGGTGCGCGACGGCCTCGCGAGGCCGGGCATCCCGAAGGTGCTCGCCCAGGGCGAGGACGTCGACGCGCTGTGGGTGCTGGAGGAGTACATGGGGGGCCGGGCCCCGCGATCCGAGCGGGTCGGCGAGTGGTTCTCGCAGGTCGCGGACTGGGTGCTCGCGCTCGGCACCGGCTCGGGCGGCCACGGCCGGGTGCGCGAGGGGTCGTGGTGGGCGGACGAGGCCCCGGCCGCGGTCCGGCTCGCGCCCCAGCCGCTCCGCTCGCCGGTCGAGGCCGCGCTCGACACCCTCGGGGGGCTCCCGTCCCGGCCGGTGCACGGCGACTTCCAGCGCAAGAACGTGCTTCTCTCAGGCGACGGCGGCCTCGGCGTCCTCGACTGGGAGCACGCCTACGAGGACGGGCCGCCCGGCCTCGACGTGATCTTCCTTGCCGCGATGGCGCGGTCCGACCGGCCCGACGCGCAGCTCCTGCGCGACCTGGCGGGCGGCCGCGACCCCGAGTGGGCGCCGCTCCGCGAGTGCCTGCGCCGGGCCGGCGTCGAGGAGGCCGCGCTCCTGCCCCTCCTGCTCGCCGTGCTGGCCGTCTGGGCCGCCGACGAGCAGGCGCGCGCGGTGCTCCCGGGGATCCCGCGCGCCGAGCCGATCTACCGCCGGCTGCTGCTCGAGCTCGGCCCGGAGCTCGCCGCGGCGATGCCGTCGTGACGGAAGGGGGCCTGACCCTGGAGCCGCTCGGCGGCCTGGACGAGGTGCGCGCCGAGTGGGCGGCGCTCGCCGAGGCTGCGGGGAATCCCTTCGCGACACCCGAGTGGTGCGAGCTGTGGCTGGGCCACATCGGCTCGGGGCTGGAGCAGCTCTTCTTCGCAAGCCGCCGGAAGGACGGAACGCCGGCCGCCATCGTGCCGCTCGTCGTCACCCGCGGCCGCTACGTGCGCAAGGCGCGGTTCCTCGGCTTCGGGCCCTCGAACGAGCTCGGCCCGATCGCCTCGCCGGCCGACCGGGAAGCCGCGGCGGCGGTGCTGCGGGAGGCGCTGGCTGCGACCCGCGGCGAGTGGGACGCCTTCATCGGCGAGCACCTTCCGGGCAGCGGCTGGGCCAGCCGACTCGGCGCGACGCTCGTCGGGCGGACGGCGGATCCGGTCGTGCGCGGGCAATGGGAGAGCTGGGACGACTACCTCGCCTCCCGCAGCTCCAACTTCCGGCAGGAGCTGCGGCGCAAGAAGCGCCGGCTCCGCGAGCGCGGCCTGTCGTTCCGCGAGGTCTGCGACGCCGGCGAGCTCGACGGCGCCCTCGACGTGCTCTTCGAGCTGCATCGCGCTCGCTGGGGCGAGCAGGCCTCGCGCTGGTTCGCCGGGCGCGAGGCCTTCCAGCGCGAGTTCTCGCGGGTCGCCCTCGAGCGCGGCTGGCTGCGCGTGTCGCTGATGGAGCTCGAGGGCCGGCCGGTCGCCGCCTACCACGGCCTGCGCTTCGGAGAGAGCGAGTGGTCGTACCAGTTCGGCCGCGATCCCGCCGAGGACGGCTCGTCCGTGGGGCTCCTCGTCGCTGCCCACGCCGTGCGGCGGTCGATCGAGGAAGGCGCTGCGGCGTTCAGGCTCGGGCCCGGCGACCAGCCGTACAAGCTGCGGTTCGCGACCGGCGACGACGGCCTGGAGACGGTCGGCCGCGCCCGTGGCCTGCGGGGGCGGGCGGCGCTGATCGCCGCCAGGCGGCGAGGGGTCTAGCGCCGGCCGCGCTCGCGGACGGCGAGCGCCAGCACCAGGCGCCGCGGAAGCTCGCCGGCCCGCGGGCCGAGCACCTCGGCGACCCAGGCAGCGTCCTCGCGCGAGAGCAGGCCCACCGCCCCGCCGAGCGCGAGGAAGAGGGTCGTTCCCGCGAGGAGCCCGAGGATCAGCCCTGCGACGCCGCCGAGTACGGCGGCAACCCCCCAGGCCGCCGCGCCGCCGGCCGCCGAGAAGGCAGCACAGCGGAGGAGCCCGCCCCAGCCCACGCGAATCGGCCCGGCCAGGCGCGCGGAGTAGGCGATCAGCGGGAGCCCGGCCGCCGCCTGGGCCGCTGCGTTCGCGATCGCGGCGCCGACCGCACCGTGGTGCGGGACGAGGGCCGCCGCGAGGCCGAGGTCGACCGCCGCCGCGGCCGCGGTCGCGGCGAGGGGCAGCTTGACGCGCTCGAGGCCCGCGAGCAGCGACGAGGCGAGCACGGTCACGGGTGTGAGCAGCGACCCCGCGACCATGATCAGGAGAGGCTCCCTCGCCGGCGCGTAGTCTGCGCCCCAGGCCAGGCGGATCGTCTCCGGCCCGAGCGCGGCGGTCGCGGCCGCGACCGGCATCGTCACCACCAGGAGCAGCCGCAACGCGCGGCCGAACCCCCTGCGGATCCGGTCGTGGGCTCCGGCGCCGAGCAGGGTCGCGACGGCGGGCGCGAGCACCTGTCCCATCGCGGACGGCAGGCGCACGACAGCGCTCACCAGGGCGAAGGCGATCGAATAGAAGGCGATCTGGCTGTCGGGCGAGTAGTGGTTGAGGAAGAAGAACTCCGAGCGCCTCCACACGATCAGGTACAGCAACCCGCTCGCCGAGGAGTACGCGGCGAAGCGGAGGCTGCGGCGCCGCAGCCGGGGAGCGGGAGTGAGCTCGCTCGAGACGGCCGACAGCGAGCTGCGGGCCAGCACGCCCGTCCACACGAGCACGAGCAGCAGCACGCCCGCCTCGACGGCGAACATCGCGCTGATCCGGCCGCCGAGCACGAGCACGACGACCGTCGCGACGGCGCCCAGGCCCCCGGTCACGAGCCCGGCCAGGGTTGCGTCGCGCCAGCGCTGCAGCCCGGTCAGGACGGCGCCCGGCACGCTCGCCAGCACGCCGCTGACCACGGCGAGCCCGGCGAAGACCCACGCCGCCCTGGGCTCGCGGCCGAGCAGTCCGAGCGCCACGAGCACACCGCCTCCGAGCACGGCCGCCACGAGCAGGATCCGGAAGATCGCGCGCGCGAGCCAGCGCGCCTGCGCTCCCTGGTCGGCGCCGACGGCTTCGCCGACGTAGCGCTGGAGCGACATCGCGAAGCCGCTCGTGAGCAGCTCGATCACCGACAGCTCGGCGAACGCGATGAAGCTCTGCCGACCCATCCCGTCCGGGCCGAGGTAGCGCGCGGCGGCGATCGAGATCACCAGCGCGTACACCTGGGGAAGCGCGTTGCTGAGCATCTTCCAGAGGCCTCCGCGCACCACCGAGGAGCCGGTGGTCGCCTCGGCCCCGAACCTGGCGGTCCCCTCGGCGCTCACGACCACTTCACCGGCTCGCCGCCGCGCGCTGCCTCGTAGGCGACCATCCTGCGGAGGATCGGCCCCCGCCGCCCCAGGAGCGGCAGCTGCGAGGCGTAGCGCCGGCAGGCGCGCAGCTTGGTCACGCGCTCGGGGAGCCCCGCGGCCAGCGGCAGCCACCCCCCGCCCGGCGAGCGGTCGGTCCACGCGGAGGCGTACGGCTGCTCGACGTACCGCCCGAGCCGTCGTCCAGGAAGCCCGTCGCGCTCCACGAGGTCGAGAAGCCTGACGTGATCGGGGTGGATCAGCGGGAAGGCCGGCACCAGGACGGTGTCGGCTCCGCGGAGCGCCTGCTCGAGCGCCGACCACACGACCTCGTCGCCGTCCTGTGGGTACTGGTGGTCGGCGAAGGGGAGCCAGACGGGCCGCGCCCCGATGTCGCCGCAGGCGAGGGCGTCCTCCTCGCGCCGCGCGCGCGCCGCCTCGCCGGCCGTGCGGAAGCCGGCGCGGGCGTCCCATTCCCCGGCGGGAAGGATCGAGTCGGGGTCGCCCGCGAACACCGTCACGACCGCCACCTCCCCCCGGGCCCTGGCGATGCCCGCGCCGAGCGAGAGCACCGCGTCGTCGAGGTGGGGCGACAGAACCGCGACGTGCCCGTCGAGCCGCTCCCCGCCGCGAACCCCGAGCCACCCGAGGGCGGCGGACAGCCGCGGCACGCTAGACCCTGCCGAGAGGCTCCTCGCTCGCCGGCTTGCGGTCGCGCGCATACCCGATCACGTCCGCGATGATCCGGGCGAGGTCGTACGTCGTCTGCCACCCGATGGCCTCGCGGATCTTCGCGGTGGCCGGCTCGCGGTGAAGCGTGTCCTCGATCCCCTGCTCGTAGACGCGCTCGTAGGGGACGAACTCGATCGGGGAGTCGCTGCCCGCCGCGGCCTTCACGCGCTCGGCCAGCTCGAGGATGCTGACCCGCTCCGAGGAGCCGACGTTGAAGATCTCGCCGGAGATCTCGCGCGCGTCCATCAGGCCGCACAGCCCCCGCACGGTGTCGGCGACGTGGCAGAAGGACCGCGTCTGCGTCCCGTCCCCGTGGATCTCGAGCGGCTCCCCGGCGAGCGCACGCTCGACGAAGCGCGGGATCACCATCCCGTAGCGGCCGCTCTGCCTCGGGCCGACGGTGTTGAAGAGGCGGGCCACCACGACGTCGAGCCCCCGCTCGAGGTGGTACGACAGCGCGAGGTGCTCGTCCATCGCCTTGGAGTCGGCGTAGAGCCAGCGCTTCTCCGTCGTCGGCCCGTACACGCGCCGGTCCGTCTCCGAGAGCGGTCGCTCCTCCCGGTGGTCTCCGTAGACCTCGGAGCTCGACGCGACGAGCACGCGCTTGCCGAGCTTGCTGCAGTAGCCGAGCACCGTCTCCGTGCCCTGGACGTTCGTGACCATCGTGTGCACGGGCTGCTCGACGATCAGACGGACGCCGACCGCGGCC
Organism: Gaiellaceae bacterium; assembly: GCA_035455445.1. Taxonomy (GTDB): domain Bacteria; phylum Actinomycetota; class Thermoleophilia; order Gaiellales; family Gaiellaceae; genus AC-32. The sequence continues at coordinate 3,274 of DATIFC010000161.1, read as the reverse complement.
GCCAGGTGGAAGACGACGTCGCACCTGTGCACGAGCTCGCTGACGACCGACGGTGAGAGCACCGAGTCGACCACGAGGTGGAAGTCCGGACGGTCCCGCAGGTGGGCGATGTTCTCGAGCGAGCCGGTGGAGACGTCGTCGAGCGCGAAGACCTCCCACCCGTCGGCGAGCAGCCGGTCGGCCAGGTGAGACCCGATGAACCCCGCGCCCCCCGTGACAAGAGCCCTCTTGCTCACCGTCGCAGCGTACTAGTGCCCACGGACACGTCTGAGCGCATCCCGGATCTCCTCGGCGCGAGGGCTCAGGGCCAGTGCACGCCGGAGCTCGGCGCGCGCGTCCCGCCGCAGGCCGGCCCGCTCGTAGGCGAGCCCGAGCTCGTAGCGCGCCTCCGCCGAGCGCGGCTGCTTCTCGACCGCCCTTCTGAGGGGGCCGATCGCGGCGTCGGGCGTGCGGGCCGTCTGGGCCGCGACGAAGTATGGCTGCACCGACAGGGGATCGAGGCGGCGGGCCCAGCGCAGGTCGGTCGCCCGTGACCCCGAGTGCCCGAGGGCCTGGTCCGAGAGGCGCGCCGAGAGCCACGGGGGCGCGAAGGCGAGCACCGCGACCGCGGCGGCGACCGCGGCGCCGGCCCACGCCGCCCATGGGCGCAGCACGCCCTCCCGGCCGGCCGCGCCCGCGCCGAGCAGCACGAAGAACGGCAGGCCGACCGCCGGGATCGTCCAGTTCCAGTCGCCCGAGGCGTGCACGATCCAGTACGCGGCGGTCGCGAACGCCGCCAGCGCCGTCGGCTCGCGCAGACGCAGCCGCCGGAAGCAGACGACGAGCGGGCCGCCGAGGCCGGCCATGAGCAACAGCAGGCCAGGCACGCCGAGCTCGCTGAGCGCGTCCAGCTCGATCGAGTGCGCCCTGGCGGGCGTCTCCGTGCTGCGGCCATCGACGAGGTAGGCGGGCCCGAAGCCGCGGCCGCCGATTCCCGCGGCGGGGTGGTGGCGGAACTCGTCGAGCGCCACGCGCCAGAAGTCGTAGCGGTTCGAGCCGAGGCTGACGAAGTGCGTGCGCGCCTGCTCGTTGCGCGGCAGGTGCTTGAACGAGTGCCATTTGTCCGCCGCGTAGCGGCCCGGGTGGTCGACCGAGCCGAAGAACGCCGCCACCGCCGCCACGACGGAGGCCACGACCAGCGCGGCCACGGCCAGCTGGGCGACGCGGTGCGCGCGCGCCGAGAGCACGATCCGCCGGTCGAGCAGCGCGTAGATCGTTCCCGCCACGACCGCCGCTGCCACCAGCCAGAAGAGCGTGAAGGCGCCGTGCCTGGCGGTCGGCACGAGCTCGGGCCCTGCGTTGAAGGGCGCCGTCAGCGGCCGGAACTGCTGGCCGACGAGCACCGCCGCGATCGCCGCCGGCACCAGCAGCCGCAGCCGCTGCGGGCTGACCGCGAGGACGACGACCGCCGAGATGGCGAGCGCGACCCCGCCGCCCTTGCTCTGCGTTAGCAGCCATCCGGCGAGCGTGGCGGCGCCGAGCCCGAGCGCGAGCCCGCGCAGGATGCTCGGCAGCCGCCGCTCCGCCGCGAGCACGAGGGCCGGCCAGAGCCCGACCAGGAACATCGCCGCGTCGCCGTTCGGGTACGTCACCGGCCAGGCGAGCCGGCCGTCCCCGACGAAGTACCTGTCCGGGCTCGCCCCGTAGCGCACCGCCAGCGCGGTCGCGATCGCCAGCCCGCCGCCCACCGCCGCCACGCCCGCCGTGACCGCCAGTCCCTCGGGCCCCCCGCGGACCGTGAGCAGGGCGACCGCGAAGGCCGCCAGGTAGAAGAGCGTCAGCAGCGCGTCGTCCCGGGCGAGCGAGGGCAGCGGCGACCAGGCCGCCGAGATCGCCTGCCAGACCGCGAGCAGCAGCAGCGCGCCGGTCCCGACGAGCGCCGCGCGCGGCGGGACCGCCGCCGCGCCGACGGCCAGCACGAGTGCGAGCAGGAGCGCGGCGAAGATCGCGTACAGCAGCCAGTCTCTCGCGTCGATGGAGCCCGTCTCGGACCAGGCCAGCACGCACGTCGCCGCCAGCAGCAAGATCGAGGGAAGCGAACGGGCCGCCGAGACGTTCTCCGCTGAGAGCGAAGGACGGGAGACACTAACCCTTGCTACAGGGTCTGAACCCAACTACGTTGTGAGTGGCCGGAGCGCAGAGTCCGGCGGAAATACGGATTGAAATTCGGGCACGATGGGCATTCTGCGGCAGGTGCCGGACTGGGGAAGGTCCGGTAGGCGTTTCGGAAACCCTGATCGAAAGGTCAGGGAGGAGGAGGGACAGCATCATGTGGCGTCGATTGATCGTTCTTGGGGTGCTCGCCTGCGCGGTGGGCATGGTGGTCGCCGCGCCTGCGGCAGTGGCTGCCACCCCGCAGCAGATCTACCGTGACTATGCCGACAACGGCCGGCTCGACCACCAGTACTCGAAGGCCGAGCTGCAGGCCGCCCTCAAGTACGCGGCGGTGCAGGGCTACCCGCACGTCGGCGTGCAGGGCGCCGTCCAGCAGGCGCTGGGCGCGCAGGCCGTGAAGACGTCGGGCGGGCTCCCGTTCACCGGGCTCGACCTCGCGCTCATGGCCGTCGGCGGCGTGCTGCTGATCGGCGCCGGCACGACCCTGCGGAAGCTCGGTCACCGGCAGCGGCACTAGACAGGTAACGGACAGAGAGCGTAACCAGGCTGCGGCATGGCCTCTCGCCCGCTGAACGCTGAGGCGCTTCCCGCGCTCGAGCCGCTGAGGCCCGAGGGCGTCGCTACCGCGTGGCGCCATCACGGGCTCGGCTCGTGGGCGCGGGGAGCCCTCCTCCTCGACGGCTTGATGCTGCTCGCGGCGGCGCTCGTCTCCGAGCTGACCGCCGCCAAGGCCGGCATCGTGGAGACCTCGCCGGTCTGGCTGCTCGTCTACTCGGGCCTGACGGTCGCGATCCTCGCGCGCCGAGGGCTCTACGACTGGCGGCTCCGCCTGTCGGCGCTGGACAGTCTGAGGCGTGTCGTCACCGCCACGGCGCTCGCCTCGATGGCCGTCCTCTCGCTCCGCATCCTCCTCCCGGGCGACGTCGACGACCTGGCCTCCCAGGCCCTGCGCCTGTTCGCCTTCAGCGCCGTGTACCTGGCCGCCGGCCGCGTCGCCTTCGACTGGACGCAGCTGATGGCCCGCCGCCACGGCGAGGCGCTCAGGCCGACCCTGATCGTCGGCGCCGGCCGGGTCGGCGCCCTGACCGCCAGGCGCCTGCTCGCCCACCCCGAGCTCGGC
>DATIFC010000160.1:0-9994 GCA_035455445.1 Gaiellaceae bacterium | reverse complement strand
CGACCACACGAACATCGGCACGTCCACCAGCTTCATGCCCGGCGCGCGCATGTTCAGGATCGTGACGATGAAGTTGATGGCGCCGATCAGCGACGACCCGCCCAGCAGGTGCAGGCCCAGGATCCAGAAGTCGATGTTGTGGCCGGGCGAGAATTGCGAGGTGGTCAGGGGCGGGTAGGCCGTCCAGCCGGCGTTGGGCACCGCCTTGAACAGGAACGACGAGTACATCACCACGCCGCCGAAGAACAGCAGCCAGAACGACAGCGCGTTCAGGCGCGGGAAGGCCATGTCGCGCGCGCCGATCATCAGCGGCACGAGGTAGTTCGCGAGGCCGGCCCAGAAGGGCACGACGACGAGGACGATCATCGTCGTCCCGTGCATCGTGAACAGCTCGTTGTAGCTGCCGCGGGTCACGAAGCTCTCGTTCGGCGTCGCGAGCTGCGCGCGCATCAGCAGCGCCAGGATCCCGCCCGCCACGAAGAAGACGAGCGTCGTGACGATGTAGAGGATGCCGATCCGCTTGTGGTCGACCGTCGTCAGCCAGCTCGACGCACGCCCGCGCGAGACGACGACGGCGAGCGGCTGCCGCTCAGCCCTGGCCGCCACCGGTGCCTCCTCCCGCCTTGAAGCGCTGCTGCAGGTACGCGATCGTCGCGTCCAGCTGCCGCTGCGGCCAGGCCCGGCCGACGGCCGGCATCTTGATGCCGCCGTTCTCGATCACGTTCGCGAGCCCCTGCCTCTGTCCGAGCAGGGCGCTCGCCGCGATGTTCGGGCCGATGTCGCCCTGGCCGGCGAGGCCGTGGCACTTCGCGCAGACCCCGACGAACGTCTCCTTGCCGAGCGCCGCCCTGTCGGTCAGCCGCGATCGCACCCACGCGTCGTACTCGGCGGCCGGCATGACCTCGACCTGCGCGAGCATCGCCGCGTGCTGGATCCCGCAGAGCTCGGCGCACTGGCCGCGGAAGGTCCCGAGCTTGGTCGCCCGGAAGCTCGTGTGGTTGCGCTTGCCCGGGATCGCGTCGAGCTTGCCGCCCAGCGCCGGCACCCACCAGCTGTGGGCGACGTCGCGGCTCACGATCGTCAGCCTGACGGTGCGGTTGTACGGCAGGCGCAGGTGGTCGACCGAGATGGCGCCGTTCGGGTAGACGAACTCCCAGTAGAACTGGCGGGCCTCGACCGTGATCTCGTCCCTGGCGGCGGACTCCCGGGCGGGCAGCCCCGAGGTGGCGCCGATGTCGCTGACCTTCCAGAAGACGAAGCCGGCGATGATCGCGAGGATCACGACCGGGCCCGCCGTCCACGCGAGCTCGAGGTTCGTGTGCCCGCGGATCTGCGGTCCCTCGACCTCGCGCGGGCGCCCGCGGCTGCGGTAGCGGACGACGAACAGCAGCAGCGCCCCGATCACGAGCACGAAGATCCCGGCCGTGATCGAGAGGATCAGCCAGTAGACGTCGCGGATGTTCTGCGCGTTCGGCGAGGCCGGAGCCGGAGGGGCGAGGCCCCCGTTCCCCGCGAGGGCCGTCCCGGCGAGGACGAGCGCGAGGACGACGCTGAGGGCAAGAACCGACCGACGCAACGCTACGCGTCCGGTTTCGCCGACGACGCGTAGCGGCGGACTACCGTCTCTGCCGCACCAGCTACCTGACGAAGAGCCCCACGCAAACCGGTGGCATTCTAAGAGCGGTGGCTGAGCGGACGCGCGTGCAACTTCCCGGCGGGGTCGGCGAGTCGTTCGAGGTGTTCGTGAACGGCGTGCGCCAGGAGCCGGGCCGCGACTATCGCCGCGAGGCCGACGAGCTCGTCTTCGAGCGCCCGCTCGCGCGGGAGGGACGGCTGGGCTTCTGGCGCTGGCTCTCGATCTTCCTCGGCGTCGCCGGCACCTACCGCCAGAACGACAGCGTCGACGTCGTCTACGAGGCCGGCGGCCGGCGCGTGGTCGCGACGGCGCTCCCGCTGCGCCTCGAGGGCTAGGAGGGCTGGCCGGGGTCGGGCAGCTCGACGCTGCGGCCGTCGACGAGCACGCGCCGCGGCTTCACCTCGCAGGCCGCGGCCCACCGGGCGACGGCGAGGAGAACGGCGTCGAGCTCCTCCTCGGTGCCCTCCTCGACCCTGACCTCCCAGCGGTCGTCGTCGAGCGGCACCAGGTCGGTGCGTGCGAACGGGACGAGGTCGCTGACGAGCTGCGTGGCGGCGCCCGACGTCGGCGCCTCGATGCGGATGCTGCGAATCGGGACCCCCTCGGCGGCGGAGGCGGACAGGGTACCTCAGCGGCGGCGCAGGAGAGGCCGAGCGCCGAGGTTGACTAGCTCAGACGGATGCACGGGCGAAGCCCGCACATCCTGGGAACGGCATCGCACGCGACGCCTCAGTCGACCAGGGACAGGACCTCGTCGAGGACGCCGAGCCCCTCGTCGAGCTCCTCGCGCGTGATCGTCAGCGGCGGCGCGCAGATGACCACGTTCCAGTGGGTCATCAGGTAGAGGCCGTGCTCCATCGCGGCCTTGCCGAGCTTCGCGACGGGGGCGAAGTCCTCGCCCGTCGCGTTGAAGGGCACGAGCGGCTCGCGCGTCTCGCGATCCTTGACGAGCTCGATGCCCCAGAAGAGGCCCTTGCCGCGCACCTCGCCGATCGACGGGTGCTTCTCCATCAGCTCGTGCAGGCGCGACCCGAGCACCTCGCCGAGGGCGGCCGAGTTCTCGACGATGCCCTCCTCCTGGAAGGCCTCGATCGAGGCGATCGCGGAGGCGCAGGCGAGGACGTGGCCGGAGTAGGTGAGCCCGCCGGCGAAGTACTTGTCCTGGACCCAGTCGGCGAGCTTCTGGTTGATGATCATCGCGCCGAGCGGCACGTAGCCGGAGTTGATCCCCTTGGCCACGGTCATGATGTCGGGGACGACGTCCCAGTGGTCGACGCCGAACCACTTGCCGGTGCGCCCGAAGCCGGCCATCACCTCGTCGCAGATCAGCAGGATCCCGTGGCGGTCGCAGACCTCGCGGATCGACTGCAGGTAGCCATCCGGCGGCACGATGATCCCGTTCGTGCCGACGATCGTCTCCATGATCACGGCGGCCACCGTCTGCGGCCCCTCGTACTGGAGGATCTCCTCCAGGTGCGGCGCGCCCGAGCACACCGGGCACGGGTCGGGGTGGCCGGCCGGGCAGCGGTACGTGTAGGGGTCGAGCATCCGCACGACGCCCGGGATGCCGGGCTCCGCGTGCCAGCGGCGCGGGTCGCCGGTGAGCGTGATCGCGCCGCCGGTCGCGCCGTGGTACGAACGGTAGCGGGCGACGACCTTGTGCCGCCCCGTGTGCCAGCGGGCGAGCTTGACCGCGTTCTCGTTGGCCTCGGCGCCGCCGTTGGTGAAGAACGACATCGTCAGGTCGCCGGGCGTCACCTCGGCCAGCAGCCGCGCGAGCTCCGAGCGCGTCTCGTGCGCCATCGGCGGCCCGATCGTGGTCAGCCTGTCGGCCTGCTCCTTGATCGCCGCGACGACCTTCGGGTGCTGGTAGCCAATCGAGACGTTGACGAGCTGCGAGGCGAAGTCGAGGTAGCGGTTGCCGTCGTAGTCCCAGAAGTACCGGCCCTCGCCGCCCGCGATCGGCAGCGGCTGGATCTGGTTCTGCACCGACCAGGAGTGCAGGACGTGCTGCTTGTCCAGATCCTTGATCTGCTGCGCGTCGAGACCTTGCTCTACCGCCACGACACGATCCTAGCGCGGTCACGCTAGTCTGGCCGCGACTGGAAGGAGGCGGGATGACCGAGGTTGCGGATCAGTTCACGGAGGAGCGGTCGGGCGAGGTCACGCGGATCTCGCACTGGATCGGCGGGCAGCGCGTCGAGGGGACGTCGGGGCGCAGCGGCCCCGTCTACAACCCGGCGACGGGCGAGCAGAGCGGCGAGGTCGACTTCGCCTCCGTCGAGGAGGTCGACGCCGCGGTCCAGGCGGCCGGGAAGGCGTTCGCCGGCTGGCGCTCGATGTCGCTCTCGCGGCGCACGGAGCTCTTCTTCCGCATCCGCCAGCTCGTCCACGAGCACTCCGAGGACCTCGCCCGGCTGCTCACGCTCGAGCACGGCAAGGTGCTCTCCGACGCGAAGGGCGAGGTCGCGCGCGGGCTCGAGGTGATCGAGTACTGCTGCGGGATCCCCGAGCTGTTGAAGGGCGGCTACTCGGAGCAGGCCTCGACCGGGATCGACGTCTACTCGATCCGCCAGCCGCTCGGCGTCGTCGGCGGGATCACGCCGTTCAACTTCCCCGCGATGGTGCCCATGTGGATGTGGGCGCCCGCGATCGCCTGCGGCAACACCTTCGTCCTGAAGCCTTCCGAGAAGGATCCGTCCGCCTCGATGCTGACGGCCGAGCTGCTGAAGGAGGCCGGCCTGCCCGACGGCGTCTTCAACGTCGTGCACGGCGACAAGGTCGCGGTGGACGCGATCCTCGAGCACCCGGGGATCGCCGCCGTCTCCTTCGTCGGCTCGACGCCGATCGCGCGCTACGTCTACGAGACGGGCACGGCCAGGGGCAAGCGCGTCCAGGCGCTCGGCGGGGCGAAGAACCACATGATCGTCCTGCCCGACGCCGACATCGACATGGCCGCCGACGCGGCCGTCAGCGCCGGCTACGGCTCTGCGGGCGAGCGCTGCATGGCCGTCTCGATGCTCGTCTGCGTCGGCCACGCGGCCGACGACCTCGTGGCCGCGATCCAGGAGCGGCTGCCGAAGGTGAAGGTCGGCAGCGGCCTCGACCCCGACTCCGAGATGGGCCCGCTCGTGACGCGCGCGCACCGCGACAGGGTCGCCTCCTACATCGACAAGGGCGCCGAGGAGGGCGCGAAGGTGATCGCCGACGGCCGTGAGACCGCGCCGGACGGGAACGGCTTCTTCCTCGGGGTCTCGCTGCTGGACGAGGTGACGCCGGAGATGGACGTCTACAAGGACGAGATCTTCGGGCCGGTGCTCGGGATCACGCGCGTGGACACGTACGAGCAGGCCGTGCGGCTGGTGAACGAGAACCCGTACGGCAACGGCGTCGCGATCTTCACGCGCGACGGCGGCGTGGCGCGGCAGTTCCAGTTCGAGGTGAACGCGGGCATGGTCGGCGTCAACGTGCCGATCCCGGTCCCGGTCGCGTACTACTCGTTCGGCGGCTGGAAGAGCTCCCTCTTCGGCGACCTGCACATCTACGGGCCGGAGGGGATCCAGTTCTACACCCAGGGCAAGGTCGTAACGTCGAGGTGGCCGGATCCGGCGACCTCGAAGGTCGACCTCGGCTTCCCGCAAACGCGGTAGATGGTCATCGGGGTGGCGCTGTTCGACGGCGCCGAGGAGCTCGACTGGGCGGGCCCGTGGGAGGTGCTGGCCGCATGGGCCGGGCAGTGGCCCGACGACGGCGTGCGTGTGTTCACGCTGGCGCGCGAGGACCGGCCGGTGACCTGCGCGAAGGGGCTGCGCGTGCTTCCCGACGAGACGTGGGAGAGCGCGCCGCCGCTCGACGTGCTCGTCTACCCCGGCGGCCGGGGCACCCGCGCCGAGCTGCGCGACGCGGCGGTGCTCGACTGGATGCGCGGAGTCTCGCGGAGCGGCGCGGTCGTGGCGAGCGTCTGCACGGGCTCGCTCGTGCTCGCCGCGGCGGGCCTGCTCGACGGCAAGCCGGCGACGACGCACTGGCAGTCGCTCGAGCTGCTCCCGACGCTGGGCGAGGACATCGAGGTGCGCCCGGACGACCGCTTCGTCGACAACGGCGCGGTGATCACGGCCGCAGGCGTCTCGGCCGGGATCGACATGGCCCTGCACCTGGTCGCGCGCCTGCACTCGCCGGACCGCGCCCGCGAGGTGAGGCGCTACATCCAGTACGACCCGGAACCGCCGGTCTGAACGGCCGGCCCACCGCTCCGGAGGACATCACCGCGGCGGTGATCGCGAGCTTCGAGCGCGCCGGCGACGAGCGGCTCCGCACCCTCGCCCAGAGCCTGGCGCGGCACCTGCACGCGTTCGCGGTCGAGGTCGGCCTGAGCCAGCGCGAGTGGGAGGAGGGCATCCGGATCCTCACCGAGACGGGCCACATCACGGACGACAGGCGACAGGAGTTCATCCTCTGGTCGGACGCGCTCGGGGTCTCGATGCTCGTGGACGCGCTGGCGAATCCGCTCCCTCCGAGGGCGACGGAGTCGACGGTGCTCGGCCCGTTCTACGTGCCCGGTTCGCCGCAGCGACCCTACGGAGCATCGATCGCCGAGGAGGCCGCAGGGACGCCTGCGTGGGTCCACGGCCGCGTGCTCGACGTGAGCGGGGAGCCGATCGCGGGAGCCGAGCTCGACGTGTGGCAGAACGGCGACGACCGGCTCTATGCCGTCCAGAACCCGGAGGCGCCGGAGGATCACCTCCGCGGCAGGTTCACGGCGCGCGACGACGGCAGCTACGCGTTTCTCGCCGTGCGGCCGGTGCCCTACACGATCCCTGACGACGGCCCCGTCGGGAGGATGCTCGCTGCGACGGGCCGCCATCCCTGGCGGCCGGCCCATGTCCACATGATCGTTCGCGCTCCCGGCTACCGGACGGTGGCCACGCACATCTTCGACCGCGAGAGCGAGTACCTGCGCTCCGACGCGGTGTTCGCCGTCAAGCCCTCCCTCCTGCGGGAGTTCGTGCCGCGGCGGGCCGACGACCCGGAGCGCCCCGACGGTGTCGAGGGCGAGTGGTTCTCGGTCGAGAACACGATCGTGCTCTCGCCGTCCACGGAGCCCGGCGAGCCGGTTGATCCCGGCCGGACCGCGTAGGGTCGAACGATTCAGCCGCCGCCGGACGGCATCGTCCGCGGGCTCGCCGTCACCTGGCGAGACCGGTCGTACAGGGTCGCCTACACCGCGCTCGGCGCGACGCCGGCGATCCTCGCGCCTGCGAACGCCCCTCACTCGAAGGGCTGAGGAACCGCCAGCGGGCCGGGCCGGACGCCAGCGCGCGAGCCAACCCCGGGGTCAGATCTTGCAATCCCGCATTTGTGTGCCAGAGCTGTGCCGACCCGTGCCCAGCGATCGCGCGTTTCGCAGCTGTTGAGCAGATGACGCGATCTCGGCGCACCGGGTTGCGCCGTGGCGGCCCCAGAAGTGGCAATGCAAGACCTGACCCCGGGTCAAGGGCTAGAGAGCGAGCTTGCGCTCGACGCCGACGTCGGTCGCCAGCGCCTCCAGCCAACCGCCGCGCAGCGAAGCGAGCAGCTGCTGCCCGAGCTCGAAGGCCTCGTCGAAGCGGCCGATGATCTCGTGTCCAGTGTCCCGCGCCTGCGCGAGGACGCCTGCCTCGTTCACGCGCGTCGGGCGGCCGGCGCGCAGCGACCACTCGCCGCCGACGAGCACCGAGTCGACGGCCAGCGTCGAAGAGCCGAACGCGAGCTGGCGCAGCGGGTCGTTGAGCGGCGTGAAGACGTGCGAGTCGAGGTCGAGCAGCACGAGGTCCGCCCTCCGCCCCGGCTCGATGCAGCCGAGCCCGGTCGGGTCGCCGGCCGCCTGGGCGCCGCCGATGGTCGCGAGCTGCCATGCCTCGCGAGCGCCGAGCCACTCTTCGTAGTCGATCCCCCAGAGCTTGTGCAGCAGCGCGGCGAGCTTCAGCGAGGCGAACATGTCGAGCCCGTCGTTCGAGGACATCCCGTCCGTCCCGAGCGCGACGTTCACGCCCTCGGCGAGCAGCCGGGGCACGGCGGCGAGCCCGCTGCCGAGCTTCAGGTTCGAGGCCGGGTTGTGCGCGATCGTGACGCCGCGGTCGCGCACGAGCGCGATGTCGCCCTCGGTGAGCCAGATGCCGTGCGCGAAGCACACCCGCGGGGAGAGGAAGCCGACCGCGTCCATGTGCTCGACGAGCGTCTTGCCGTACATGCGCCGCCCCGAGAAGGCCTGCATGCGCGTCTCGAGCACGTGGATGTGGATCACGAGGCCGAGCTCGTCGGCGAGCGCCGCGCAGCCGGCCAGCATCTCGTCCGTGCAACGCTGCGGCCCTGAGGGCCCGAGAGCGATCGCGATCCCCTCGTCGGGCCGGTGGAAGCGCGAGACCGCGTCGCGGCAGTAGCGCTCCCACTCCTCCCAGCTCGGCGGCTTGTCCCGCTCCAGCCTCTCCACCAGGTCGCGCGAGACGAGGCCCTCCTCGAGGATCACCGTCTCGTGGTAGGCGCGGTCGCCGATCCCGAGCGCGATCAGCGCCCGCAGCCCCGCGTCGCGGTAGGCGCGAACGACCGCCTCGAGCGACTCGGTGGTGAAGCCGTCGAGCTCGTAGAGGAAGTCCACGACGCAGGTCGCCCCCGAGCGCAGCTGCTCCAGTGCGCCGACCAGCGTCCGCAGGTAGATCTCGTCCGGCGACTGCGCGGGCGCGGCGAGAGCCGGGTACGAGAAGAGCATCCACGGCTCCAGCGGCAGGTTGTCCCACATCCCCCGGAACCAGTTCTCGTTCGAGTGGTTGTGCGCGTTGACCATCCCGGGGACGACGAGCAGCCGCGAGCAGTCGGCGCGTTCGGCCTCCGCGGGCGCCGTCGCCACGATGCGGCCGTCCTCGACGAAGACGTCGCCGCGCCGGAACTCGCCGCCTCCGGTGTCGACGAGCCCGTTCTCGAGGACGAGGTTCGTGCCCAACGTGCGGACTCTACGACCCGCGCGGGTCTTGTCGTACGTCCTGCCGAAGTCGGAGAATCCGGCCAGTAGCTCGGTCTGTTCTTTCACATAGGAGGAAGCATGGAGCAGGCTGCAAGGAACGACCTCGCCGAGATCCAGTTCGACGAGCACGGCATCGAGCCGATCCCGGACCGGGACCGCGACTCGACGCCGTTGCGGCAGTTCTGGATCTGGGCGGGCGCCAACATCGCGCCGATCAACTGGGTGCTCGGGGCGCTCGGGATCATCCTGGGCCTCAGCCTGATCGAGACGATGATCGTGGTCATCGTCGGCAACATCGTCGGCTGCGCGCTGTTCGGCCTCTTCTGCGTCATGGGCAGCCGCACGGGCGTGAACCAGATGGTGCTCTCGCGCGCGGCGTTCGGCCGTCGGGGCGCCTACCTGCCGGCCGCGGCCCAGATGCTGATGACGATGGGCTGGCTCGGCGTGAACACCTGGGTCGTGCTCGACCTCGTGCTCGGGATCTTCAAGAACATGGGCTACGACAACCCGGGCACGGGCACGAAGTACGCGGTCGGGATCGGGATCATGGCCGTGCAGGTCCTGATCGCGATCATCGGCTTCTACCTGATCCAGACCTTCGAGGCCTACACGGTGCCGATCGCCGCGGCGTTCATGATCGTGATGTCGATTCTCGCCTGGACGAAGGTCGATGTCGTCTGGAGCCACTCGACCGTCAGCGGCGGCGACAAGTGGACCGCGATCACGCAGCTGATGACCGCGATCGGAATCGGCTGGGGCATCACCTGGCTGACGTGGTCGTCCGACTACACGCGGTTCGTGAGGCCCGGCACGCCGGACCGGAAGGTCTTCTGGTCGACCTCCCTCGGCATCTTCGTCCCGACGGTCTGGCTCGCGTTCGTGGGCGCCTCCGTCGCGAGCGTGACCGCGACCGCCGACCCGGCGGCGATCGTCACCGCCGCGTTCGGGACAGGCGTCTCGATCCTCGTGCTGTTCGTCGTCATGCACGGGCCGGTGGCGACCAACATCCTCAACCTCTACTCGGCGTCGCTCGCCGCGCTTTCGCTCGACATCAAGCTGAAGCGCTGGATCGTGAGCGTCGCGGTCTCGATCGTCGGCACGATCACGCTGATCGCGTTCATCGAGTCGGACAACTTCGCCTCCGACTTCGACAAGTGGCTCGCGTCGGTGGTGGTGTGGATCTCGGCGTGGGGCGGCGTGATGCTCGTCGACTACTTCGTGCTCAGGCGTGGGAGCATCGACGTCCGCGCGCTGTATACCGACCCGAAGGCGTCGATCTACGGCGACGTCAACTGGGCGGCGGTGATCGCCGCGATCGCCGGGCTCGTCGCCGGCTGGGCCTGGGAGTACGGCCTCGTCGG